>CAYFGD010000146.1:0-1535 GCA_964342715.1 uncultured Candidatus Poseidoniales archaeon | reverse complement strand
GAGACACTGGTGATAGCATGGCCGGCGACCCCAGCAAGATGACCCTCTGGACCGGCTACTTCGACTCCAAGTTGACCAGGTCATCCGGTCGCAGGGTCTCCAAGGAGGCCAGCATACCGCAGCCATCGCTCGACGCCCTGGCATGGGCTGCGAGCAAGGTTGGGATCAGGAAGATGAAGAAGCAGCCCGAGGCCAGTCACCCTTCCAGGCCCCACACGGTCGAGGGCAGGCTAGTCCTGTCCACGAGCGACGCCATGGAGGCCACGGGGGCCGACAGCAAAGAGGGGGTCATGCGCGAGATAGGGCTCAGGATGCGCTCCGAGATGAAGAAGTCCAAGGAGGAGGGCCGAAAGGGCGTATCCGCCGGCCCAGCCAAGGGGGATCGCAGGAAGAGGGCCCAGAGGAAGTCGTTCAAGAAGCAGGGCGGACAAAGGAAGAAGAAGTTCGGGCGGAAGTGATCGGCTGTTTTCCATCGAGATTTCAGTTCCCGACGTCGAAACGTACCTGCGTCTAAGAGAGAATGCAGGAATGAGGCCGAGGACCATTAGCGGCGCTACCAAGGGCCTCGGATCAGAGCTTTTCTCGGTCTTACTAAGGCACGATGATTCAGATGAGATCGTAGGAATGGGAAGGGTTGTTGGAGACGGAGGAACGGTCTTCCACATCTGTGACATGGCAGTTGATCAGAATTGGCAAGGCAATGGAGGGGGCACTATGATAATGGATTCACTGATGGAATACATCACTCGAGAAGCATCCAATAAGTCCTACATCAACCTCATGGCAGATGTCGATGGATTCTACGAGAAATGGGGCTTCAAGCCAACCATCCCCAACTCCCGAGGCATGTTCCTAAGACTATCGGATCAACCAACCAGCGAGCAGGGGCATCACAACGCCGGATTCGGTGATAACTCCCATGTGCCCACCCGGGACCCCCTCGACCCTAACGTCACGAAGAGATCCGGATAGGATGGTGCAAGCCTCGAACTGGTGAGGAGGAGTCTCATCGCTTAGAGTGATCAGAATTGGGTGCCCTATGCTTTCGTAGTACTCAGGCGCGGTCTTGTCGTAACAAAGAAGCCTGACCTCGCTGAGGATCTTCGGCTGCAGAGACCTCCACATCTCCTTCCTGTTCTCCGGCATCGAACTCCAGGCACCAGGGAAGTTCCAGTAGTCAACGAAATCCTGCAGGAAGTCTTCGGGCGACAGTCCCTCGGTGAAGAACGTCTCGACAACCTCCCCGAAGTCGTTCTTCAGGTCGTCCCGGTCCGTCGACTGCAGGCATCCCCATACGGTGGGCTCATGGAACGACATCCTCCTCACCTTTTCTGGGTGATTCTTAGCCAGTCTGAGGCCGATGAAGCCACCATAGGAGTGTCCTAGGATGTCCACAGCACCATCTTCCCGCATAAGCAGCTTCTCTGCGGCGAGGTAGTCCAGCGTGGAGTCAATCTCCCCCTCGCCCGACCAGTCCGCGGACTTGGGGTAGCAGAGGTAGTGCGGGCACAAGACCCTCCTGCCCTCCAGCAGGG
>CAYFGD010000145.1:0-1692 GCA_964342715.1 uncultured Candidatus Poseidoniales archaeon | reverse complement strand
GCCATTAGAGCCACATTGTACCCCATATCACGGAAGTACTCGGCGATTGTTATTCCTGTGTAAACGGAAGCCTCTCTAGCCGCTACAGGCATATTGGAAGTATTTGCAATCATGACTGTCCTGTTCATCAGGGGCTTGTTCGTATTTGGATCAATAAGGTGGGGGAACTCATCGAGAACCTCCGTCATCTCATTGCCCCTTTCTCCGCAGCCAATGTAAACCACGATCTGCGCGTCGGACCACTTAGCAAGTTGCTGTTGGGTGACAGTTTTTCCGGAACCGAAAGGACCCGGGATTCCCGCAGTACCGCCCTTAGCTAGGGGGAAAAGGAAGTCTAGAATCCTCTGACCTGTAATCAGTGGGACATCGGGAGCGTACTTCTGCACGAAAGGCCTGGGGGAACGGACTGGCCACTCCTGCATCATTGCTATCTCAGTCCCATCATCTAGGGTGCAAACAGGCTCTGTAATATTGAAAGTTCCAGATTTTATTTCCTTCACTTTCCCTCCCGCATTAGGAGGGACCATTACGCGATGCTCGATCGTCTCCGTTTCCTGAACCGTTCCAATTACCTGTCCGGAGCCGATCTCATCGCCCTTCTTCACGGTTGCATTGAACTCCCACTTCTTCTTCAGATCGAGGCCGTCTGCATCAACACCACGTGTGATGAAAACGCCCATCGTCTCTTCCAATTTGGGAAGTGGACGCTGTATCCCGTCGTAAATCTGGGTCAGAAGGCCCGGCCCAAGTTGCACTGACAGGGTCTGTCCAGTCCTGACCACGGGCTCCCCTGGCTTGATTCCAGAAGTCTCCTCGTAAACCTGTATGACAGATTGATCCCCGTGCAGCTCGATGACCTCACCCATGAGGCCCTCATGGCCAACACGCACAACCTCATACATTCTAGGTGCTATTCCAATTGCTGTTACTACTGGCCCGGAAATCCGGTAAATTACTCCATTCTCTTTGCTCATTTTTTTCACTTCCATTATTCTTGATTTTTTTACTTCCAGAGGTCCACTCCTAGAGCTGACTTGATTGACTCGCGGAGGGTGTGGTCCTCCTCCGTCCCTATTCCCAAAACTGTGGGGGTGACGCTCTCAGCAATCTGCACACGCAGCCTTTCCGGGAGCATTATGAGGTCTGAGTTGTCTATCACGACAACCCCTATCTCGGTCTGATTTAGGAGAGTGCGGATTATCTCGGCCATCTCCTCATGGTCACTTGTGTTGTGGAGGTTCTTCACCCCCGCCAACTGGAAACCAAGGGTGAATTCAAGCGGCCCTACAACTGCTATCTCCATAATTTCACCTCAGTAATCCAAATGCGCCTCTATTACCTCATCCGGGAGGCCTACTGACTTACCGCGCACGAGTAGTCGTAGATTTCTAACTTCGAGTGCCTTGCACTCAATGTAATGTATCACAGGGAAAGGCGAAACCGGGCTTAGATGCGAGAATCTCTTCAGCATCGCGTGCCTTTGATGTGACATCAGTTCTGCGTATGGATCCAGAGAACCAAGGGACTTGGAGGCCGACATAGCCTCTTCGAAGCCCGAATCGTCGAAGGAACCGCTCCTCCTGAGCGACTCGATTAGCTCCTCATCTGTATCGGCCTGAGTGGCCTGTCTCATAGTGGCGGGATCTATCCTTCCGCCCGGGATAACGATGGAGGATCGTTTCTCCTGGGACA
>CAYFGD010000144.1:0-1732 GCA_964342715.1 uncultured Candidatus Poseidoniales archaeon | reverse complement strand
CTACCCACTCCCTCCATCCTACTATGGCCGGCCTAATCACGTAATCACCACATCCGGGGGCGGACGGTGTTTCTTGAATCCGACGGAAGTGAAATTAGAGAGATTTACATATCACATTGCCAAATTGTTCTCATGGAATATACCGTAGTCTATGCAGAAAATATGAGCACGCCTGAGAAATATGCTGTTTTTAATCAAAAGGAATGGGACAGGCCATGCCTTATTGAACTGGTACAAATCAGGATAAAGGACGGGTGGCAGCCGATTGGTGGTGTTTCTTATGGGAAGCATGAGGACTTTGAAGGAAAGGTCTGGGCTCAAGCAATGACCAAGATGCAGGGTGAAGAAGAGTAGTAAACGACTTCATGGAATCGTTGAAGTACAAGTCTTCACGCGTATCCCTAATGGCGCAGATAGAGACCGCACTGAGTTACGACGACGTTCTCCTACTGCCAGCAGAGTCAGCAGTTCTCCCAGCCGAAGTTGATCTTTCAACCAGGCTAACCACCGGCATAGACCTCAACGCACCCATAGTGTCAGCTGCGATGGACACCGTCACCGAGGCAGAGATGGCGATTGCAATGGCCCAGAGCGGGGGGATAGGGGTCGTCCACAGAAACATGCCCATCGAGGAGCAGGCTGTGGAGGTTGACAAGGTCAAGAGGTTCGAGTCGGGGCTAGTCCTCGAGCCAGTCACGGTTGAGCCGACGATGACGGTCGGAGAACTTAGGATGAAGAAGGACCAGTACGGTTTCTCCGGATTCCCCGTGATTGACGGAGATGGCGGTATTGTCGGAATGGTGACCAACAGGGACATCAGATTCGTAGAGGACGAGGGGACGAAGATTTCAGAGGTAATGACCACGGAACTGATCACCGTTCCAGAGCACGTCGACCTGGAAGACGCGAAGAGGCTGCTTCACCAGCACAGGATTGAGAAGCTGGTAGTGGTCAATCCCGAAGGTGGCTTCTCGGGCCTGATCACCGTTCGCGACATTAATCGATCCCGGGACAATCCGCTATCGTGCAAGGACGACCTAGGCAGGCTTCGCGTGGTCGCTGCAACTGGGACCGGGGAATTGGGGATCCTGAGGGCGCTGGCTATGTTCGAGGCAGGGGCCGATGCAGTGGCTGTGGACACTGCCCATGGCCACTCCCATGGGGTCCTGGAGACGGTACGTACCATCAGGGACCAAGCGGGTCCTGACGCGCAGATAATCGCAGGGAACGTGGGCACCCCTCAAGCGGCAGAAGCGCTGATCGAAAGCGGTGCGAATGCCATCAAGGTCGGGATTGGGCCTGGATCGATATGCACGACTAGGATTGTCACTGGAGTTGGGGTCCCCCAGTTCACTGCGGTGATGAGCACGGTAGAGGCTTGCTCCGAGAGGGGGGTCCCAGTAATTGCGGATGGGGGAATCAAGTACAGCGGGGACATCGCCAAGGCGATAGCTTCCGGTGCAGATTGTGTGATGGTCGGGTCGCTTCTTGCGGGTACCGATGAGTCTCCCGGGGAGACCATCCTCTACCAAGGAAGGGCGTACAAGCAGTATCGGGGGATGGGGTCCCTGGGTGCAATGAGCAAGGGGTCCTCCGACCGTTACTTCCAGTCCTCCCAGGGGGACACCAGGAAGTACGTACCAGAGGGAATCGAGGGTAGAGTACCCTCCCGAGGTGCGGTTGACCAAGTCCTATACCAGTTGATGGGCGGTCTCAGGAGCTCCATGGGATA
>CAYFGD010000143.1:0-1757 GCA_964342715.1 uncultured Candidatus Poseidoniales archaeon | reverse complement strand
TGTGACGTTCATCACAGATCTTGAATCAGTATTGGCGTGAGGGGCCCAGAATGGCGTCCTATCCAACTCCTCGTAGAGAAGTGACGCCTTCTTTCTGTTCCTCTCAATGGCCCCCTCTAGGCCCCCATTTCTCTCGACCCATGCCATAACTCTGTCAAGGACGAAAATTCCGAATGTGTTTGGGGTGTTGAACATGGACCCCTTGGAAACGTGGGTCCTGTAGTCCAACATCGTGGGAACCCCTCCTCCAATCTTGGAAACCGCCCAGGGGGATAGGATGACTAGGGTTACCCCGCTGGGCCCCAGATTCTTCTGCGCCCCAGCATAGACGAGGTCATGGGATGATACGTCCAAGGGAGTCCCGCAGATGTCTGAGCTTGCATCTACGACCCGTGGCTTTCCTCCGCTGTCCGGAAGGTGGTGGAACTGGGTTCCAAAGAGAGTGTTATTTGACGTGTAGTGCATGTAGCTCGCTTCTTCCCTAATGGCATAATCGCCATCGCTAGGGACAGAAACGAATCCGTCTTCAGACCCGTCCCAAGCCGCTTCGGCATCACCAACCCTCCCTGCCTCCTTGATGGCCTTCTGAGACCAACCGCCAGTGATTAGGAAGTCAGCCTTCCCCTCACTTCCAAGCAAATTAAGGGCAGTCATGTAGAATTGTGTGGAAGCACCTCCCTGTAGGAATAGAACATGGTAATCATCAGGAACAGAAAGGACCCTTCTAACCCTCTCCTCCGCAGAGTCGATGACGTTCTGGAAGGTCCCACTTCTGTGAGAGACCTCCAGTAGCCCAAAACCGCTACCCGATAGGTTCGGAAGAGCCTCGGCTACTTCGGACACCACCTCGAGGGGAAGTACGGCTGGCCCCGCGCCGAAATTGTGCATCCGGCCCGCCCCAGTCATGCTTGGACGTACAATACCCGGTCTTTCAGCCCATCGGAGGGCACGACAGGGTTCATCTCTACTAGGCGGGACGCCGGGTCGTGCTGCGAATCGGTTTGGTCATGCTTCAGGGCGCAAGGCACGCCCATATTGCCTCAATAGAGGCAGCATCTTCCAATTCCCAAATTCCGGTAGAGGTTCACGAGATTAGAAAGCTCTCTGACCTCCAATCCTCCGATCCACATGCGATAATCTTGCCAGGTGGCGAGTCAACCACGATGAGGCTCACGGGATTAGATAAGGCATCTAACCTTCTCCCCAGTCTTTTCCAATGGATAAGGGACAACCCTGACCGTCCAGTACTGGGCACGTGTGCGGGAGCAATCCTCCTCTCCGAACCCCAGGACGGGGGACTCCCACTAGTCGATGCGTGTATCGATCGCAATGCGTACGGTAGGCAATCCGACTCCTTCCAAGACACCATCTACTCACCACTTCTGGAACGCGATTTCCCCGGAGTTTTCATCAGGGCCCCTAGATTCACATCCAACGACGCGGAGATCTCAGCGATGCACGGAGAAGAGGTAGTTGGCGTTAGATCGGGCAACGTCATAGCACTCACATTCCATCCGGAACTGTCTGGCGATCCGGGATTCCACGATTGGCTCCTAGGGTCTGCGAAGGAGGCTATGGAATGAGCATCCTTCCTCATTTAGCCGAAGTGGCAGAGGCCGCCGATCTCGCAGACTGCGAGGGCTGCATACAATGCCAGATGGGAAGCAAACTGGTTCTTTTCATTACGGGAAACTGTCATTGGAGGTGTGACTATTGCCCTCTTTCTGAGAGTAGGCGCGATATCGATTTCATGTACG
>CAYFGD010000142.1:0-1761 GCA_964342715.1 uncultured Candidatus Poseidoniales archaeon | reverse complement strand
GAAGAAAGCGAATATCCACAGGCTTACTCCAAAGTTTAGGTCGGCTGGAACCATGCTAGTTAGATTCGCATTTTGGGATTCCAGCCCCTCATGTAAACCAGAAATTCCGCCAACCTCTTGAATAGCGACGTAACATAGCAAGCTTGAGCCAATTATCATCACACTAGACTGAGCTGCATCTGTCCAGATTGATGCTCGAATTCCGCCCGCGTAGCAATAGGCCACCACTAGGACAAAACCAATCAGAATTCCAATCACTTCTGACCATCCTAACATGACGTAGAGTGCTTTTCCTCCGCTGGTTAGTTGGGCCGCAGCATAAACTGCTAGGAATAGAACTGAAAGAACAGCAGCAAGTTTTGCCTCAGGTGAACCTGTAACATTGGAAACCAAAGAGGACAGTGAACGAACATCCCTTTCCTTAGCCGACTGTTGAATGAACTTGTAGAGCCAGGTCCATGCAATAATTTGGCCGGCCATCGAGCCTAGACCTATCCAAATAATGGAGTATCCCATCGTGTAGGTAAAACCAATGAAACCGATGAACATGTATCCAGAGTTCCATGTGCTAACCGCCGATAAAGCGGCCAATGCCGGGTGCATTCCACGGCCTGCGACAAGGTAGTCATCGGTCGTGTCTTCCTTGACCCACATGCTGGCTAATCCAATACCAGCAAAGGCACACATGAATAACAGGAACGAGGCTACTAGGACTAGGTCCATCGGACCTAGGGGTGGGTTAGTTCACTATCAACGATGTGTTTCAAACGGCTCTCAATGACTCGTATCTGTTGCATTGGGTTGCACTCAGGCACCCTGGGCGCTACCGATCACTCGAGCCTAGAGTCTATGCTCTTCAGGAGGTCCCTGATCTCGACTAGGACGTCGCTTGAACCGGCCTGAGGGGCGGCCTGGGCCTGAGGATTTGAGACCAGCGAGTCCCTCTGCCTGAGGACTAGATCTCGGAACTCGTTAGCGTTCTTAACCCCGGTCAGTATGAACGGGGCGGCACCCGCAGTCTCGAACTGCATCCTGACGACTCCGAACGCGCTCAGAATCGGGCCCTCGTGGATCGAGACATCGGTCAGCTTGTCCAGAGCGATGTTCTGCTGCTTCTTGAACAACCAACCCATGCGCATGTTGATCGAGCGTTCTGTAAGGGCACCGCTCATGTGCTCATACTGCTTCCTGTGAACAAGCCACCCGAACGGGATCCAGATTGGCATTAGTATGATTCCAACCACCGAAGCTAGAAGGCCTACGTTTGCCATCATCCACCAGTAAATGATAATCTTCCTATCGAACTCAACTGCCATGATTTGGCCACTGTCGGCATAACTGGTTTGCATTGCAACGCCTTCCTGCATGGCTAGGCGTAGGGCGCGCCTTAATTGAACTCAGTGGTCCCCCTCTTGAACACGGGAATCGGCTTCATCTTGTGGGAATTGGCGCTGTTTAGCTGGAGGTACCTCTCCATCACCCGGCTCTGCCTCTCCGTGGGTTCTTTGCCCGAAGGGCTCTCTATCTCCCTCATTGCCCACTCCAATTCCTCGTATGTAGCACCCATCTGCTCCTCATCGGTCCTGCCGTCGCCCCACAGGCCGTCCGTGGGGGCGGCATCCTGGATTTCCTGGATGATTCCGAGAGCCTTTGCAAGGGAGTAAACTTCTGATTTGTATAGGTCGGCGATTGGGGAGATGTCGACCCCCCCGTCACCGTACTTGGTGAAGAAGCCGACTCCGAAATCCTCGACCTTGTTTC
>CAYFGD010000141.1:0-1842 GCA_964342715.1 uncultured Candidatus Poseidoniales archaeon | reverse complement strand
ACGCCTTAGGAGAGTTCTCGGCGGACTCTGCATCGCCCTCCTTTCCTTACCGCGTTGGGCATCGAAGACGGGGACTTAGTCGTGATGGATGATGACTCTTCGAACAGTGATGACGTTGCAATAGCGTTCCCGATACTAGCAATTATCTTCGGTCTGCTATATATTTCGATTTCGAGAGCTGGGGGGAACGAGTACGGCAGTCACTTCATGGATAGATGGATAAGCAGAGAAAATGAGGCAGAAATGACTGCTAGACTGAGGATCGAGCAGGATGAGGCCAGTGTTGATGGGATGGGGACGGCTTGGGCTGAACTAGAGAAGGAGCATCTTGAGGAGAGTCTCGGGGAAGAGGAATGAGCATCGAAACCTTGACTCGATGGATGCTCTCGCATTGTTTAGGGTGAGACGTTGAGCGAGGTGCCTGAAGACCTGAAATATACAAAGGAGCACGAGTGGATTAGAGTTGAAGGCAGTGAAGTTGTAATTGGAATTACCGACTTCGCACAGAATGCATTGACGGATGTTGTATGGGTCGAGCTCCCTGAGAATGGGGCAATGGTTTCCTCAATGGAGTCTTTCGCCAGTGTTGAGTCGGTAAAATCGGTCAGCGAAATTTATGCCCCAGTGGGTGGCGAGGTGGTCAGTGTTAACGAAGACCTGGAAGATTCTCCCGAGCTGATCAATGACGATCCCTATGGTGATGGTTGGATTTGCCGGATTGCCTTTTCGGACTCCTCGGAACTCGAAGTGCTACTCGATTCGAGTTCCTATTCGGGTCTGATTGCGGAGTAGGGTGTCTGGCTTGAAGTCTGTGAACATCTATGTAGATGGGTCTTGCGAAGACAACAGAAACGTGACATCTTCTACCCCTGCTGGATGGGGATTTTGTGTCATTATCGGTGATAGTGGGACTGGAAAGGGGCAGGGTGACTTGGTTACAGAGAAATGTGGTCAGGTTGTGACTAATTCTGAGGAGGAGGGCTTCATGGGGGCAGAGGTCGGGTCGAACAATACGGCAGAGCTCAGCGCGATTGCCCACGCTCTGAGGTGGGTACTTCTAAATCCGGACATAGAAGGAGTGGTAGTTAGGACCGATTCTACCTATGCCGGTAATGTATCTTCCAGCGCATGGAAGGCAAAGGCAAATTCTGACTTGGCTAAACGTGTCCAAGAACTTTGGGAAGAGGCGTCTAGTGTCTGTAGTGTGGAGTGGGAGCATGTTCGTGCCCATAGGGGGCACAGGTGGAATGAAAGGGCTGATCACCTTGCTTTCAGAGCCATGAAAGGTGATTCTCCGGTTCCTCTGCAATTCTGGAAGCCGGGTATGCGTTAGTCAGAATAACTCCAGTAGGTAAAGGAATCCTAGAAATGCGTGAATGACCACTAATATTGCCATTACGTCACTCATTCTTCCATGAAGGTTCCTTGATCCGGAGTGCGATTTTCCTTCCTCCTTTAGGTCTCTAGTTTTCCTTCCGAGGCGCCATAATATTGTCATCAATAGGAGGGCTAAGAGTCCTGCCCAACCATGGTAATGGCCAGGCAATAGATATTCGAACGCGGATTTGTCCTCGAGAATCGCTCTTGCAATTTGTGCGATGAATGCAATGGAAATTACTCCTAAAAGGTAGAGCATTGCTGCGTCGCCTACCCTCTGGTGTGCCTGTAGAGATTCGTCCCTCTCCTCTGATCTCAGATTGTTTGAGATTTTTCTCCATGACCTCTGTCTGAAGAAGATTCGGATGAGCAGTAATGCCAGTATTGGGTGAACCAGTAGAACCGCTGCGCGGACTACGTCCATGCACCATGGTATGGATAGTCCGTCTTGAGTCCTCTCCATGA
>CAYFGD010000140.1:0-1869 GCA_964342715.1 uncultured Candidatus Poseidoniales archaeon | reverse complement strand
CGAGGACAAACGCATCGCCGCTGCGGAGCTTCTTCACCTTCTCGCACCGATCGTCGGACCCGATCTCGCCAGAGACTACGTTTTGTCCGAGGTTGAGTCGCTATCGCAGGATCACGCCTTTCGAGTTCGGAAGGCCGTGGCGTTGCATTTCGAGTCCTCGTTCGACGCCGAACTTGAGATCTCCAAGGATGGACAGGAAGCATTCCTAGCTTCTATCCGCGATGAATATCTGGGCAGGAGGGTGTCGGTGAACGGACTCGCCTTGATAGACGACCAAGGCGCAATGGTCCTAGCCGATAGCGCTTCCAAGGAGCAAACCCACCCTCAGGATGCGGCCAATCATGTAATGGAGAAGTGGGGGGTGACCCTATGATGGAGGGCCAAAGGAGAGTGAGGCAGAGCGCGATCAGGATGCTCGCAAGAGAATACTCTGACTCATCTCTAACTGAGGTCGGTGCTGGGGAGTATGACCCCTCCTTCGTCGTGACCAAGCTAGGCGCTCGAGTAAACAGGGCACTGGTGGGAGGCGTGATCGACAGAATGGAAAGAAGGGATGGAGACAACGGCCCAAGTTACTCCGGATCACTCAGAGACCCGACCGGAATCCACTTCTTCAATATCGCACCGTTCCAGCCCGAGCTCCATTCAGACGCCGAAGAACTTCTGGCTAGATTCGAGTCGGGCGATAGGTTTCTGATGATGCTAGTTGGAAGATCGAGGTGGTTCGAGCAGGAGGACGGAGGCATTTTCATGTCACTAAGGACAGAGCAATTCGCAGTTTGTGACAAGGACACTTACTCCATGTGGCTCACTGATGCGGCCGATGCAACTCTTCGCCGAATAGACGCATATGAGAAGTCCGCAGGAATCGAACTAAACAGAAACTCCATGGAAAGCGCAGGCATACCATCCGATCTTGTAAATGGCCTCGTTTCGGCTAGGGAGCACTATCCAGAATTCGATAGTGAGAACTACCGTGTGGGGGTGCTTCAGGCACTTTCTGCGGCCTCAGGAAGGTCCAGCCTCATCCAAGAGCCCCCGTCCGAGCCTGAAAGCTCCTCAATGCAGGAAGCACCTAGTACGGATACAGGTAATCCGGCCCCAATAGAGCCCGCAGGGGACTTGCACGGGACAATTATTGCGACGATAAGTGCTAGGGACTCCGGAGAGGGAGTCGAGTACGACTCAATTATACTCTCATGTGTTGAAGCGGGTTTCTCTAGGGAAGAAGCAGAGGACGCACTGGAGAGCCTCAGGGACATAGATGGTTCAATTATCGAGCCAAGGTTCGGGTTCTTCCGAATTCTGCCTTCCTAACTGAGCCTGCCGTCAAGGGCCCTCTGGGCCTCTCTCATTGTCTCTCTGATTCTTGTTCCAGACTCATTGCTGGTCACCAAATCCCTCAGTGAGTGTCTTGATTGTTCTGTTCCGAATTCACCCATTCGGGCCCCCTTTATCTCCGCTATGTCAGTGGCAACCCTGGATACTCTAGTCCTGACTGATTCACTATCAATCGGCCAGCCCCTCCGCTTCGCCAGTCTCAACACCAACTCCTTCTGGGCCTCGCCCCACCTTCCTCCATGGCCTCTTAGAATCGTACCGACCATTCTTTCCAGGTCCCCCATCATCGAAACCACGAACCTGAGATCCGATTGAACATCCGGGTCCAGCCTCTCGATACCCATTACCAAAGCATCTGATGCGTCCTCGATCACAGCCGCGGGCACGATTTGATGGAAGTCAACGTCCACGCTAACCGTCCCACCGTCATCCGCTTCTGACTCAGTAGGCTGGTCATCCACCGGTCCTTTCTCGGAAGCGCCTGGAATGCCATTCCTCCTAAGGCTCCTCTTGATCCTCCCCCATCCA
>CAYFGD010000139.1:0-1925 GCA_964342715.1 uncultured Candidatus Poseidoniales archaeon | reverse complement strand
GAGGCTCGGCCATGCGTTCCAGGGATTATCCGAGAAGTGGATGAAGCCAAAGAGTGCCTCCTCCAACGCGTTGGGAGGGTGATCCAGCCAATGGGTATCGAGCTGGTCCCTGAGGTCTATCTCTGCGGGTAGCGCCATGAAGAAGAAGACGCAGAACAAGGTAGCGAGAGCTAGTCCTTGGATTCCCAGAGCGAGTTCTATCCTTCCCCTGTCGTTACGTGGGGCGATTATCAGGGTAGCCGGGTAGAATAGGTACAGTGCGGCATACGGTATGATCATCCAATTGATCACGGGGAAATCGCGGTCGAATGGTATCTCGGGATCCCAAACTGTTCCAAGATAGCTTGCTGCGATGTTGTTGGAGGCGAAGTAGGGAACAGCCACGCAAGTCAGGCCAATGATGAAAACGAAAAGGGTGAACATCCACCCTCCCATGCCCTCCCTGCGGGACCACAACGGCCTCCAGACATCATTCCAAGGGAGCAGTATAGAGAGGGGTTTCCTTGTATCCACGGAGTCGCGAAGAGGGGGTCGTTCATGAACAAAGCGCAGGGCCCGCTCATTCCTCATCAGGGAGTGCGTAGGACCCAGCGACCGTCACGATGGAGGAGCCTATGACCGCTGAGAGGAATACGTGCAGGTTCGCCAGGCCGAACTCGTTGGTCGGTGAGAAGACGTAATCGATACCAGTCCAGATATCCGCGGTATACGCGCCATAGAGGACCACGGAGAGCAGTCCACAGACAGCGCCAATCAGTGCGCCCTTGGAAGAGACTCCCTCCCACAGGGTGAGGAGAACTGGCATCACCGTTGCAGCTGCTAGCAAGTCGGCGAACAGGAAAATCCGAAACACACCGCCCGCATCGAAGGCGGATATTCCAATCAGTGGTATAGTGAAAGGGAGTGTTGGCTCAGTGGCCAGATAGATTGCTATGGGAATCATGCCGATTGTCAGGTAACGTGCATTATGCAGACTCATTGTGCTATCGCTGAGATCTCTTGATATCGAAGCCACAATGGCATTTTGCAGAGTATCGACGCTGGAGCATACCAGAGCGATTGCAAGGACGATGAATGCGGCTACAAACAGAACACCGGCATCCTCAATCAGGTAGAAGAAGGCAGCAGATGGTTCGGTTACGGCCCCCTGCCCAGCGACGACGGTCCCGAGAACGCCCATCACGAATACCAGCGGGAGGACGAGGGCCGCAGCGAGCCATGCCCCCTTGGCAAGGGCCTCGTCGGACTCAGACGCCCACGCCCGCTGCCAGTTTCCCTGGGAGAACATCTCAGCAGCAGTGATAGCGACTATCAGAGCCAGGCCCGATTCGAAAGAGTCCATGTACGACATAGACCCGATACTCCATGAGTCTTCGGGGTTGTACGCCCTGGCATCATCAATCAGGCCCCCTATATCTCCGCCGAAAAGAACGAGCAGCAGGGCCACCACAAGGAACATGATGGTCCATGCTTGAACTCTGTCGGTCGCCAGAGATGCTGGAAGGCCGCCTCTCGATACGTACCCTGCGGTGACAATCCCCACCAGTGCCATGGGAATTAGGGGCTCCATCCCGGAGAGAGTCTTCATCCCCTTGCCGATTGCAGTGAACTCGGCGAATAGGAAGGTGAACATGTACAGCACCGAAATAAATCCCACATAGACCTGCATTGGCCTGCCTAGGCGGATGCGCACATAGTCCGCTAGAGTCACACCCGACGGCAGCCTCTCACGGATCATCGGCCCGACATACGCCAGAAGTAGGAATGGCGTGGACGCGGAGATGGCGTAGCCGACGACATCCCAGAACCCTCCATAGTAGCCGACCTCCGATGGAGCGAAAAGGATCCATATCCCCATCCCGGAAGCGAACAGGCTCAGCCCGATTCGCAACCAGTCCTGCGAGCCTCTGGCCGAGAGGTAGTCA
>CAYFGD010000138.1:0-2057 GCA_964342715.1 uncultured Candidatus Poseidoniales archaeon | reverse complement strand
GATCGAGGATCTCAAGGGAATAATCATCGGAGGCCCGGGAGCGACAAAGGATTATGTTGTCAAGAACGATTATTTTCATCATGAAATAAAGAAGCTCATTAGGGAACCATTCTTCGATGTAGGTTACTCAAATGAGAGTGGTCTAAGGGAGCTCATTCAGCGTGCTGGGGGGCTGATGGACCAGATTGAATTGGATGCTGAGAGGGAACTTGTCGACTCCTTTCTTCGAGAAGTTATGCAGGCCCACCCAAAGGCGACATACGGCGAGGTAATGATTAGAAATGCCTTGGAACAAGGCGCAGTCGACCGACTCCTACTTTCTGAGAATATCACAGAGAGAAGGGTTTTCTGGGTTTGTAAGAATTGTGGTAATGAGTGGGAACAGACGCAGAAGAGCCGTTCTGAGATTCCAGATTGCGACTCTTGTTCCGCTGAAGACGTCAGGGAGGACCAAGAAAGATCGATGGATCTGATAGATGAACTAACCCTTCTAGCAGGGCACACCTCAGCCTCCGTCACACTAGTCTCAATGGACACGGAAGAGGGAGCCACCCTGTACGATGCCTTCGGAGGCATCGCAGCCCTGCTAAGGTATCCAATATCATGAGGTGAATGAATGAGGGAATTGATCAGCGAGCTACTCCCGCTTATGGCCCCCCCTCTCCTTTCTATGGGCCTTGAGGATGGAACTTGGGAGGGGCTAGTGGGTCCATCGACAGCAGGGGGGTCGTTGGCAGACGTAGCCATGCCCTGCCACTCACTTTCCCCCCTGATGAAGAAGAGCCCTTCTGACATAGCTGACGATATTTCTTCTGCAATCTCAGAGAGTCTCGTTGGAGTTGCCGAGGTCTCCTCTCTAAACGGATTCGTAAACCTCTCAGCAACGGAGTCATGGCTTTCATCAAAGGTAGAGGGCCTTATCCCAGACTCTAGGATGGGTGTCTCCTTAGATGATACTAAGGTGATAGCCGTTGACTATTCGGCGCCAAATGTGGCCAAGGAAATGCACGTTGGTCACCTAAGGTCTACAGTAATAGGAGATGCAATTGTTAGAATGCTGGAATTCAAGGGTCACACGGTACATAGGGAAAACCACGTGGGCGACTGGGGGACTCCCTTCGGAATGCTGATCGAGCATCTTCTTGACATAGGGGAAAGCAATGTAGCTGGAGAAAAAGGGATTTCAGATTTCGATTTGTTCTACAAACAGGCGAGGACCAAGTTCGACGAAGATTCAGAATTTGCAGAGAGGGCAAGGTCCAGGGTAGTTATGTTGCAAAGTGGGGATGAAGAGACCCTCAGGCTCTGGCAAATTCTTGTGGATGTATCTACCAATTACTTCAATGAGGTTTACTCGATGTTAGGTGTCCTTCTAACAGATGACGACCTTATGGGCGAGTCAGCATATAGGCATTTATTGCCGATCGTTGTCGACCGACTCTCGGAAATAGGCATGCTGCAGAATAGCGATGGGGCAGAAGTAGTATTTCTTGGTGGGAAATGGCTCAACCGAGACGGCGAACCGTTCCCAGTCATGATAAGGAAGGCAGATGGTGGTTTCAATTATTCAACATCGGATCTAGCATGTATAATCGATAGGGTTGAGAGGATTGGTTGTGATGAACTTCTGTATGTTGTAGGAACTCCTCAGAAACAACATTTTGAGATGGTTTTCGAGGTCGCAACAAAGGCGGGATTCATGAACCAGGGTCACCGTTCAGTGCATGTCAACTTTGGTTCAGTTCTGGATTCTAGTGGCCATATGCTGAAGAGTAGGAAGGGCCAGAACGTTAAGCTGGTCGACCTCCTTAGAGAGGCAGTAACGAGGGCAGAGTCTTCAATTTCAGAGAAAAATCCCGGACTCGCCGGCGCCGAGAGGGAGGATGTTGCTAGGATGATTGGTATTGGCGCTGTGAAATATTCCGATCTTTCCTCGGACAGGACCAAGGACTACGTCTTCGATTGGGATAGGATGCTTTCATTTGAGGGTAATACCGCACCTTACCTCCAGTATGCCCATGCAAGAATCTGCAGCATATTCTCACGTTCGGGAATAG
>CAYFGD010000137.1:0-2082 GCA_964342715.1 uncultured Candidatus Poseidoniales archaeon | reverse complement strand
CATCATTCTCTCGAATAGCGACTTAGACAGCCCGCCACTCTCTGCCCTACGCGATATGACAGTTGGAGGCAGTTGCTTGTGATCGCCAACCAGTACTACCTGCCTTGCTCCACGGACAATTGGAACAAGGGACGCCGGCTCGGTTGCCTGTGTCGACTCATCCAGCAGAACCTGTGGAAAGCGCCTTCCATCGAGTAGCTCATGACCAGAGCCTATGCAAGTGCAGCAAAGAACCTGGGCCTTGTCAAGAATATCGTCACGCATCTCCCCCTCAATTTTACGCACCTCTTTCCACCCTCTGCTGAGATCCCTATGGGCCAATCCTTTCTCCTTTCCACCCCTCATTCCCTTGATCTTTCTTCCCAACTTCTCATTGAGCTCCAGATGTTCAACCAGATCCCTCCTCAGTGGGTGCTTCTCCATCAAAGCGTCCATCGTAGCCTCCCTAAGCCCCTCTCTTACCTTGACTGGCTGACCCAACCTCACTGCTCTGACACCTAGCTTCAATAGCCCCTCCAGAAGGTTGTCTACGGCGACATTAGAATCTGCAACAGCCAGAACCGTGCCCATGTCTTGCTGCGCCCAAGCCTCTAGTATTCTCACCGCAGTATGGGTCTTCCCTGTCCCAGGAGGGCCTTGAATGAGAGTCATTCTCTGCTCAACCGCCGCCTTTGCTGCACTTCTCTGAGCCTCATTTAGATTCATGTCCAGAGAGTAGCTTCTACCTCTGACCCCTCCAAGCTGTGGAGGGAGGGAAGCAGTTCCTGCAGGGTCGTGAACCAAGCCAAGAATCAACTCTCGAAGCGGTGCTCCGCCCTCTTCCTGGAAGATTGCGTTCAGTGCGTCCCTCATCCTATCGTAAGCGACTCTATTGGCCCCCCTGTCCATTCTCCAACTGTCCTTCCTTATGTCAGAAGGAAGCTCAGGCAAGACGATTTTGATGGAGTTCCTCCTCCTTTCACTAACTATCGCCTCAATCGGCCTTTCGGAAAGAGGATCGCCACGACTCAGCATCACGATATCCCCCTGCCTGAAGCGATGAGAGCCAAGATCCCCCCTTCCTCTCCTCCCAAGTTTCACAACTCGCTGATCAAATAGCCATCCATCCGGCTTCGCCACTAGATCGAACAGTGCGACCCCATTGGAGACCAGCCTCTCCCTGGACCAGTTTCTGAGCCTGCGTTCTGTCGATGCAATCTCGTCATCTAATTCCCACCTGATCAGTTTCCGGTAAGCCTCGTGATGATCCTGGCTCCTCTTGAACCTAGATGGCAGTCCCTCGGCCCCTTCTTCCACAATACCGCGTGTAGCAGCCCCCTCATCACCATTCCCCGAGAGTAAATGCCCCATTTCGAACGATTCAACCTGAGCACCTTCCCGTGAGGATTATACGATGAGTTTCTGGGAAGCAGCCTACGGGTGGGGGGCATACCGGTGTTTGACAGATTCAAATTCAATCGTAAGAAGGAGGATGAGGGCATAGAATGCCCGTTGTGTCAACAGAAAAACCCTCCCGAAGCTGATACATGCTCCAGATGTTCGTACCAACTACAGAAAGCCACGCACCAACAAGAAGCATCCGTAGACGAGGGAGATGCATCCGACCTATTCGATGAATTGCTCGAGGATTTCGAGGAAGATGAAGAGGAAGAGGTAGTCGACTGGTCAAAGACCACATTCACCATGGACGACGTCACAATTGATGTCAAGCAGTATGGCAAGGACGACTCTGTGGTTACCAAGCAGAAGCCGAGCTTCGCATTTACTGTAGATCTCCCAGAACCCAGCGAAGGCGAAGAGGAGGAGACCTACGTACTGAGGCCCGAGGACGCCCCTGAATTTGTGACTAAGTTCGAAGTCCCTGATTCTGAACCCGAAACCATCGAGGAAATAGCACCGCAGCAGGTGGAATTGATACAACCCACCTCGGAATCAGCGGATGAGGTTGAAATTGTAGCTGCTAGCGAAATCCTAGATGCAACCCCACCGGAAGACGAGCCCGAGCAGGAGCCCGAGCAGGAGCCCGAGCCGGAGCCCGAGCAGGAGCCCGAGCCGGAGCCCGAGACAAAATCACTATCCGAC
>CAYFGD010000136.1:0-2092 GCA_964342715.1 uncultured Candidatus Poseidoniales archaeon | reverse complement strand
CATTCGTATCCCTGCCAATCTTCTGGCTTGCAATGATGTTGCAGTTACTTTTCTCAACGGGCCCCGATGTCGGAGGCATTTGCGATCCATTATTCGGAACCCAAGGAGGGTGTCTGCCGATATATGGGAGACATGATGTAGCCCTTACATTCCCAGACTATACTTCAATTACATGCTCGGAAATTTCGTGTTACCCCTGGTACTATCCTTCCGGAGGAACAGGATTTCACCTAGTAGACAGCTGGTTCGTCACCGACGAAGCGCTTTCGACCCTGCATCCCGATTATTCCACAAATAGGGCCCTCTTCGGTGATAGCCTTTCCCATCTTTTCCTCCCATCCTTCACACTTGGTATCGCATCCGCAGGATCCTTACTGAGGTACATGAGGGCTAGTTTACTGGAAGTTTTGAATGAAGATTATGTCAGGACAGCCAGGGCAAAGGGAGTATCAGAGCGCAGAGTCATTTTGGTTCACGCTTGTAGAAATGCTCTAGTGCCAATATTGACCATTCTCGGATTTTCAATAGGGGGGGCAATAGGGGGGGCCGTCCTAACTGAATCGATATTCAACTTCTATGGCATGGGGAAGGTTGCCGTCCAGGCAATCACAGTGCTCGACTTCTCGGTGATTATGGGTGTGACCTTAATCACCGCCGTCATATTTTTGATTGCAAACCTGATTGTTGACATTTTGTACGCGGTAATCGATCCAAGGGTGAGGCTAGAATGAGTTGGAAAGAAGGGGAAGAAGACAGGGGGGAGAGCCTCAGAAGAATCAAGGAGAGGCTATCCCAAATCAGTATCGACGCCTCAAGAAGTTGGAAGGTATTCAGAAGATCACTCCTTGCTATTACTGGTCTAGCAATGGTTGTCTCAGTCTCCTTGATTTCTATTTTCGCCGATGACATTGCTGTGGAACATCCGTCTCGAGATCTTTTGGACACTAGGGATACATGGGTGAATGATTACGAACCAAAGAGGGTCGCCCCATTCTCAGAGGAATGTGACTGGCATAAGCAGACCATTTCTCTAACTACTCTCCGAAGATGGGATGCTAATTGGACCGAGGCCCTCAGTCATGAAAAGGTGGATCCCCAAGACAGAACATTCTACAGGGATACTCTAGAAGTAATTGAGATAGTCTCCCTTGAGGATGGCCTGGGCTATGATATCGATCTAAGCCTGGTATCAGTTGATGAGGGCAACTCCTCATTAATTTTGATTTCCGATGAGCTAATGAGTAATACCAGTTACACTACAATCAAACTGACCTATGTTTTCAATAACGAGGATATGCACCATTCATGGCTCCCGGATGGTTACGATGTGTGCATTTTTGGAACAAATACTGAGGGTCAGGACCTCTTCAGCAAGGTACTCTATGGTTCCCGAGTATCTCTGAAAATAGGGTTCACAGTCGCCTCATTGACTGTAATCATTGGGACTGTAGTGGGAAGTGTAAGTGGTTACTATGGTGGTAGAGTGGACGAGGTAATTATGAGGATCACAGACGTCTTCTTTGCTGTTCCGGGACTAATTCTCGCGATGGCATTCGTTGCAGCCTTGGAAGCAGTTGAGAGTTTCACCGTACCCCTGTGGCTAGCAATTCTGGCCCCCACATCGTTCCTTGCTATATCCGCAAGATCACTGGTCGCAGGCTCCATCCTACCTTCAAGCGGAAAGCAGTCACAGATGGGTTCAGAGTCCATATATTCCTATTTCAAGCAACCAATAATTGCCCTTGCTGCCATCACTTTCCTAATTCTGGCAGGGCCATGGGAGGGCTTCTTCGAGGTCACAGAATCATGGACATGGAGGATGATTTCATCCCTGATCATAATCTTCTTGGTGGTCGGACTTGTGATTGCGGACAGGGCCCTACTCGACAAATCCTCGTTCGATGACTACCTAGTCAGGGCAAGATCAGCCTTGGATTGGCGTAATCCATACCGTTACTTGACCTTGAGGACCTTGGTGATTTTCTTGGCCGTTGTGATCCTTCACAGATTATCTGGCGATGGTGACGGAGAAGTAACTCTGATCCAGGACTTTGATAGACTTTGGAAGGTCCAAGTAGCGCTAGTATTTACT
>CAYFGD010000135.1:0-2165 GCA_964342715.1 uncultured Candidatus Poseidoniales archaeon | reverse complement strand
TTTATTAATAACTAATTAATGCCAAATACATGGCAAAGCACCGCGCGGGAGACCGTCGAATAATCAGCATCAGCATTCCAGAGGAGACAGCGAGGAAGCTAGACAGGAAAGTCGGCAAGGGGATGAAGGAAGGAAGATCGGCTACGATTACTAGAATGATAGAGCAGGGCCTCTCTCACGATTCTGCCCCTCCCGCCGATGACACTCCTCCCCAGAGATCGGCCAGGGCAGAGCCAGGGTCATTCAGAGTGGAGAAGGATACAATGGGCGATGTCCAAGTTCCATCGGACAGATACTACGGCGCGCAGACGGCCCGATCTCTGGTGAATTTCGACATTGGAGAGGACTCCATGCCGAGATCTGTAATCAGGGCTTTTGGGATTCTGAAGGGAGCGGCCGCTCAGACCAATGTGGACCTAGAGCAACTCGACCCTGAAGTGGGGGCATTGGTCACATCCGCTTGTGAGGAGGTAATTTCCGGGACCTTGGACGAACACTTCCCTCTTCGGGTTTGGCAGACCGGCTCGGGCACTCAGACCAACATGAATTCGAACGAGGTCATTGCCAACAGAGCGATAGAGCTTGCAGGGGGGGAACTAGGGAGCAAATCTCCAGTCCATCCGAACGATCATGTCAACCGTGCCCAATCCAGCAATGATACCTTTCCAACGGCCATGCACATCGCCGCAGCGGAGGAGATAACTCACAGACTGTTGCCTGCTCTGTCTCACATGAGGGAGGCTCTATCCTTCAAATCGGAAGAGTTCTCCAGTATAGTGAAGATCGGAAGAACACATCTGATGGACGCAGTCCCACTTACACTTGGCCAAGAGTTCTCTGGATATGTCTCAATGATGGACTCTGATATCCGTAGGGTAGAGGCTTCACTGCACGACCTATTCGAATTGGCTTTAGGCGGCACAGCAGTAGGTACCGGCCTGAACACCCACCCGGACTTCTCCGAGCAGGTCGCGAGTAGGATTGCAGAGAAGACCGGACTACCATTCGTAAGCGCTGACAACAAATTCGCTCAGTTAGCGGCCCACGACGCATTGGTTGCAGCGTCTGGGACCCTCAACACTTTGGCGACCTCACTCATGAAAATAGCAAACGACATCAGATGGCTAGGATCCGGGCCTAGGTGTGGCTTTGGAGAGTTGGCCCTTCCTGCCAATGAGCCTGGTTCGAGCATCATGCCTGGAAAGGTCAACCCCACCCAATCGGAGGCCATGACGATGGTATGCTGCCAAGTAATGGGCAACCACACCGCGATTTCAATTGGTGGAAGTCAGGGCAACTTCGAACTCAATGTGTACAAGCCAATGATGATTCACAACCTCCTTCACTCGATCAGGATCCTATCGGACACATGCAGGTCATTCACTGACAAGTGCGTTGTTGGATTGGAGGCAAACGAGGAAAAGATATCCTCTCACTTGGAGAACTCTCTCATGCTCGTCACGGCACTAAATCCGCACATAGGCTACGACAATGCGGCTAAGATAGCGAAGAACGCACATCTCAAGGGACTCACGCTCAGGCAGAGTGCTCTTGAGTTACAGATGCTCACGGACGAACAGTTTGACGAGTGGGTAAGGCCAGAGTCCATGACAGGACACACATAGAGTGACCTAGTCCCCAGAAATAATTGTTTGAATGGGCCAAAATAGGGTGGGAGCAGCAGGGGGTTCTGCTTGGGGAAGCTTTCCCCCCTGCGTACTCCGCAGGGTCCGGTTCCTCCTAGTCAGACTAGGATTTCCCGGGTAGACGACTCCGGGGCCTCTAGGGTCCCTTTGCCATTCTTCTGGACGTTTGGGTAATATCCCCCGGGAAATCGCTCCCCCGTCGCCCTTCTCGATTCCCTCCATGGCTATTATCACCATTTTGTTTCTCGATCGGTACCGGTCCTCCACAGGTCTCCCTGCTCTTGTTCCCGGTGTGTTTCCCTCGAGCTTCCTTCCCCTTCCTTGCGTCCAGTTCTCTCTACTTCCGTTCCCCACACCCGCTCTCCAGGCTCGTCGCCATCTCTGACTCTCCCCCTTCTTTCGTGTACCTTTGCAGCATGGTCTTCTGGTACGGTTTGTGTTTTCCCCCCGAAGGGTTCGGTTCCGTTTTCCCCAGCTTCCCCCCTCGCTTCCTTCCCCTTCCTTGCGTCCGGTTCTCCC
>CAYFGD010000134.1:0-2203 GCA_964342715.1 uncultured Candidatus Poseidoniales archaeon | reverse complement strand
GTTCGCCAAGCCGATGAGCGACTACAACTACGATGACCTATTGGGCCGCGCTCGTGAGCGCATCCCAAAGGACATCAGCGAAAGATCACGCTGGACCATGCCTGAGCCAGATGTCCTAATCGAGGGCAGTCAGACCATTCTACGCAACTTTGCTGACATCGTCAATGCCATGGATAGAGATGCCAATCATGTCTACCAATTTTTGCTAAATGAGCTGGGAACTTCGGGAACCCGCGAGCAGGTCCGTGTGATGTTCAAGGGAAGAGTCCCTCCAGTTCGAATCAAGGAGAAACTAGTTGCTTATGTCAAGGCATTCATCTTGTGCGGGCAGTGCCGTGCACCAGATACTAGATTCATCAAGGAAGGAAGGACCAGTCTTCTGAAGTGTCAGGCTTGTGGTGCAACAAGACCAGTCAAACTTTGATTATCTCTCCGATTCACGAGAAATCCAAAAGAATCTTGCCTCTATTCTTACGATCGTGCATGTGCTTCTGAGCCTCAGCCACTTGCTCAAACCGCCATATTGAGTCGATAATCGGGTCTATTTGACCCTCCAACAACATACCCGAGAGAGCTTCCAGATGGCCCTTGAAGATCGACTCATCATCGAGTAGTCCCATATGCACTCCAAACACCGCTTTGTTAGATCTCATCATCTTCAATGGATCGAATTTGGGCGTAGATGCCCACATGCTCATGGCAGTTACCATAGAGCGCTTTTCACCCTTCACAGCAGAAGAAGCCCCGAAGCAGTACAATTTCCCTCCTCGACGCAGAGCCTTGTATGAGCGCATCAGGTGCTTGCCACCTACTGGGTCTATCGCGTGATGCACCCCCTTTCCATCAGTCAGTGATTTGCAGGCTGAGACGAAGTCCTCGGACTTACTATCGACAAAGTGCATTCCCAGAGATTCTACAAATTTTCTCTTAGTAGCAGACGCCGTGCCAATAACTTTGGAGACTCCGTAAGCCTTACAGATTTGTGCCACAGCAGTACCGACTCCTCCTGCTGCATGATGGACTAGAACTGTATCTTCTTCGGCAAGGTTGCCAAGATAAACTAGCATGTGGTAAGCCGTACCATAGGTGACCGGTAACGCGGCAGCTTGGTCGTATGTAACGGATTCGGGAAGCGGAATAACCCTATTCGCATCTAAGCACACCATCTCGGAATAACCTCCGAAACCTGTCATGGCCAATACTCTCTCGCCTATGCCAATACTGTCAACACCATCTCCTATCGAGACAACTTCGCCTGCTGCCTCGTATCCAGGTGTAAATGGATAGTCTGGATTGGATCCATACAAACCCTGTCTCATCATCAAATCAGCGAAATTGATACCCGACCTATGTATTCTAACGACGACCTCTCCATCAGATGGAACTGGTTCATTTTCCTCGATAATTTCTATCGAGTCAACTCCTCCAGTTTTGGGATAGATAATTTTCTTCATGTTTCATCAAACCATTATGGGAGGTACTTTCTAATCTCCGAGACTTTCTTTTTATTTTTGACCGGCACTGATCTAGGATATCCTACCTTCAGAAACCCTACTATCCTCTCCTTCTCACTTTCAATCTCAAGTGCCCTGTATGTCGAAGGATGCCTAGTGATTCCTCCTGTGCTCCATTGACTACCTATTCCCATATCCCAAAGAGAAAGCACAAGATTGTGCAAGGAACATACCGTTGCCGCATAGTCCTCCTGCTCTCTGAATGAATCATTGGGACTAAGTTTTGTTGTTACTGCTATCACTTCAGGTACATCAATAATTTTCGAAACTGCCTTTTTTTCTGAAGAATAGCCATCTTTTTCGCCTTTCTCCAAGGCCTTCTTTCTAGCCAGAGAAATTACAGTTTGCAACATTTTTTGCCTAGTTTCTTCTCCTAGGACATAGTACTTCCAAGGATGAGTTTGTTTGTGACAGGGTGCGTTACTGGCAGCCTTGAATGCAATTTCTAAATCTGAAACACTAACTTTGCGATTAGTGAAACTATAGATTGTTCTTCTTCCATTCAGATTGTCCTGTACATCGGTCATGAAAATTCCTAATCCAAAAAATCGAATTTTGCAGCGAGAACGAAGTCGGATTCGGTCAGACCGTCTATCTTATGAGTCCAAATCATCGCTTTTACTCTACCCCAGCCGACTTCAAAGTCCGCATGGTGCCCCTGCTCCTCGCAAATTGCCCCTGCTGCGTTG
>CAYFGD010000133.1:0-2245 GCA_964342715.1 uncultured Candidatus Poseidoniales archaeon | reverse complement strand
AACCTGACCCCCATAGGACCTTGATCACTGTCCAACCGGCTCCACGGTAAAGGCCCTCTAGCTCCTGAATGATCTTCGCGTTTCCTCTGACTGGTCCGTCGAGGCGCTGAAGGTTGCAGTTGACCACAACTATGAGATTATCCAGATTCTCTCGCCCGGCGATAGCTATGGAGGCGATTGACTCGGGCTCGTCCATCTCTCCGTCTCCGAGGAATGCGAAAACGCGGCTTCCAGACGTGTCAGCGAGGCCCCTATGGTGTAGGTACTTCCAGAATCTGGCTTGCATTACTGCTGCAAGGGGGCCGAGTCCCATCGAGACGGTTGTGTACTCCCAGAATTCTGGCATTAATCGTGGATGGGGGTAGGAAGAGAGGCCGTCGGAGAAGGCCTCTTGGCGGAAGTTCACGAGCTGGTCTCTGGATATCCTCCCCTCCATGAAAGCGCGAGCGTAAATTCCCGGGCTTCCGTGTCCTTGGATATAGAGAGCGTCTCCAATGCCGTTGCTCTCCTTGCCTCTGAATATGTGATTGAAACCGACCTCGTAGAGCGTTGAGCTGGAAGCGTAAGTGGAGATGTGCCCCCCTATCCCGTCTATTCTCCGGTTAGCGTCGGAAACCACCACAGCTGCGTTCCACAGGATGATGTTCTGGATTCTTTCCTCTAAATCCAAATCTCCGGGATATGGGGGCTGTTGGTCGATTGCGATGGAGTTGAGGTAGGGGGTCCTGGAGGGGGGTCGTATCGGTATCGACAGGTCCTCGGCCTCTATCATCAACTCGTGCAGAAGGAGACGCGCCCTCTCAACACCATGGGAGTCGACCACAGAACGGAGAGACTCGAGCCACTCATCAGTCTCCTCGGGGTCCACATCGGGGAGTTTTGGGCGGGTTCTTGGTCCTGACAAGTCGAACTCCTGCCCCTATGGGGCAGGCTTCCCACCACTGGTGGTTTATTCAATGTTCGATATCAGGAGGGGTTTACTCAATTGATTCCCCTGTTTGGCCCGACAGTGATTACATGGCATTCGTGAAGTGTCCGCACACCCGCCACAGTTATCGACGAGTCGCCTTCTATGCAACGTTGACCGGACCACTTGCCAACCACCTTCATCACCGTGCTCTTTCCAGCTGGATTCAAGGGGTCGACCTTCAATTCGACTGTGACGTCCTCTAGCTCCCCTAGCCATGACAAGGCGGCCTCAATGGAGCGGCTGGCTATCCCGTGTTGTTGTTCTGAGCTCCTTACCCAGTAACCTAGATTCCAATTGGCCTTTCCCGACCTGGTGACCCTATCAAAGCCTATCAGCCCTAGAATGTAGTCGTCCCATGGCCTAATCATCACCCAATGATGGAGTAGCCCGGACCTGCCCATCCTCTCTGTCTCTGAGAGGAAGTCCTTGATTTGGTCATCGATTTCCTTCTCTGGGATGATCCACGGCATTGCTCTGCTGACTTCAGGCCAAGTCTCCTCATATGCCTCAATTATCTCAGAGGCCAGGAGGCTGGAAGCGGGTCGTAATACGAGGTTCTCGTCGACCCTGATAGTCGAAGTGGCACGCCGTAGCACATGCTTGCGGAAGAGTTCTGTTGCATCAGTACTCCGGATGGCGGAGACCTCAGGGACGAAGCTTTTCTTTGGCATTTGAGACATTGGGATCTTCTGGATAAGTCTTTGTTGCTACCTCTAGAAGCCTGTCAACTGCCTGTGCCCTTCCTATCCTTTGGAGAAGGGCCCCGATTGGATAGACTAGCTTAGTTCGATCTCCAAGATGAGGTCCGACCTCGTCCAAGATTACCGTGGCTTGAGCCATATTCTTCGATCTGGCTGCCTCCATAGCAGATTTAACCATCTGTGCAACCTTCCTCCCTGGCCACATTTCCTGCTGAGCCCAAGGCCAAATGTTCTCGACCTCTGGTTCTTCCTCTATTGGTGCACTTTCCCTGAGGAAGGACAGGTTCGGAGGAGGGGGTATAGGCATTGGAGGCTGGTCCTCGTCCACTTCAGGCACGATTATTGGTGGCCTAGGGGGAGGGAGGTCAATCGGAGGAGGGGGTATAGGCTTCTCGGGCTCCGGCTCGGACTCTAGGAGAGAGATGATCTCGGACTTCTTCAACTTAGAATAGCCCGAAAGTCCTCTTTCACTTGCCATGGACTTGAGTTGGTCTACGGTTAGGTCGGATAGTGATTTTGTCTCGGGCTCCGGCTCGGGCTCCTGCTCGGGCTCCTGCTCGGGCTCGTCTTCCGG
>CAYFGD010000132.1:0-2366 GCA_964342715.1 uncultured Candidatus Poseidoniales archaeon | reverse complement strand
TCCTAAGGCTCCTCTTGATCCTCCCCCATCCATTGAGTTGGTTGGTTAATACACCCGCTACTCTGCCCATCAGAACCGTTCTATTTCCAGTCAGCGGACTCTCGAGCCTCACGCACATCTCATGTAGGTCATCGCGATCCATCTCGGCGAGCTTCTCTATTGTCATCCTTCTGGAATCGAAGTTCAGGTGTAGCCACAATCTTTGCCTCCTCTCCCTTTGGGAGCCGGATGACTTGATGCCGAAGATCTTCAGGACCTCTCCCAGATCAATATGTGACATTGACTGAATGCCATCCCAAGATAGATCATGATCTGGAAGGATCAAGTATTGAATCAGTCTGGCCCTAAGAACCTCCACTGACCCGCTCTTTGAGATTCCCAAACCCTCTGCCCTTTCCCTGAGTTCGACTAACCTTCCGCGATAGAGTCCATCTAGCACGTACTCATCGTAATTCATGGTCCTATCGGGGCGCCCCAATCTCTCTACCATGATATCGCTTGCGTGTGTATCTTGGCAGGAAAGGTCGTTTCTTGCACCCGTCTCAATCATCCAGGGAAATGAAAGAAGGGGCATCGGGGTCAGTGTGGAAATCCTTCGGTACATCCCTCGACGTTTCCTTTAGGAGTGTCTCCCAGTCACGGAGAGAAGCTATGGTGGCCCTCTCGAAATCTGAGTGTCTGATTACCCTGTGCAAGCCCACAGTCTTCTTCCCATCCTTGGAGACATATTCAATCCTCATCTCAACGTGAACTTCGTCTTCTATGACTTTGCCATCTGGGTCTTGACAGACCTGCTCAAGTACCAGATCACGGTTATCTTCTGCTTGTTTAATCAAGGATCTTACTTGTCTATGCCTGACTAAAATCCCCGTTTTATCTAGCATTTCTTTGTCTAGAGATCCGATAAGGTTGTCATGGACCCACCAGCATGTTTCCCCCTCCTTCTCCGAGATTTGTTCAGAGATACTAACTGGGAACATTCTCCTGGCGATCAACACCACTAGATCCGAATATGGAATGGGGAGGAAATGAGGCTCACCAGCACTTGGGGGGTCGGGGAGTAGGGAATGCCTCCTGCTGACCAAACCAGCCGCATCATAGATCTCTCTTTGTGCGACGAATCCATCGATTTCCCCAGATTCCCTCAGCCCTTCCATCCACCTAGCGGTTGAAATGGGATCTCCGGGAGGAGGGTCCATTCCTGCTATCGAAGAAAAGGCCACTGGATCAAGCACCCTGATCCCCCTTCTCGCCCTTCTGAGCTGTCTCCTGACTAATTTATGGCCACACAGAATTATCGCTGATTTGGGTTGATACTGTAATTTGTTGTCCGAGACCAGAAGGGAGTAGGGCCTCTGTGGAGTCCTAGCTCCGACGATCTCCAGCCCCGCCTGCAGGATTTCCATCCTTCTACCGTGAATGACTGAAGCAGGCACAGCCAGAATGTCCGCCTCACCCGAGTCTAGCATCAATAACCCCTCGTCCAGGTTTTCGGCATTTTTGACCTCAATGCCGATCCCAGGTGAGCTACCCGAATCAAGGAATTTCGATATATTGCTGGATACGGAGCATCCGACAGTGTCCAACATAGCAAGGAGTAGTTGTTCCGTCATCGCATCCACCTCTAGGGAGGGAGCACGCCTTGTGCCCGTACGGGCCGCGCGCACACTTGTTGATATATGCGACCCCCGCGGAAACGTCTGAGGGACATGGCCACGATGCTTTCCGTGAAGAGGAGACTCGATAAGCGCCTGAATCTATTCGAAGAATCACTGGAATCGCTAGTCCATGACGCGATGTCATCCTCTGAGGCGCCTGCAATGGTTCTCGCCAGGGACGTTCTCCTGGCTGGTGGTAAGAGGCTCAGGCCCCTTCTCTGCATACTGTCATATGAGGCCGCAGGAGGCGAGGACGTTTCAGAAGTAATGGACTTGGCCCTCTCTTCTGAGCTCCTCCACACAGCCACCCTGGTGCATGATGACATCTACGACCAGTCAAAATTCAGGAGAGGAAGGCCAACACTACACTCCTCCCACGGGCTATCTCACGCGATTATCGCGGGAGACTACCTTTTCTCTCTCGGCTTCTCTAGGGGAGGAAGGTACGACCTTGAGGTGGTGGACATGATTTCCTCTGCCTGCGCCAATATCGCAACCGGTGAATTGCTACAGTTCGACCACATAGGAGACCTCTCCACAACCCCTGAGGACTACTACTCGATAATCGACGGAAAGACGGTCGGGCCATTCTCAACCAGCTGCGCATGCGCCGCTCTAGTCGCTGGCGCCAACCAAGAGGTTGCGGACATGCTCTATGAATTCGGAACCGAATTCGGAAGGGCGTTCCAACTTGTAGACGACCTTCTT
>CAYFGD010000131.1:0-2367 GCA_964342715.1 uncultured Candidatus Poseidoniales archaeon | reverse complement strand
GGCGTCCTGAATCCCATTGCCCTAGCGACGCACCATCCGGTCCTGCCCTCGAACATCGCGAAAGCGCCCCCTGCGACCGCCCCCCCGGGGATTAGCCAGATCAGGCCCCACTCCGCCCCCCACAGGAAGAGCGCCGCGGACAGCACTAGGCCGACAACAACCAACTTGAATCCGAGCCTGAGGCGGTACGCCTGACCACGGGCGTCGATGTTGCACTCGAACACCATTGATTGTCACCCTCATGTTCCGATTCATAAACCCATGGCCGCACCAGGTCAGTCGCGCCTCGTAGGCACCCGGACCCCGACGTACCAAACCCCGATGATGCCCACCAGCAAGGTTACCCCCGCACCGAATCCTGGATCGGCCCCGTTCCACGAAGAGGGGTCCGAAAGGACACCGTCCCCCTTAGTCGAGACGAGCCAGACGAAGTATGCGGAACTGCTGGCCATGATCGCAATCAGTGATGAGATGCCATACTTCGCGTGGCGCGGAAGGGTCTTGCCAGTCGCATAGTACTCGAAGATCGAAGCCCCGAAGTACTGGTTGGCAAGGGTCCACCTGAACAGCCTCTCGCTGGATATTGAGAAAAAGTAGGCAGCCGGGACCGCCCATGACACGGTAGGCCAGCCCGGCACCCATATGCCGATGATGGCGAACACTATGAACACCCCTCCGAGAATGCTGTAGAAGCGACTTTTCGCGGGACTGCTCGAAACTGAGTACTTCTTCACGACTTCGTCTATACTCTGAAGCCGCTCTCCCATGATCCTCGGAATCACAGCGAATTAATATCCTTTGAGAGTGGCCACCACTCCCAACCATGAAGCCCTATCTCATGCTCCGCGTGTCATGGGGGGAGGCTATGTCATGCCTAGGGTGGGTACTCCCGCCGAGCCCCTCAGGACAGCGGTCCTGATTTCTGGCGGGGGGTCGGGCCTCGCCGCCCTCCTGAGGCACCAGAGTACGAACCCGCGTCCCCACAGAACCGTTCTCGTGATTTCGGAGTCCACTGAAGCAGGAGGGCTAGACCACGGTCGTGCCGCGGGAATCAAGACAGTGGGGATACCTATCCCCGAAGGCCCATCGAGCAGGAGGGAGCACGAGAAATTGATACAGAGGGAGCTAGAGGCCGAAGGCATCGAACTCGTGGTGCTGAGTGGATACATGAGGATACTCACCCCCGAGTTCGTATCTATTTGGAAGGGCAGGCTGGTTAACATCCACCCCTCGTTGCTTCCGGACTTCCCGGGAGCCCATGCTCATCGCGACGCGCTCGAAGCCGGGGTAACGCTTTCAGGCTGCACCGTCCACCTCGTGGACGAGGGGGTGGACTCGGGACACATCCTCGAGCAGAGGTCCGTTCCAGTGCTCAGAGACGACACCGAGGCGACCCTCCAAGAGAGGATCAAGACGGTCGAGCATGATCTCTACCCCCTGGCATTGGACCGGCTCTCCTCTGGAGAATACTCAGTCTAGGTCAGCGGGGTGATTCACGTTTCTCACCACATGGGGAGGGGCCACCACCACCGAATGACGAATCTCAGTCATCTGAACGTGGAGGGGACGACGGTCTTCGCCAATCAGTCCAGCTACCTCTGGCCTGACCAGCGCCAGGAGTGGGTGCCACCGCCCCTCCGAGAAAGGGATTGCAACGGGCTCCTCACCAATGCCCCGCTCTAATTCGTAGAGCAGACCGGACTCCAGCCAGGGCACGTCAACCGGTGCCAGTTGAAGGGTGTTCTCACACACCGGGTCCACGAGTGCCTCAATTATCGCCTCGATAGGCCCTGAATGAGGAAACGAGTCTACCACCCACTCGACTTGCAACGAGGGATCAATTCGTTCGCCGTACCGCTCTATGTCCTCAGCACTCGCTACCGCCACCCTGATCGGCTCCAGCCCCGCCTCAGCCAGTGTGACGGCGACTCTGTTGATGCACACGTCTCCATCGACCTCCAGAAGGGCTTTGTCCGTCCCCATCCTAGAAGACCTGCCTCCTGCGAGTATGAGGGAACGCATCCCGATCACCTAAGTTCGTCTAGACGGACGAGCGCATGCTGAATCTCATCCATCAGATCCAATGCTCTATTCATGAAAATCAAACGCTCCTTTCGTCCTTCAGATTCCTCCAGCCACCTCATGAGTTGTCGTATGTCCTTCGAGTTCCTTCTCACCGTCCACTCTAGGACACTCTCGGAAACCGGGTCCTCGGAGGGAAGAAGACGACTCGTCACGGCCCCACCGCAGCGAACTACCCAAATTCCTCCTGCCCTGAAAAAACACCGATCCCGCCGAAATCGACACCCTTCTGAACCATCCCGAGAGCCATAATCACATTAGGAGCGTTCATGAAGGGGACGTGTG
>CAYFGD010000130.1:0-2417 GCA_964342715.1 uncultured Candidatus Poseidoniales archaeon | reverse complement strand
GTCGAGGAAAGTGGGACGTCCGGGGATGATGTGGCTAGGATGATCATGTCAATATCAGAAGCTTCCAGGCCCGAATCATCAATTGCAATCTTGCAAGCTTCTACAGCCAAGTCTGAAGTGGAAACTCCGGGGTCGGCAATGCGCCTCTTCTTCATGCCGGTCTTTGTCGTAATCCATTCGTCACTGGTCTCTACTATCTCGGCCCAGTCTTCGTTAGTCATCTCACGAGGGGGGACGTAGGAGCCGATGCCAACAATCCCAACTGGCGCCACAGTCTAGCTTTCGGACAAGAACGGACTTTCACTGTTGCTGAGTCAATCGTGCTTGACACACACGTTAGTGGCCTCTGCGAAGAATCCCAAGCTCCACCTCCCGCCTTCTCTTCCGACACCGCTATCTTTCACCCCGCCAAAGGGAGCTCTGAGGTCCCGGTGAAGCCATGTGTTTACCCAAACCATGCCTGTGTGTATGGAGTCAGCAATCATCTTCCCCCTTTCCACATCTCCAGTCCAAACGCTACCTGCGAGCCCATATCGAGTGTTATTGGCTATTCCAATTGCCTCGTTATCATCTGAGAATCGGTGAACCGTGACTACCGGTCCAAATATCTCCTCAGTCGAGCACCTTGAGTCGGCACTTAGGCCAGTAATTACGGTGGGGGCAATCCAGTTCCCATTCGAAAATGGCTTTGGCAGGCATGGATAGCCACCAGTAACCACCGTTCCCCCTTCATCCTTGGCTAATTCGATGTACCCCTCAACCTTACTCAGATGTTCGGCTGAAATCAACGCGCCAAGATCGGTCCCTTCATCCGAAGGGTCACCAATTGTCATAGCCTCTACTTCGCCTATGAATCGTTCCATGAACTCGTCATAAATTCGTTCTTGGACTAGCACTCTGCTGCCACAAAGGCAGACCTGTCCTTGATTAAGGAAACCGGATCTTACCACGCCCTTGATTGTAGAGGCAATGTCGCAGTCATCTAGTACTATGCTAGAGTTCTTTCCTCCAAGCTCCAAGCTCAACTTCTTGAATTGCGGTGCCGCGGCTTCGGCGACCTTGGATCCCGTGGCAGTTCCGCCAGTGAACGATACTAGGTCCACGTCATCATGCGAGACAAGGCTACTCCCGGCTCCAAGACCATCTCCATGAACCAAATTAACCACTCCCTCCGGGAGTCCAACTTCGTCTATCACTTCCATCAGAAGATTTGCAGTCATTGGCGTCAACTCGCTCGGTTTGCATACCACAGTGTTGCCCATTCCTATGGCAGGTGCGACCTTCCATGATAGCAGGTATAGTGGAAGATTCCAAGGCGTGATTAGCGCCCCAACCCCGACTGGCCTGTATGAGACGAAGTTGGTTGCGTCTGGCATCTCGAAGATCTCAGCTTCGTGACTTCTGATTTCATCTGCAAAGAATCTGAAATTTGCAACCGACCTATATGCATCAACCTCTCTGGCCAGTGAGATTGGCTTTCCTGTGTCCCTGCTTTCCAGAGATGCAATTTCCTCATACCTGGACTCCAAACCATCTGCAATCTTGTCTAGCCATTCTGCCCTTTCATCACTACCCATTCCTCCCCATTCAGGCTGGGCGTCTCTAGCTGCACGCACTGCTGAGTCAACATCGGATGAATTTGATAATGGGACTCTAGCAAAAACACTCCCAGTGGCAGGATCCTTGACATCAAGCCATTTTCCTCCGGAATGCCTCTCAAACTTCCCCGCGATGTAGTTCATCAGATCCATTAGGGATCACCAACTCCCTCGTTGGAGAATGGATCATTTCTCGTCATTGCGGAAGTATATTCCTTCCAATCCATCGTAAATCTGTCCCTGTCGGGATCCCATTCGTCCCAAGTGACTACTTCTTCCAATGCTTCGCCGTACATTTCAGGAACAATCCCCGGGACAATGAATGCTTTCTGCCTGTGAAGGGGGTAGGGGTTCCTTAGAGTGATTCCGAGGACTCCAAGTACAGCCCTCGCTACATACCAAGTTGCCTGGCTATTCCAACCATGGGCTATCTTGATCACTATCCCTAAGCCATTTGGCCAATCGGGATGAATCACGGATAGTCCGAGAAGCCCGTCAGCGCCTTCCTTTGCCAGCAGTCTCCCTTCTCCCGCCTTCAGACAGGTTGAGTCAAGTCTATTGAATCCGCCAACAAGATCGGGGCTCCTATTCATCGCTTCCCAAATCCAGTCATCGTTTTTACGATTAGCAAGTCCTGCGAACATTACTGCAAGCTCATCCACAGTGTTCGAAACTGTGGGGAAGCCACATCCGTCCTTTGCAACTCTAATTGGTTCCCAGTCCGGTTTGTCCATATAGTCACGGAGAACTTCGAGGTATAGTGGAAACCACGGGGAACTAGGCAGTGTATAACCGGCTCTATTTATCCCCATTTTTCGC
>CAYFGD010000129.1:0-2470 GCA_964342715.1 uncultured Candidatus Poseidoniales archaeon | reverse complement strand
CTCCGATCAAGCCAATGGTGAATGCGAGACAACGGTAAATGCTCAGGGACAGGTATCGGGAGGCGTACCTGGGTCGCCATCAAGCGACGACGTTACAGTCACAACTACGGCCGGAGATGGAGGGGGTCTTTACTCGGTGAAACTCTCAACCGATGACCCCACGACCAAGAACTATGACGGAGAGGATGACGAGGTAACATGGGATGTTGACGTCGAGAACAACGGCGAGCAACAGGCTAACGTGCAGCTGGAGATGACTTCGGACAGTGATTGTGAGTCTGATGATTTGACAGCCACGGTAGATCCTGCAATTCTCCAGCTAGAACCAGAGGACCAGGAATCCGTCACAGTGACCGTCGACATGCCTAACGGTGCGGAGACTGAAGCAGGCTCTCACTGCTTCATTCTAAGGGCGACAGTAACCAACGACCCCAATGCGGCAGACCAAGCCGAGGACAACCTGACCATGAGCCTGAACGTACCAGAAATAAAGGAGTGCGATGGATCACTCCAGTTCGGGTCTCACAGCCTTGATCCGGGAGAGACTGCAACAAACTCATTTGAGGTTGAGAATATAGGCAACACAGAATGGACAGTCACCGCGAACGCGCAAGCTCAGGACGGACACGACATTTCTGGATGGATTAGCTTTGACAGTCCGAAGAGCAAGATGCTGGGTGAACCCGGAAGTTCAGATGACTCCCATACCTTCACTTTCGACGTAACTCCAGATGATTCCCTAGAAGCAGGAACGCAGATCGCCATCAACATCCAAGGGAGGGCGGGTACCACTGTTGGATGCGAAAAGGTACTGACTGTAACCGTTGGACAGGAGTTCGGTGCAACGATGAGCCTCAGCAAAACAACCATGTCAAACGTTGAACCAGGAACTTCTGACACCCTGTCAATACAGATCACTAACCAAGGAAATGGGCAAGATACCATGGCAATAGGTGCAAACGGACTGCCCCCGGGTTGGCAGGTGTCCCTATCTCAGTCCTCAGTGACCCTTGGAAGCTCACAGTCGTCAAATAACAAACAGACGATTTCAGCAGAGGTGCTGGTCCCGAACGATGCTAGCGCTGAGAGCGACGTCGTAATCACATTCACAGTTGGAAGAGGAGGAGGATCCGAACCATATGCCACCAGGGACCTCACTGTTTCGGTTGCAGCCAGGCATTCAGTGACCACCTCGATAGTCTCCGATCAGCAGACGGGGCGCTCTGGGCAGATTGTACAATTCCCAATTGAGGTAACCAATTCTGGCAACATAGAAGACACCTTCAGGTTGCAGGCTTGTGACCCGGGAGATCAGACAGGATGCAGTAATCCCATGTGGGACGCCTCATTCTCGGACACTGGAGGAAACAAAATCCAACAGATAGTACTCGACCACGGTCAGTCACAGACTGTATACCTCGATGTTCTGGTTGAAGGAGAGGAGGATGCAGACTCCGTAAAGGTACTAGCTAGAATCGCAATTTACGGAACATCAGAAGTCGATGAGCACACCGTTACAGTGGTCGTCTCCAACTACAATTACGGAATGGCAGTCTCTCCCCAGAGCCCCGGTGAGGTGCCAAGTCAGATAGATCTGATCCTGCCTCCAGGTGGTGAACTTTCCACCTTCTTCTGGGTCGAGAACACTGGGGACTATCCGGCAGGAGATACCGCGGTGATAACGATCACAGGTATGGATTCATCAGTTGTCAGACAGATGTTCGTAGAGGGCGTTCAGATAGATGGGACGATCCAGATTGCAAAGGGAGATAGAGTACTCGTCGAGGTCAGAATGGAAGTCCTCGAAGGCGTCGCCAATGGTGTATCAGGGGTTATCAAGGTCAATGCAGCCTCTGAGAGGAATGCCGCTCAGACTACCACGGTTGATGTAATAGTACAAGTAATGACAATCCACGATTTGAGGTTCACGTTGGAGAGTCCTTCGGAACAGACCTCCGACTATCCCGAGAAACTCTACTTCTCGCTATTCGTTACAAACCACGGAAACATCGTAGAGGAAGTTGAGATTGTCTCAAGCGACTCTCTTAGGGGATGGACGGTTGACGTTGTTGAAGACGAGTTCGAACTACAGCCCGGGGAGACAATGGAGATAGAAGTAAGAGTCACACCTCCGTCAGAAATGATCGACGACGACACATACAGATTCACCATCATAGTTCAGCCGAAAGGAATACCGGTCGCAGGACAGCCAATTGAACTGAAAGTCACATCAAAGGTTTCGAACTCCTTCTTGAGCCTGTCAGATGAGGTTGAGGAGGCTCTCGTCTACGGCCTGACTGGATTCGGAGGGCTGTTGGTAATCGTCCTCTTCCTACGCTCTAGAGCGGAAAGCAGAATGATACAAAGGGCCCTAGAGGAAGAGGACTAATCCTGCCCTTCGCCCTGAGTTTGTACTGGATAGGCTTATTGCCCAATTTCAGGTGGGCGGCTCTGTCGGTCCCTACGGGAC
>CAYFGD010000128.1:0-2587 GCA_964342715.1 uncultured Candidatus Poseidoniales archaeon | reverse complement strand
CTGGGAGGATTCTGAACTTTGGAGGGAACATTGGCTCTTTTGGTGTCTTTGCGATGGCCGCTTCTGTCAACTACGAAGTTGCAGTACCATTTGCCTTGGCTAATATGGTTGGAGGTTTTCTAGCTCCCGGGTACGTTCTGAGGTATGGCTACTCCATGCTTCGACCGATGTTCTTGGTTATGGCCGCAATTATGATCTCAGCCCAAGTTGTGAGTTATGTCGGCTAGTCAATAGGTACCCTCTAAAACGACGGATTTCAAATGGGATGTCTAGATTGTTTGAAGGGCGACTAGCATCAGAATCTCCATTGCTACAGCATACATGAATGTCAATATGGCCGATATTTTCGCCCATTTGAATAACGATTTGTCCTCAATACGATTTGAATAGAAGATTATGGCCAAGGAAACCAAGAATGGGAGAAAGAAAAAGAGAGTAAATACCCCGTCATTAACTTCGTTGCAACCACTACCAAAATCATACTTACAAAGATTCCAAATTCCTGGAATCATAAAAGTCACAGGTATTGATAAAATTGGAACGACAAGCCCAATCAACAGATGTATGGACTTGGTAGTGGTTGTATCGTTGATCTCTCCGGATACCATTGCGTTTCGCTCCCTATGATTCGTACTTGTTCTTCTCACTCGGATCTTCGCTGAAGTACTCGACAAACTCGTACTCGTTGCCATCGTGATCGAAGAAGTAGTAGCGATGCCTATGAGGGTGGTCGAGATATTTGGCGCCCTGCTTGTAACCGGCCTCCTGCATTCGCTTAGCCAACGCAGCTGAGTCGCTGACGACAAATCCCATGTGATTCATACCGGGGTGGACATACGGCCTGTGCGGGCCTCTCTCGGTGGCTCCGCGGTCTTCTATGCATAGGTAGGAGTCATCCGTTCCGACATGGACCCAGCGCTGTGCCTTCTCGCCCCCTCCTGCTCCTCGGATGCTGAACTCTGGCATTGCGGTCATGAGGAATCTGACCGTCTCGTCCACATCTGTTGACGTCATGTTCAGGTGCTCGAGGAAAGGCTTCATGTGATTGTGAGGGCGAATCCGACTTATTAATCATAGATTGGAACGCCTTCGCAGCAAGCTTCGACGACTCTGTGGCATCTTGGGCATTCCATGTGCTGCTTCCGTGGAATTGCGCTTCCCCTGTAGCCGCATCCACAGGTTAAATCTGCACAGTGGTCTGTATCCACGATGGGTGCACAGGCAATTCAGGACTTATTCATAGCGTCGATTCAGTCGACGGAGACTGGCAGAACTCTGGTTGTCCTGTATCCCTGAAGCACCTTGAGGTACTTCTTTTCTGAGAAGTCCCCGTCTAGTTCTTCGTCCCCAGTCTCTATCCGCAGGCTTCTGAGGGTAAGCAGTTTGGAGGGAGTCACGATTCCCAGAACTCCGTCCACCCCGACCTTCCTGAGGACGCCGGGGGAGAGTTGGAGGTTCCCTCGGCCGATCAGGAATCCTTGACCCCCCATCGGCGACAGGAGGAGTGTGACGGGGCCTTCATGCGAGTTCAGAATCTCGAGTATCTCTTTCTCGTTGATGTCCGTGCCAATCTGCTTTGAGCCCCTTGTAGCATCAATTCCGAGAGTGGTGAGCTCGAAGCCGATCATCTCCCCGATTGACCTCAGGGTACCGCCTGAGCCCCAAAGCACCAACCTTTCGTCCTCGACTAGAGTCTCTTCGATGTGCTCTGCGATTCCCTCGACTATTTCGTCCTCTCCAGAGGCCTCGACCCTCATCTTCGCTCCCTGCATCCAGCGCGGACTCGAGGGGGTCATGACTTCGGCATATATTCTGACGACCCATCTTCCCTGCCGATAGAGTTCCTCGTCTAGATCCAGTACTTCGGTCGTGGCGATCAGGAGGTCTCCCGCGATCCACGCTGCCAGTACCTCAGCCGCTGCCTTGGGAGATGAGGCGAAGCACCCGGAATGCATCTTGACCCCGGTTGGAACCCCGATCACGGGAAGATTCGCGACCCCCAGTTTCTCCAACGCTGAGACTATGTCCCTGGTCGTCCCGTCTCCTCCAGCATAGACGAGCAGGTCTATTTCGGAGTCGAGGAGAGAGGATATGGCAGACGATGTGTCGTCTGCAGAAGTGATTCCCCCCGAGGAGTGCACGCAAGAGACATTCGAGACTTCCTCTGGGATCCATTCGGTGCCCATCCTTCCTTCACTAGTTACCCATTGGCAATCTTCCAACTTTTCACCGGCTATTGCTACGAAGTGCTCGAGCATTGCCTCCATCCTCGGACCTGAGCGGTCCTCAGCTCCCTGTGACCTCGCATATTCGGCTTGACCGTCAGAGCCCTTCAGACCCAAGCGACCACCTAGGCCCGCGTCGGGATTGACCAGCAAGCCAAGCCGGGGCATGTGCGAGCCTAGGGGCGTGTGGTCTTATCGCTTCGGATTTGAATGTGGCAAATCGGCCCTTTGGGCCGATGTAGGAATAGACGCTTTCAAACGGGAGTGTGTCAGCGGCTAGGACGGAGCGTGCAGCGATGGCGATGATAAGTGTGGACATCGGGAACGGCGAACAGCACGAGTATTCCTCGGGAATAACGGCG
>CAYFGD010000127.1:0-2676 GCA_964342715.1 uncultured Candidatus Poseidoniales archaeon | reverse complement strand
ACAGCCTTCGGACCGGCTGGGATAGGTGATCTTTACGTGACTGCAACCAGCCCTAGAAGCAGAAACAGGACCTTGGGGGAGAAGCTGGGCTCTGGCAAGACACTAGATGAAGCCCTTGACGAGATGCACATGGTAGCAGAGGGCGTCAGAGCGACTAGGATGTTCCTTAACAGGGCCCCGAAGCTTGGGGTGGAGACACCATTCATTGCAGCCCTCGGAGACCTGCTGGATGGGAAGATCGATGCTGATCAGGCGGTCAGGAGAATGGTCGATGGTAATGGTTCCTGAGCGAATAGGTTGATTTGTTCGTAATGGAGCCGGGGATCGAGAAGTATGGTTGCAGAGGGCCTTCTGACCGATTTCGAGGGGAAGTTGCTGAAATGGATAGCGGCTTCTGACTTCATTGAGGTACCTTGGTCGACGGAACGGGCGGCCGAGGCTTTCAAGGTCACAGAGAAGGATGTCTACGAAGCACTCTCCTCGCTGACTAACAAGGTCCCTGATATGATCCAGATTTCCTATGATGACGGCGCAATCAGAATTGCTGCCGAGGCGCCCTAATCATTTTCCCATCATCAGAAATTCTGGGACGAAAACATCCAGCCAAGTGGGTCTTCTGACATCGTCGTTGTCATTGAAGAATGACCTGGCGTATATTGACACGAAATCGATCAAAAGTACCACGATGAAGATGATGATTAGATATGCTACCACCTTGTCGTACTGAAGGAATCTCAGATATAGATCAATGTAGTACCCTATGCCTCCTGCTCCCACAATTCCGATGATTGTGCCCGATCTGAAATTGTACTCGAACATGAAAATAGCATGTGATATAAGGTCGTTTGCAGACTCGGGAATTACTACGTTGAACGCCATTTCGGCCTTGGAAAGTCCCATTGCTTCTGCTGCTTCTAAAGGAATCTTGTTCAGCCCCTCAATAGCCTCGTATTGCAGCTTTCCTAGATATCCCACTGTGTAGACTGACATTGCCAGTACTCCTGCAAGAGGGCCAAGTCCGATCAGGATGACGAAGAAGATGGCCCAAATCAGGCTTGGAAGGCTCCTGAAACCGGAGATGATGAACCTAGAGGCGTAGGAAAGCCACTTCGGACTCAAGTTCCTCGCAGCAGAAAGAGATAGGGGGAGTGATAGGATCATCCCGAATACTGTTGAAACGAAGGCTATCTTGAGTGTCTCAATGACCCCTATCCACGCAGTTGAGCATGTGAATTCGAAAGGTGAACGTGCAGTACAAACAGGATAGACCTGTGGCTCCAAGACGCTCCAATCTGGAGGCCATAGTGACTGATGGAAGAAGAGTACAAGATTATCAAATCCACCAGCCAATCGACCCCAATCATTCACCATTCCGTCAAGAATAACGAGAGCCAGGAGGACGACTGCGAGGGCGGCCAATGCCATCCTTGGACCGCTGATTGCCGCCCTCAGACCTTCACCTCCAAGGCCGTAATCTCTGTGATGAAAGGATTAATTCTACCATCGTCAATTACGAGAAGTCTGTCGGCCATCGACTTGGCCCTAGAAATATCGTGCTCGACCACCAATAGAGCGGAGTCACTACTTCTAACATAGTCGGTAACGGAGTCGAGGACCGTCTGCATTGTTTCATCGTCTAATTCACTCAGGAACTCATCGGCCATGATTAGCTTGGGCGATTGGGCTAGTGTTCTTGCTGTGGCCACCCTTCTCTGCTGCCCCCCTGATAGTCTCCTCACGGGCTCCCCTATCTTGTCCATCAGACCCATCGATGAAATGGCCTCGAGAGCTTTGCTTCTAGCGATGCTGGACGGCAGGAGCGCCCAAGGAGATTTATTTCCTGCGTTAGCGCCTATCATGACATTGTGAAGCACGCTAGCATGGCGAACTAGTCCTAGCTTCTGAGGGACGTATCCAAGCTCTCCTCTCTTGGGAGGTGATGAGGGGTCGCCGCCACAAACCTCTATTGAGCCTGAAATTGGAGGGACCAGACCGGCTATGGTTCGTAGAAGTGTCGTCTTCCCTATCCCTGAGGGTCCCGCAATGGCTACGATCTCGCCTGGAAGAATTTCCATCTCCGGGATGTCCACCAGGGGGTCCTGCGGGTCGAAACCTATTGTTACGTCCCTTAGTCTGATTATCGGTTCTTCGACTTCATCTGATTTACTCAAGCGAGACACCCCCTCCCATTGGCCGAAAGACAGTTTAGGCGCCCCTAAACCAATATATGGTATTGGTGGAAATTTGGAAAATTGAGATATCCTACAAATTCAGGACAAAAATTCCTCTTGGGTGATTTTGGTTGTTAGCAGGGGGCGTTTTCCGAACTGCGATTCGAAAGTGATGATTGGGGTGTGTTTGACGCTGTTGCGCCCCCTGCCAACGTTTTAGTTTGCGTATCTAATCTCTAGATTCTATTCACTGGAGTGTTCCAATGTCGTCTGCGGTGATTCCGTAGTGGTCCCATGCAGGCTGTAGCCATGCTCTGATGTCTGCCTCGTAGTCTGCAGAAGCGTCACCGTCGTTACCCAAGTCAAACATGGCAACGATCTTGTCGGAGTAGTAGTTTGCGTACCATCCGAAAGCCTCGCACTCCTCTTCTGACATTCCCTCGTGCTGAGCGTGTGTAACAGAGTTGTAGCAGCCAGTGAACTCCTCTCCATTCGGGTCGTTAGA
>CAYFGD010000126.1:0-2690 GCA_964342715.1 uncultured Candidatus Poseidoniales archaeon | reverse complement strand
CCGTGATAGCTCGAGCATTAGCGACGGAAGCTGACTTCATCTTACTCGATGAGCCTCTGGTAGGTATCGATCGTGATGCAAGGAACTCCCTTCTGAGATTGCTGGACAAACTCTGTCATGATAAAGGAAAAACGATTCTAATGGTCTCTCACGATTTGGCCGCGATACGCCAAACGGCACATAGGATGATATTCCTAGAGGAGAGCATTCGATTTGATGGCCCCACAGAGACCTTCCCCGATTTAGAGAAACTCGCCGATCTCCGGGGTATTGAGCACGTTCATGGGGAAGGGCACGATCACCAAAAAAACCACTCGAAGGAGGAGTAATGATGGGCTTAGGTACTACGTTATTGGAGATTACCGCCCCTATGTTGGAAATTGTTGCACCATTCATGCCTGGAGAGATCTTCCCTTATTTCTTCACCATGGAGATGTTCCAGCGAGCATTTCTTGCAGCCATATTGGTCACAATGGTGGCGGGTTTCCTAGGGTCTTTCCTTCTGATACGCAATCTTGCATTGATCGGTGACGGACTTGCCCACGTTTCATTCGGCGGAGTGGCTGTGGGTATAGTCCTCGGCTCCTCATCTCCTTTGTGGTATGCACTAGTTTTCTCTGTAACCGCATCCATAATGATCCACGAATTGCAATCCAGGGAAATTCTCACCGGGGACGCGTCAATCGCAATTTTCCTTACGGGGATGTTGGCACTGGGACTTGTGATATTACGTATTTCAGGAGGGGGGATAACTACTGATATTGAAGGCTATCTGTTTGGAAACCTTCTACTGATCGATGAACAAGATCTGGATATGATCGCCCTAATCTGCTCTATATCGATTGTGATCTTGGCTTTCATTCATTCATCCCTGCTTGCAAGTACCGTTGACCCCCTGTCCGCCCGAGTTCAGGGGCTCCCTGTTCAGGGTATTGGCCTCTTGTTCAGCATCATTACTGCAGCAGTAGTCGTTAGTATGGTGCAAGTGGTCGGAACTCTTCTAGTCACAGCATTGTTGGTGACTCCAGCGGCGACAGCACAACTGATCGGTCGTAGTTTCAGATCTTGTCTTATTTTGACCCAGATATTTGGATTAAGTGCAGTCTTTATGGGACTATATTTCTCAGCTGAATTGGACACAGGCAGCGGTTCAATGATCGCTTTAGTCTCTGCTACTATATTTTCCATAGTAGCGTTTTATCAGCTAATTTTCAAGACATTTATACAACCTTTGGACAATTAGAATATAGATCTAATTTCCCACTCAAGAATGGGCCTTTAGACCAGAGTCTCGATATGATTATCACAGAATGTTTTCAATGATTTCATCCAAATTCTGTCCCCTTCCACAATAGTAGCACCTTACTTCTACCGGTTCACGGCTAACTACCCTTAGCTTCTGAGGCAGCGGCTCCCTATCATTTTGAGTGATGCAGTTAGAGAATGTGCATTTAGCCACATTCAACAACTCCTCATTCAGTTCCACGACCCTCTTCTCGGCGACGGCGTAATTCCTAATTATCGCGACACTGGCTTGGGGCGAAATAAGAGCAAGCCTATCCAGTTCCTCCTGACTAAGCTCCAGATCTTCGATCTTCAGTACGTCCTTCCTGCCCAGCTTATCACTGGGGACGTTCATCACTAGAGAAACAGGGTTTGACCTGTTGGTGTCTATCCTGAGCATCCTGATCACCTGAAGGGCGTGTCCAGCGGGGATGTGGTCAATTACAGTACCATTGCATATGGCCGTGACTCTCCTCATTTCGCTCATTACTTCACCTTCTTCGGAACTTTAACGCCTAGGCATCTGCATAGTAGGGCCATCCTTGTGGGGACCCCATTGAATGCCTGCCGGAAGTATATCGCGTTCTTGGTATCGTCAAGGCTTGGATGCAGTTCGCTGACGCGTGGGAGTGGGTGCATCACAATCATACCGTCCTTTGCCCCGGACATGTCAGATGAATCGAGCATGTATGTTCCAGCTACCTTGGCGTATTCGTCCTCATCGGGGAACCTCTCCTTCTGGATCCTGGTCATGTAGATGACATCAGCCTCTGTAACAATTCCACTCAAGTCACTAGTCTCTGTGACCTCCGCCCCGTGCTCTCGTAGGTCTGAGACTATCTCAACAGGCATCTTGAGGCCCTCTGGTGAGACCAAGGTCAGAGTAGCACCGAATCTGACCAGTGCATGGGATAGGCTGTGAACAGTCCTTCCGTATCTCAGATCTCCGACAAGAGCCACATTGAGCCCCTCCAGAGTCCCATGGGCCTCCCTTATTGTGAACAGGTCAAGCATGGTTTGTGTAGGGTGATTTCCAGCCCCGTCTCCCGCATTCAGTATTGGAATCTCGACCGCATCGGCGCTGTACTGGGCCGCTCCCTGCCGTGGGTGCCTTATCGCTGCCACATCCGCGTATCCATCAATCATCTGCATTGTATCGAAGAGGGTCTCGCCCTTCGCCACCGATGTGCCTACAGACGTGAAATTCAACACGGACCCCCCCAGCCTCTTCATGGCCGACTCGAATGACATCCTGGTCCTTGTCGAGTTCTCAAAGAACATGTTTGCTAGGACTTTCCCCTCCAAGAGCGGAAGGTGAATTTCCCCCTCGGCGACCGGAACAAGCCTTTCCGCATCATCAAGAATAGACATGATTTCCTTGTTGGTGAGATCATCCATAGTCACGA
>CAYFGD010000125.1:0-2767 GCA_964342715.1 uncultured Candidatus Poseidoniales archaeon | reverse complement strand
CGTCGAGGAGGTGATCTCGGCGTGGGACGAGATCAACGAGGGGTCGAGGGTCAACGCGGTGCTGCGTCAGCGGATCGCGTCCCTGGAGGCCGACGTGGCTAACGCGTCCTCCTCACAGGAGAAGGGGAGCTCGGCGGAGATGGAGGAGATGGTGCGTGTCGCCGAGGGGAAGGTGCTACAGCTCCAGAGGAGCCTGGAGAACGAGAAGGCCCGGCGGAAGGAGGCGGAGGAGCGTTTTGGCGGCTCGCGGATAGACGGCTTGCTAGAGGAGAACGCCCGGTTGCTCAAGGCGGAGGAGGAGAACCTGATGCTGATTCTTGACATGGAGGCCCAAATCGCTCGACTGGTCGCCATTTTGGAGGGTGTTTAGTTACTGTTCATCTCTGTTATGAAGGCCCTGAGCACTTTCTGCAGCTCATTGACGTCGTCGTAGTCCTCCGCTAGGTTGCCAGTGATGATCCAGTCCGCACCGGCCTGCGCCGCTGCCCTCGCGGTGGCGCCGTCCCTGATGCCCCCCCCTACGACGAGAGCGAGGTCGCACGATTCTCTGGCCGCCTTGATCAGTTCTGGGTTGACTGGGTACTCTGCTCCACTGCCTGCCTCCAGGTAGAACATCCTGAAGCCGTAAGCCTCGGCCGTCATTGAGTAAGCCGACACCCGTTCGACCTCGTTTGGTTGGATGAGGTCCGCCATGCCGACCTCCCCTGCCTTCCCGCCGGGCGCGCAGATCAGGTACCCCATAGGAATTGGCTCTACGCCCGCCTTCCTGATGAACGGAGCGCCCGTGACCTGTTCCTCGATGAGGAATCTCGGGGCCGTGCTGTTCATGAGCATCATGAAGGTGATCGCGTCAGCAGCGGGGGAAAGGGCCGCCGCGCCCTGGGGGAAAAGGACTACTGGAACCTTGTTTGAGTTCGCCGACATGGCATCTTGTGTGGATGCCCATTCTACCAACTCGAGGGCTTCCTGGATAGCTACGACGGTTTCGTGGACGTTTACCATGTCCGTGTCTGATGACCCGCCTACCAGCACCATCCTGCTTCCTGCAGCGACTGCTGCTAGGCACCTCTTGGCTGCCATGTCCGGGGTCTGGTCAGCGGGGTCAATCAGAATCGCGTGTCTGGTCGGGCCTGCCTTTGAGCAGACGTAGTCACTGGTCTCGCTACCGCTTCCACCCATGATACTCCCCGGGACGGTCCCCCTAAGGATTTCACGCAGGGAGGCTCCCAGAGAGGATGTTATCTGAGGCCCTGCTAGCTTCTCCTATGGATTCGTCAAGGGCGGACGACGGGTCTTCGCCCTCCCACGTCATCAATTGGAGGGGGTTCCTTGGCTCTCCTTCCCCTCTCCACCAGGATTCGTAGGTGCCGTCCGGTCTTCTTCCACTCATTGGTGTGGTTTCTGGTGGTGAAAGGGTTACTGCTCCTTTCCACACCACAGCCTCCGGGCTCTTCTCAGAGCCGACAAATACGTCATATTGGATCTCTGCGCTTCCTTCTTCCCCTGGAACAGAGATTCGGAGGGCTCGTCCTTCTTTATCGTCAGAGATTACCCTGGAGCCCGTATGGAAAGACGCCCCCCTATCGGAGAGGGAGATCGCCATCGATTTTGCTAGCCAGCTAGCCCTCACCGCAGTCGATTCCTCTGTGGGGGTGTCCAAGCCCCCTTCAGAGAGCCAGTGGGGCCTTACCTTTGGCCATCCGGTCGCCCCTAGCAACCCTGGTGTCTCCCCCATGAGGCCTATCTCGAAAGATTTGGAGATGAGATGTATCTCGAAGTGTCCTCCCGTGTCAAGGAGGAAGTGGGCGCAGGCCATGCTATTGAGCGATGAGTTCTGGAAGACGATTGTTGCCAGGTGGGTCCACCTCCTCTGTTATAGAGAGCGCGTGTACCGGGCAGGCGGGTATGCAATGATTGCAGTGTGTGCATTTACCCTGATCCACTACCGCCAGAACTCCCTCCAAACGCAGGGCGTTGAGGGGGCACAGGGCAACACACGCGGCGCAGCCAAAACAGCTATCGGAGTCGACTCGGAAGACGTGCCCCTCCCTCTTCGCCATGGCTTTGGCCCCATGTTGGCCCTTGTCAAAATTACCCCAACCCCCCTATTTCCAGTGTAGAGGAGTTTTGTGAACAAAAAACGCTCCGTTTGATGAAAATTTGTGAGAGTTCGCTATACCCGGATCGATATTTGGCTGGAGGGACATAACCATTGGCGTGTAAGGGGGGTAACTCGAGTGCAGAAGGATGCGATTCCAGTGGAAACAGGGGGGAAGGCCTCCGGTTGAGTCATGTGGTGCCCCCCCTTGCCACGGCCATGGTCCTGTACACCCCCGGTCGCACCAGCGGTTACGACAACACACCAGTTCGATCCGGCCTGAAGCTACATTTCTTGGGGGGAGGGCGGGAGGTCGGCAACGTCGGATGCGTCTTGGAAGACAACACAGGGACACGACTACTCATAGACTACGGCCTAGCCCCTACCCGCCCCCCAAAGTATCCTGCGGAGTCCCCAACCGTAGACAACGCAATCATCACCCACGGCCACATAGACCACATCGGAATGGCACCCTGGCTCGTCGGCTCGCATGGCACTACCCTCCATGGAAGCGACCTGACCGCGAAGGTCTCCAAGATCATGTGGTCAGACACTTACAAGGTCTCCAGCATCGAAGGATACCCTCTGGCATGGGACAGGAGGGACATGGATGCCGCCATCGAGGCATGGCAGGCGCATCAGATGGGAGAGGGCTTCAAGGTAGGCGAT
>CAYFGD010000124.1:0-2784 GCA_964342715.1 uncultured Candidatus Poseidoniales archaeon | reverse complement strand
AGTGGAGGGCGTTGCCCATCCTGTGCTCTATCCCTGCGAAGTGGCAGTAGAACTTACTGCCGCCGTATGTCTCTCTGACCTTATCGAAAAGTTCAGCATAGTCCTCGCTCGTCCTCATGCTTCCGTGGCCCCTAGCGTGAATGTGTGCCATATTCAGTACTGGGACTGTCCCTTCTACGTGATTGCAGACCTCGATGACCTCGTCAACTGTGCCCCACAGCTCCTGGCGGCCGGATGTCTCGATACCCACCATTGATGGTTCCATCTTCTCAATCCAGGGAAATGCGGAGTAGGCCTCCTCGTCCTGATCGCCCCAGATGCTGCGGACCCTGTCGACGATCCCTGCGAATATGTTGGCGACTTGTTCGTTTGCTTCGGTTCCCGGATCGTACTCGCCATAGGGGCCTACGTGGTACACGAGGTGGCGAGCGTTGATCACCTTCCCTGCCTGCATGGAGGCCTCCATCTTCGCTAGCGACCTGTTTCTCTCGCGCCTCTTTCCTAATAGTTCTGCATAGTACGGGCCATGCAGGTTCATCTCAATTCCAGAATCCCAAGAAAGTATGCCTGCTTGCCAATACTGATCGAAGTGCTTTGGTTGAACTGGCCTGACGGTCTGAATCTCCATCGCTTCCAGACCGAGCGAGGTGATGTCATCCATTCCCTCTACGATAGTCCTGCCCTTGCATGACAGCGGAACGCCCGCTGGACCTAGTCTGAGTGGCATCGCTTCATCCCCCGCGGGTCGCGCCGAACGGGTGCCCCTTCAAAAGGGGTCTCTGCAATAGGGGCAAAAAACGACCACGAAATGGAATTACTCCGCCGCCGTTGCCCTCCTTATGCCCTCGTCCCCGGGGCCGGCCTCGGGAAGATTGCAGAGGAATCTAGACAGCCATTCGGAGGGACTTGGGCTTCCAGAAACTTTCGACTTGACGGAGCCGGTCGAGTGCTCTACAATCGCCATGCCTGAAGAGGGGTCGTATGTGCAAACTATTGGGACCATTCCCCTGAGCCTGATCTCCGTCAGCAAATCGTCCTGACCTATTCCCTCTATTTCCGAGATGAGGGGGATTGCCTCCGAGTCGATGAACAGGACGTGGATCTGTCGAATCTTGCTTACTACGGCGCCCCAGGATTCTTCGATATCCCCTGGGTTATCTGGATTGGATACCACCATAACCGACTTGCTCCCCTCGAGTTCGGCGAATATCATCGAGGCCGCCCATGCCATTCTGGGCGACTCCCCCTCCAGAACGCTATTCGAAGAGTTGACCAGCCAATGGGCTGAACCCAGGGCTTCCCTCCAATCAATGGAACCGTGATCCATAGAGTGGAATTCCTCATCCAAGGATGATGAAACGTGCCTAACCTCTGCTCCTGAATCCCTAGCGTGGCCAAGGACCTTGGAGGCCGCATCGTTCCCATCTGGCCTGCCGAAAGCGACCATTCCAATGCCGGGGGCCATGTTAGTTGCCTAGGGCGCATGGTGAAGAGTGTTCCTAGTCCATCTTCCATCGGAGGAGGGCTATTGCGCCTCCCATTCCCACTAACTGCTGTCCTGCGTCATGGTCCACAGAGGCCTGAATTACGGTGCCTCGAGATGACTCCACATTTCCTACGATGGATTCCCAGTTCGAATTTCCGTCCGCTGTCCTGAGCAGGGATGCGTCGATGACGAGGGTGTCTATGGCGCCCTGTGATGCTGCCTCCGAAATCGGGACTGCGCCGAATGCTACCGCGCCGCCTGTTGACATCCTGGTCATCGCCTCCTCAATGGCTCTGACTTCCTTGACCAGTGTGTGATCTCCCAGTACCGAATCGGCCGCGCCCTCGGAAAGAACCTCGTTAGCAGCGGCCCTTCCCCCTATTGAGGTCGGGGCGTTTGTGATCGTGTTCTTCGCTCCCAGGGACCTCATGTTCCTCTCGAAGCCCTCGCGTGCCATACCGGGCCCGCAAATCACCAGGGGCATTTCATCGGGGAAGACCATCTTGACCTCCTTCGCGACTCCCTCCGAGAATCCCCGGCGTACGACCGTCGAGTCGTCGGCCCTTTTTCCGCCTCCTCTCATTGAGAACTGTGAGACGTCCCTAATCCCCCTGGATGTGACCTCGAATACCAGTATCTCATCCGACTCGACTACGATTAGCCCAGCCTTTGCCCTGGAACCGGTTTCTATTGCCTCCTTCACGAGGTTCAAATCGGCCTTGGGGAGTCCTCCCTCCCTTGATATCTCGACCTCGTCACCCGGCGAGATTACGTGTGTGTGGTGGCTGCCTATGTCTATCTTGGCCTCGGTGATTACACCATGCACCCTCAGGTTTTCAGTGAATGACTGGAAGGCTGTCTCTTGAACCTCAAGAACGATCCACATTGGCTTCCTCTCAGCGCTCTTGGCCCTTCCTTCCTCCTTCGTACCAGTAGTTGAGTCCCTACGGTGCGATAGCATCCCGACCATAGAAGAGGGCCTACATAGCTGGGCTAGTACCCATAGGTCGTCCTCATCCTCGACCCTTAGCCTGACTCCCTCGTCCAAGCGCTTAATCCGGCGCATACAATCACTACCTAACCGAAGACCCCAGTTAGCCTTCCGTCCTCGTCCATGTCCATGTCAAGAGCTGCTGGCCTTGTAGGTAGCCCGGGCATCGTCATCATGGAACCGCAAATTGCGACTATGAATCCGGCACCGGAATTGAGCCTTGCCTCCCTCACCTGCAGTGTGAAACCCACGGGGGCGCCGAGTACCTTCTTGTCGTGACTGAACGAGTATTGCGTCTTCGCCATGC
>CAYFGD010000123.1:0-2796 GCA_964342715.1 uncultured Candidatus Poseidoniales archaeon | reverse complement strand
TCAAATCTCATCTCGCAGAATTTCTCCCTGCCCCATTATCCGATCGAGAAAAAGTGGATGGCGACGGAGCTACGGGGGACGGCTTCCGGTACTTTTGGCGGACTCCAGAGAAATCAATTGGAAAGGTACAGCAGTGGCATGGAAATGCCGGTGCAGTGGTTAGGGCATGGGCCTTCTATCGACGCTATGGAAGAGAGCTGGAGCTAATGAGTGAGCATGCAGTCCTCAATGCCAACTACCTGCGTCATCGAATTTTGAATCCGGACCCAGAGTCCCGTAATCTTGACGACATTCACGCCATGCCTGTGGACGGAGCTCCCGCTGTAATCGTCAAACACGAATTCACATTGAGCATGACTCCTCTCAAAGAATCAACAGGAGTTACGGGGAAGGATGTTGCCAAGCGCCTTCTGGACTATGGCTACATGTCGCCCACACTGTACTTCCCTATGATCGTTCCAGAATGCCTGATGATTGAGCCTACCGAGACAGAGAGTAAGGAGGTCCTCGATAAGTTCGCAAATGATTTCCTCGATATTCTAGCAGAGGACCCCCAGATAGTTTCCACCGCGCCACACAACACCGAAGTAAGGCGCGTCGACGAGGTGCAGGCTGCCCGGAACCTCGTTTTACGCCACCCCTGCTGTGATTGAAGAAATCGCCGAAGGCGATAATGCCAAGCGCCCCCTCCGAAGGCCATGGAGGCCTCCGAAGATAGGTACTGGCTTGTGGGAAATCCCTCCTGGTGGAAACTAGAAGATGGAGAAATACCACCTCCACTAAGGGGTGGAGAAATGCCACTTCCTCAATCTTGGACGTATCCGAGCCCCAACAAAACTGGCTGGTCGAGACAAAGACTCAGGCCTCTGGCATGGGGCCTATTGAAGCCCTCAGCTTGGTCCCCCTTCTTTCTTATTGCCAGCTCTTTCCCACTCGCATTCCCCGGCAATACGCCAGATGACCAGGCCTTGGCCTCATCGCTGTTCATGGTTTCATGGTGCCTTTTGCTCCTTCCTCAATTGATGGAGAGAAATTCCCAGCCATCGTCAGGGCGAGGGATTCTTTCCCTTCCAATAGATTGGAAAAACCTCCTTTTGGGAATCATCATTTTCCCTCTCCATTTTGAGATCGATCCGAGGATTGGCTGGATTTCATTCGTATTTTTCATATCTTCAATGGTGAGGTCTATCGGCATGATGTCTGAGTCTTTTGCAATTCCACCTTCTCGGCTTGTTATTCCTGTGGACTCTGGAGAATTGAACGAGATAGTTATTGACGACGGATGGACTATGTTGTCAAATAAATGGATCAGAGGGCCAATCGCCACTCTTGAAACGGAGAAAGGGTCACTCCTGATCAGCGGGAACAGTCGTTCCGGCTTCGACTTCGTTTCATTGGCGTATAGGCATCACACTGGTTTTGTTCAAGACTGCTTTTTTGAGGGCCATCCCGAATCGGAGACTTTGTCTGAAATCCTATCCTCCCCGCCCATTGAACTTGAAGGGGCCGAATGGCCAAGCCTATTCATTCTCCCGCATGAGGCAGAGTAGTTTCAGACGGCAGGCATTTTGAACCTCCCTCCTTCCCGACGTGCATGGACGTATGCGTCGTACTGGGTTCGAAGTCAGACATGCCAGTAGCTGAGAAGTGCAAAACCGTGTTAGACAGTTTCAACGTTTCATACGAGATCAGAGTTGCCTCAGCACATAGGGCCCCCAAGTACCTAGAAGGAATCATTGAATCTGCCGAACAATCAGGTTGCAAAGTTTTCATTGGAATGGCAGGTGTCGCCGCTGCACTTCCCGGTGTAATCGCTTCTATGACGACCAAGCCCGTGATAGGAGTTCCAGTTGGGGGTAAAGTCCCATTGGACTCCCTATTGTCCATTGTCCAGATGCCTCCTGGGATGCCCGTGGCAACAGTGGGGGTCGACAGAGGCGACAACGCCGGTGCGCTAGCAGTCCAGATTCTAGCTACGGCAAATCAGGAACTCGCCTCGGCATATTCCGACTATCGCTCGGCAATGACCGCCAAAGTCATCGCAGACGACGAGTCTATCCAGGGGTGACTCACTTGATGAACACCCAAATGCTGGTCGATGAGGCAGTAGAGGCGCTCCAGTCTCAAATTGACGATACCGCCATAATTGCTTGTTCGGGAGGAATAGACAGTACTGTGGCCGCTGTTCTTGCCCACCGTGCGGTTGGAAACCTCCTGCATTGCGTATATGTCGACACCGGATTCATGCGTAAGAATGAGACAGAAGAGGTCTCAGAAATGTTCTCAGAAATGGGAATCGAGCTGAAGGTGGTCGACGCTTCTGAGCGCTTCTTCTCAAACTTGGAAGGAGTGACCGATCCAGAGCACAAGCGCAAGGTGATAGGGGAGCAATTCATCCGGGTCTTCGAGGAAGAACAATCGTCTTGTGGGGCTAAGTATCTTGTTCAAGGCACAATAGCTCCAGATTGGATAGAGTCAGGAGGGGGAGAGAGGGACGTAATCAAGAGTCACCACAACGTTGGAGGCCTTCCAGAGGACGTCGATCTAGTGATTGTCGAGCCGTTGCACGAGTTCTACAAGGATGAAGTCAGATCGATAGCCAGAGAGCTTGGGATAAAGTCCAGTGAGCGTCAGCCTTTCCCCGGGCCCGGCCTAGCAGTGAGGGTCCTAGGGGAACTCACCCCCGAGAGGGTAGTGGCCTGCAGGGAGGCTTGCCACATAGTCGAGAAACGACTCTTAGAGGCCGCAGAAGATGGCAAATGCGACCTCCCTTGGCAATATTTCGCCGCCTTGCTG
>CAYFGD010000122.1:0-2812 GCA_964342715.1 uncultured Candidatus Poseidoniales archaeon | reverse complement strand
GCCCAAGTAGTTCTTGACGTGTGAGCCTACTCCTCGACATTGAATCTCTGGTAGACCTCATTCGTCGTCTGGGTGACTCTGATGAAAGTCGTGCATTTCGGTAGGTCCTTGATTCTGCGAGCGCCAACATAGGAGCAGGCCGACCTCACACCTCCGAGTATGGATTGTATAGTGTCCTCTAGTGATCCACGGTATGGCACCCTGACCTCCTTGCCCTCCGGGGCTCGGTGCTTGGCCACCTCTCCGTAGTACTCCTCCATCGCCTTGGCCGACGACATGCCGTAGAACGACTTGTATTTCTTCCCGTTATCCGACTCTACAAGTTCTCCCCCGGACTCATCATGTCCAGCGAACATTCCTCCCAGCATCACGAAGTCAGACCCCGCCGCGAAAGCCTTTGCAACGTCTCCTGGCGAGGAGCATCCTCCATCGGCCATTACGTGACCTCCGAGCCCGTGAGCCGCATCCGCGCACTCTGCTATGGCCGAGAGCTGTGGGTAACCAACGCCTGCCACTTTCCTGGTCGTACACACCGAGCCCGGGCCGATTCCCACCTTCACAATATCAGCACCAGCTAGGATTAGTGCCTCGGTCATCTCTCTCGTGGCTACGTTACCCGCAATGACTACCGAATCGGGAAAACCCTCACGAATGCTCTTGATGAAGTCTAGGAAGACCTCCCTGTAGCCATTCGCGACGTCGACGCAAATCATGGAAGTACCCCCATTTGTGGCCATCTTCCTCTTGAGCAGGTCGAAGCTGTTCTCCGTGGAGCCGCACGTTATTGCCACGAAGCCGGGATCGACCCCTTCTGACCATGCATCTTCGCATTCCCTAGTTGAGTAGAACTTCTGCAGGCATGTCAGCATCTTGTGGCCCTGTAGCACCTTGGCTATCTCGAAAACCCCAGTCGTATCCATATTGGCTGCGACAATGGGTACGCCCGTCCAAGTAGTGTCGGAGTGCCTGAATTTGAAGTCCCTGACGAGAGTAACGTCGGATCGAGAGACCAGCGTACTGCGCTTAGGTCTAATCAGTACGTCATCAAAAGTAAGCTTCACATCGTGCTCTACACGCATCAGAACCTTACTACTCCAACGAAGGAGTGCTTAAGACCGTTATGACCGCCATAGGGCCTCTATTTTCACCCAATTATCGGTCCCGGGTTGTCCCAGTAGAACCACAACTGCCGTCCTCTTTCCTCACTGTATGAGGTGAAGTACAACTTGTCACCGACGCTGATGAAGCGATTGGGCCAACTACTTTCACTACCCGGGGCGATATCTATCACTAGCTCAGTCCCATTTACAGTGCCATCAGTCCTCCACACCTCGACCCCATGTTGCCCTCCTGCGTCGGCGGTGAAATACAGACTATCGCCATGTACTATCAACATCTCATGGTGAGGATAGATGGTGGTAGTTGAGGGAGAGACATCAGGCATCCAGTAGAAACTGGAATTGCTTCCAGGGTTTATGTCCTTGATCATGTAGGTCCCATCGGCAGTCCCATCGCTCCTCCAAAGCTCCCTGCCGTGATCCTCTGTGTGCGCCATGAAGTAGAGGGTCCCGTCCATTACCCTGAGCCAGTTGGGGGAGCTTGATCCGTTGGTGTTGATGTCCTTGACCATGAATGTCCCCTCCTCGGTACTGTCCGAAATCCAGAGCTCCCGGCCATTCTCTCCGTCATCAGCCGTGAAGAATAGGGTATTGCCAAGCCTGGTCAGCTCCTGGGGGCTGCTTCCATTGATGCCCGGATTAATGTCCTTCACGACGACGGTGTTGAAGGTGTTCCCAAGGCTGTAGTGCAGCTCCTGCCCATTCGTGCCATTGTCCGCTGATAGGTACACTCCCGGGCCCACAGAAGTCAGATGCATTGGATTGCTTCCACTGGCGCCCTCGTTGATGTCCTTGACCAGGAAAAGGCCGCCTCCTACATTCATCCCATATCGATAAAGCTCCCTTCCGTAACTATCGGTTCGAGCCGTGAACCAGATTGTATTGCCCTTCATTATGAGGTCTCTAGGAATTCCGCCCCTGTCATCCATGCAGCAATAATCACCATCGTTCCAAGACTTCTCTTCAGGGACCAGGTTCACTAGCATGTATGTTCCGGAATCAGTTCCGTCTGTAATCCAAAGCTCTTCTCCGGAAGCCGGATAAAAGGCCTCGGGACAATAAGCTCCTCCTTCACAGATAGCTTGAACGACTGTGTACAGTGCTCTGTCCGGGGTGAAACCGTTGGATGGTATTACCATCAGGTTACTGGGACCGGAGTAGTCAAAATCAGAATCTGGATGATTGTAGTCCCAACCAATCCACTGGTCCCTGACTCGGTGTGTCCCATCCTCGGTCCCATCACTGACGAAGATATGTGCGAAGTTGGTACCTGGGTTGGAATCAAAAGCGGTGAAGAAGATCTTGTTGTTCCCCGCCACCATTTCCGGAATGAAACAATTCGTCGCATATCCCGACCAGCACCTTTGGTGTATGCTCCCATAATTTTCGCAATTTTCGGTCTCTTCCCCCGTTTCTGGATCAGTGGCTGGAAAGCACTCTTCTTCCCGTACGTCTTTGACCATGTATGTGCCACCAACGGACCCATCACTACGCCATAACTCCCAACCATGCACTCCATCATCAGCAGAGAAGTATAGCACTCCCCCCATCTCTACGAATAGGGCAGGCCCCCAATCACGACTATCGCCTGCCTGTACGCCTGATACCATTCCGCTATCTCCGGGGCACTCGCCCACAGTGAATTGAACCTCTTCGTAGTTGATCCTCTCGTCGCCAGGTATCGCCGCCCCTGC
>CAYFGD010000121.1:0-2832 GCA_964342715.1 uncultured Candidatus Poseidoniales archaeon | reverse complement strand
CCAGCCACTCGTCCGGGAACGTCGTTCCTTCCTTGTATCCACAGACATTTACGGCATAGGAGAAATCGGAAATCCAGTACCTGTGGACCTGTGAGTCGTACCCCATCCCTTGCAGCTCCCCCTGCATGAAATTGGCGGCTCTCATGTATGTCGGATCATTGAGGGTAAAGGGCCCCCACCTCTGATTGTAACCCGTGTCGGGGTCAGCGAATTCCTCCAGCCACTCGAAGACGTTGAGGCCATCAATAATTCCAGTTCCGTGCATTGAGCCCTCCTCAGGGGAGAAACCGGATCTGTTCTCTCTGAAAACGGGAATCTGTACGTGTGAGTAAGGGGAGCTATTGAAGGAGGGGGAGTCGAACCATTCGCCCCAACTTTGATTCGTTTCCCTCAACGGCCAATTTGTCCTCCCCTCCTCGCCAAGTAGGAAGTATGCTAAACCGGTATTCGAAGGTGCTAGCATTTGGACATTCTGCGAGCCGGGGCCATCGAAATGCAGTGTCGTGCCATTAACGACAAAACCCGAGGAGGAGTCGATTACAAGATACGGGACGTGCACGCTCATTGGACTTGCTACCGAGAACTCGACCTCCTGAAATTGGGCGCCAGCGAGAGTGGTTGGACTGACCTCTATGTCGGATGTGGGTATCATAGTAATTCCATCCTCGGACGATAGGCACCCCTGGAATGTGCCAGAAATGAAGACGAGGGCAAACAGTATCGCGGTAATCCGCCTCATTGGCGACGGATGTGAGTGGTTCGTATATGGATTGGGTAGAACGGGTCAATTTCAAGACGTGTTGTCTGCACGCATGTCCCTCGGACACGGCCCCTCTGCGGGATTCGGAGTCGGGGGTGAGTGCTTGCAAAGTCCTGTGACAAAGATAGAACCGGCGATAGCCGCACGCCTTTCGAAGCAGAAGTACCAACTTGTGGGAGAGCATGGAGGAGTGAAGACTTGCCACTGGACGAAGCAGAGCCTGATAGCAGACCGGTCTTGCTACAAAGGTACGTTCTACGGTATTGAGAGCCATGGCTGCATGCAGATGGCGCCCAACGTGGATACTTGCAACCTAGGATGTACGTATTGCTGGAGAGAGCCTCACTCTGAAACTCTAAACAAGATCGACGATGATCCGTATCAATTGTATCTGGAGTCAGTTAGGGGGCATCGGCGCCTTCTCACGGGATTCGGGGGCAATCCCAAGGCGGACCCGGAGAAGTTCGCAGAGGCGCAGAACCCTAAGCACGTGGCCATCTCACTCAACGGAGAGCCTACTTTGTACTCGAGGCTCGGTGAGTTCCTGGATATATGCCACCAACACGGCACATCCACCTTCCTAGTCACCAACGGGAGCCTGCCAAAGGTTATCGAGAATCTCGACCCGCTCCCAACCCAGCTCTACGTCTCTGTCGATGCTCCGAACAAGGAGATCTTCGATAGGCTATGCAAGCCGAAGTTCGATCAGGGGGCTTTCTACAAGCTAGAGCAGACATTGGAGCTCCTTCCTAGCTTGGATACAAGGACCGTATGCCGACACACCCTGATCAAGCACGAGTCACTGGGCCACCACGAGGACTATGCCCGCTTGGACAACATTGCCGATCCGGACTTCATCGAAGCGAAGGGGTACGTCAATGTCGGGAACAGCCAGAACAATCTCTCGATAGAGAACATGCCAACACACCAGGAGATTCTGGATTTCTCCAACATACTGGCTCCAATGGTCGGAAGAGAAGTTCTTTCTGACAGGAGGGAGAGCCGTGTAGCACTTATCGGGAAGGAAATGATTCCAGTCACCCTTCCTGAGAAGGTAAGGGAGCTCCCGAAGGACCTCGGTATAGCAAAGCCCCAGAGGTTCTTACTCCCTCAGGCTTGAACCATCGGTCTGCTAGAGCCGCATTCTGGGCAGCGCTGCTCCTGACTTTGCCCGTAATCATGGAAGCATGCTGGGCATGTGGGCGATAGTTTGAATTCGGACTTTCCTTCGATGTCTATTCTCTCATCAGAGACCCTTTCCAGATTCAGGGAGTCACGTACTATCTCAGGCAGTTCGAATCTCCCAGGTCCGCCGATTTGAGTGAGGATGTCGGGAGGGAGTGTGACAGTTCCGGTGTCGTCGATGATTAGTTCGCGGCTGCCCGAAAGGTCCGCGATGTCAACGTCCGTGCCGTGCTGGGCGACGAACCTGCCATCCCTGAGTTCCAGCGATCGTTCGCAGAAAGCGGCTACCTCCTTGTTATGTGTGACTAGGAAGAAGGCTACATCCTCCTCCCTGTGCAGTGTGTCGAAAAGCTCCAAAACCTCTCTACTTGTAATCGGGTCCAAGGCCCCTGTCGGCTCGTCTGCCAGTATCAGCTTGGGCTCGGTAATCAGGGCTCTGGCGATAGCGACTCTCTGTTGTTCGCCGCCTGAGAGCTCCTCCGGCATACCACCAGACCTTTCCCCCATGCCCAGGCGGTCCAATAGGGCCTGTGCCTTCGACCTTGCAACACCCGGAAGTACGCCTTGGTGACGAAGAGGCTGGGCTACATTGTCCAAGGCATTCATATGGGGAAGGAGGTTTGAGTCCTGGAAGATGAAGGACACAGTTTCCTGACGGAGTTTGACCAATTCGTTTCCTGTGAGTCTGGTCATTCTATTTCCTGCCAGTTCGACCCCGCCGGCTGAAGGCTTCATCAACCCGCCTAGGCACTTTAGAAGTGTTGACTTCCCAGATCCGGATGGCCCGATGACAGCCACTGCCTCTCCCTCGAGGACAGTGACATGAAGTCCTCTGAGGGCAACTACGTTGCCGTCTTCGGCCTTTGAATCATAGACGTGGTAGAGTC
>CAYFGD010000120.1:0-2889 GCA_964342715.1 uncultured Candidatus Poseidoniales archaeon | reverse complement strand
ATACTTCTTCCCAGATAACCCCTACAACTCGAACGGGATATCGATCATACCGCCTTCCTCGTCTTCCCCTTCATCTAATTCAGTTTGAAGAACATCCTCGACCCCTAGATCTTCCAAGGACGGAACTTCGTCATCAGGCGCCTCGAGTAGATCCATCTGCAGATTTTCCATTCTATCCTCTGAAGAAAGCATCCATGTGGGTATTCCATTGGATCCACCAAGTACGGAAATAGAGGTGAAAGTCGCCAGTGGAAGTACAGATATAGCGATCAGGAAGTCAATTATCGCCTTAGGTGGGATCTCCGCTTCAGGTGCAACCGCATCTAGTACCAATGATTCGATTTGAACATCATTCCACTTTGAGAGATCAACTTCCAACCAATCCAAAGATGCCTCCAGAAGGAATCTCGCGGTGAACCAGAATATCAGAATTGGCAGTATCCACGAGAATCTAGAGACCCTCCATATTACGGTCCTGAACATTGCAGCGAAGACAACTAGGTGCTGAGATACAAGGGGTTGCATTCTAACTGCTAGCCAGAGCGAAAAGAGATAACCAGCCATGCCTAATTCGAATGCTCTCTCCGGCCTCATGATTGATTCTGGCACCCCCTCCATAATAGCCAGAGGAATCGCAATCAGCATCACTTGTAGTGGAACGGCAATTAGCTGAAGACCTCCGTGAACTGATATCAGGTCAATACCCTCGGTCCTGACTTTCTTGTCTACAAGCCTAGTCATCCTACCATATGGGCTCGCGTGCAAAGAAAGCCTGGACAGATCAACCAGCTCTGGATCGCCCTTCCTCCTGCTAAGTCCGAATACTGGCATCCAACCCCCCCTGCTAACTACAGAGAGAGGCTTGTACCCTCCGAGTAACAGTGCCAAGGTTAGTGAGAACACTCCATAGAGAAGCCCTGCAACAACTATCCACTCGATAAGTTCGGTCCTTACGGATATCGAGAAAGCCTCCCTGTCAATCTTGAGTAGGTAGGTAGCCGAGAATCCAAAGATTGGCACTAGGGTGACTTGGAGGAAAACAAGTACAGATATTGCGACCCTGTGCCTAAGAGATTCTGTATCGCTCACGTGCGCACGCAAACAGACGCAATCATAAGTCCTTCATCTACACATACTCGATATGTTGTAATTATTGATGGAATTTCACAGTAGCGAGATTTTCAGTCCCGCAAACATGAACTTGGTGTCCCAACCTTCATACAGGAAGTTAAGACCCCAAAACCGTTCATCATGCGTAGCCAATATCCACTCTTGTTGTGCTTCCTCCTTGTTGCGACCAGTATGTCCCCTGCTTTGGTCGGCAATTCTTTGGAATCAGACTCTGCTAACAGGGAGGCCCAACCTCGCGCTTTGATTGACTTTGAGGTCACCTCCATAGAAGTGGGGAACTCCTCCAGAGAGGCAATGCAGTGGGAGCAGCCAGATGGCGAAATAGCAGAGTACATTATTCGTGATGAGACGATACAAATCAACGTGACCTTCACCCAAGCCGGGACCTCTAGTCAGCCAGCAACTGCTGATGGTTGGCTTCAGATCTGGCACCCCGTTGGATTCATGATTACTCAGTTCCAAGTGAACATGACACTTTCCGGATTGCAGTCCGTAAGGGAAGAATTCGTGTGGACTCCCTCGGCGGCACATAGCGCCGTGGACGAAAATGGGTATCTTTACGGAGGAATCACCCTGCTAGGAATTATCGACGGGGGCCTAGCCGACGACAACGAACAGAACAACGAGCTCTCAAGGGACATACCTGTAGCTGTATGGCAGGATCCGATGGAAAACGGATTTTGCGGAGACGTAGACGGTGACAACATCAATGACTGCCCAAACATACCATATGCCAACACGCCAATATGGGTAGGGGCAGGATATGAGTCCGACAACACAATCTCATCGGATCCCGATACTTACGGCCATTGGAGGATGACTAACGAGTCCTCCAGCGAAGGAGAGAATCACTGGAGGGTATCTAGGCCTGGTGCCGACTACGCCAGTAATCGCCACGACAGATTGTGGTGGGGATGGTTCACACCATTCCAGAGCTGTGATGATCCTGGTCACGGGCTAGGGTATGGCACGATGGACTCAGAAGTAACCACGGCATACGGATCTAGATTTTGCAAGATCAAGGTAAGGGGATTCGATTACATCTCGATGCACTTGGTTACCTCAGCATGGGGGCAGATGTCCACGAATGACACCGTCAGAATAGAGGCAGACGCAGTATCTTCCGTTGAGTACTTTGATTATTCTGCCCTCAATCTTTCCACAACTGACTCAGACTGGAGCAGGCTTGTATGGAATATGACGGGCCTCCATGAATCTGGCGAATTTACAATGGCCTTCAGATTTGATTCAGACGGCTCGTCCGCAACGGAAGGGATCCATATCGACTCATTCCTAATGTTCGCCATACAGAGAGTGCCCGAGTACACAATTGAGGCTGATTGCGACGACCCTCTACCAAACGCCTATCTTGTTATCCCGGCCGACCCTCATCCCCCCTCCCTTCACTGCAGGATAAGGAATAATGGATATGTGGACGTAACTTTGAGACTTTTCACAGAGGTCTCCAACATTTCTTGGATGTATGGCTACCCTCTCAGGATAGATTCGAACAACAATGTTGACCACGACAACTACGTCGTGACTGACATTATCAAGGCACTAACGGTAATGGACGCATGGTTCAATCTCTCTATCCCCGACGGAGCGGAGGTCCAGGAGATGGAATGGTATGTCGACATAAACGACGGCACCACGAACTTCTCAAAGGCGTCACTGACTATACCCGTCTCGGTTCAAGCCTCGTACTCCTGTAAACTCGAGCCTGTGACAATCGCCAATCCAGCAGCCACTCTCGAG
>CAYFGD010000119.1:0-2944 GCA_964342715.1 uncultured Candidatus Poseidoniales archaeon | reverse complement strand
TGTTGACTCCCACTATCGGGGTCTCGCCGGTGTGCTTGCGGTGCTCGTAGACCATGCCCTCGTCCTGTATCCGGTTCCTCTGGTAGTTGACCTCCAGGGCGCCAAGGACGCCGCCCCTGCTGTGCATCTCCTCGAATATCCTCAGCACCTGCTCCTCGACCTCGTCGGTGAGGAACTCCGCGACGAAAGAGCCCTGCAGCGGGTTCTCGTTGCGCAGCCACCCGTACTCCTTGGCGAGGATTAGCTGAATCGCCACGGCGTCCCTGACGGTATCCTCCGTCGGCGTCCCGAACGCCTCGTCCCTGCTGTTGGTGTGCAGGCTGTTGGCGTTGTCCGCGAGAGCGTAGAGGGCCTGAAGCGTGGTCCTGTAGTCGTTCCATGTGAACTCCTGGGAGTGGAGCGATCTGCCGCTGCTCTGGATGTGGTACTTCAGCTTCTGTCCCCTTTCCCCCACTCCGTAGAGGTCGCGCATCGCTATCGCCCAGATCCTCCTGGAGACCCTGCCGATCACGGCGTACTCCGGGTCCATGCCGTTGGAGAAGAACCACGAGAAGTTCCTCAGGAACTTGTCCGCGTCAAGCCCCCTCGCCTTGAACAGCTCGACGTAGGTTAGGCCGTTGGAGAGGGTGAGGGCAGATTGGGTGATCGGGTTGGCGCCAGCCTCGTCGATGTGGTAGCCGCTGATGCTTACGAAGTAGTGGTTGCGGACGTTGTTGTCGACGTAGAACTCCGCCACGTCCCCCATCATCTTGAGCGCCGTGTCGAGGTTGAACACCAGGGTGTTCTGCCCCATCGCCTCCTTGAGCTGGTCGGCCTGCACCGTGCCGCGGACCGTCGAGAGAGTCGTCGCCCTGATTTCTTCGGCCTCCTCATTCGTGGGCTCCCTGCCGTTCTCCTCGGCGAACTTTCGGGTCTGCTGCCTGATTGCCACGTTGAAGAATGCGGCCAGGTGCCACCAGTAGTTGCCGTTGATCGTCATGCTGACGGAGGTGTTGGGTGCGCACAGGTCGAAGCCCTCGAAGAGCCTGTCCATCTCGTCAATCGTGCTGATGCTGACTCCCGACTCGCAGACCTTGCCGAAGATGTCCAGCCTCTCTTGGGGGTCGTTGCCGTACAGGCTAGGCGAGTCGAAAGCGACCGATAGGCGGTTGAAGCCCTGGTCCTGCGAGAGGAAGTGGTAGCGCTTGTTGGTCCTCTCAGCGCTGCCCTCGCCCGCGAACATCCTGACCGGCAGCTCGTCTTCCCTCCTGAAGGGGAAGACCCCGCCTGTGAAGGGGAATGAGCCAGGCGCGTTCTCCCTGCGGATCCACCCCAGCCTCTCTCCCCAGTCCTCGGACGTCGGCAGGGCGACTCTCGGGACCTTGGTCCCCGACATCGTCTCACGAGTCGTATTGACGGGGATCTCATTGCCCCTGACGGTGTAGCTCGCCTGACCGGAGCGGTAGGCCTCCGCCATCGCCTCGAACTCCTCCAAGGCTTCCCAGGCCCCCGCAGGAACGCTAGACCTGACCTCCGCGGCCTCAGCCGCTAGGTCATCGGCCGCCGAGGTCTTGCCGGACGCACTCATCTTTCCTGCGGCCGCCTCCAGTTGCTGGACCAGCCTCACTGCCCCGCTCGCCTCCTCCGTCCTATCGTGGTAGCCTCGTACTGCCGCAGCGACCTCCGCTAGGTATCCCTGCCTCTCCGGCGGTATGGGCGGCTCCCTGTTGGGAAGCCCGTCCTTGCCCAGCCTCGGCTCAGAAGCCGCGAATTCGGTCTCGAAGCGGTCGTTTAGCAGAATCGCCATCCTCTCCCATAGCTGGTCCACTCCCGCGTCCGCGAATTGGCTCGCTATGGTCGGAACAACCGGCATGGACTCGGGCTTCTGGTCGAACGCCTCCCTGTTCCTCTGGAACTGCTTGCGGATCTCGGTCAGCGCGTCCTCTGCGCCGGGCCTGTCGAACTTGTTGAGTACGACGATGTCGGCGAAGTCAAGCGCAGCGAGCTTCTCCAGCTGGCTCGGCGCGCCATACTCCCTCGTTGTAACGTAAAGTGAGACGTCAGCGACTTCGGTGATAGCGTCATTGCCTTGCCCGATTCCGCTTGTCTCGACCAGTACGAGGTCGAAACCGACTGCCTTGCAGACCTGGACGGCACGTCCTATGCAGTCCGCTATCTCCCTGCCGCTGCCCCTGCTGGCGAAGGAGCGCATGAAGAGGTTCGGGTCCGTTAGTGAGTTCATCCTGATCCGATCCCCAAGCAGTGCTCCTCCCGTCTTCTTGCGCGTCGGATCGGTTGCCAGTAGGGCTACTTTCGCACCGGGGTTGTCCCTCCTGATCCTGAGCATCACCTCGTCCATCAGGCTAGATTTTCCAGCGCCCCCAGTTCCGGTTATCCCCACGACCGGGCACTCCTCGGAAGCATCCCTCGAGCGAGCCCTTCCCAAGGCGCCCGAGAAGTCGTCCTCGGAACTGTTCTCTGCCATGGTAAGGAGCCGGGAGACAGATCCGTGGTCATCCGCCGATACCGGACCGCCAATGGAGTCGAATCTGGACCGCTCCAGTAGGTCGATGCCGCTGGCATTGTCCATGGCGTCCTGCACCATCCCAACTAGCCCCATGGAGCGACCGTCGTCAGGGGAGTAAATTCTGGCTATCCCATCTTTCCCGAGGTGTTCGATCTCATGAGGCAGAATTGTCCCTCCGCCCCCTCCGAAAAGGAAAACGTGATCGAATCCAGCCTCGTCAAGTATCTCCTTGGTATGGGTGAACATTTCGACGGCCCCTCCTTGGTAGGAGGTTATGGCGACAGCGTGAGCATCCTCCTGTATGGCGGCCCTCGCCACTTCGTCAGCGCCCCTGTCGTGGCCTAGGTGGATGACCTCGCACCCCTGGCTCTGCAGTATTCTCCTGAAGATCCCTATGGCAGCGTCATGGCCATCGAAGATGGCCGCGGCCGTGATTAC
>CAYFGD010000118.1:0-2989 GCA_964342715.1 uncultured Candidatus Poseidoniales archaeon | reverse complement strand
AAGAGTTTGCTTTTTTCGTTCGGTCTGGCGGCCTTTGGGCTCGCGCCGATTGCCTGTAGGATTGCCAGTTCTCTCTTTCGCTGGGTTAGAACGAGTGAGAGGAACACGAAGGCCGATGCTACTGACGCCAGGGAGGCTACGATGAACTGCATGCTTAGTAGTCCGGGAGTGCCGAAAATTAGGCCGCCGTTTCGCTCATTTTCACGATGCGCGGTGGACCAGTCGGATGCTGCACTCACACCATTTCCATTCACCATCTCGGCACTGACTGCTCTGAGGGCGTCAGCACAATCATTGTCGGTCTGGTCGCACATCTCGAAGAACCATCGGGTAGAGGCGAACGAGTCCGCAGTGGCGTTCCCAACTAGCTCCCTGTAGGTGGACTCGCCGATGACGATTGCCTGCTCGGCCTCGGAAGCAGAAAGGCCTGGTACCCATCTGTGCCTTCCTTGGTATTCGACTGCTGATTCGGTCGTTGTTGTTGTAACGATGAGTTCGAAGTTTGGCCCCAATTGGAAGTCGTAATCCGTGTACTCGATGGTCTGACTTCCTCCCGCCTCCAAGTCATCGAAAACGTCCCTGGCAGAGGAACCAGCGGTGAACCCTCCGGATGACCAGGAGGAGACTGTCGCGTCAATGTCGTCCCCTGGTATCGCTTGTGTGTCCCATATCAGGGTGTCATCATGTCCATCGAACAGGACCCATGTCCTTACCAACGCGTTCTCCCCCTTTGGATTGGTGAAAATATCAGCTACTGCAGTCATGGATGAGATGCCTGTGATGTCGGCGTCACCGGCCCTTTCTATTGCCAAAATCATCTCTGCCCTGGCCTGCTCCTCTGTCACTGCGGATTCGAACTGGACCTGCATATCCGAGCCAGTCTGGGCAGATGTGGTACGCTCATCTACTTCGGTTCCGGTGTATCCCTGGACAGCGGCAAGGGTGACGATGGAGAGCGTGAGCAGCATGATAACTGCCAATCTGTTTACTGATTCTGAAGACCCCGATCCCCTCAGACCCCTTCTGATGTCCGACACTGCTGGGGACCAAGAGAGGAGGGAGGTCAGGATCCTAGGGCCGGCTGCACCGATTCTCCCTAGCACCAACGCGCCGCCTATCCACAGGAGGAACGGTCCGAACAGCAGGAGGAGAGCGTTGACGATGAAGTTGGAGATGATTCCCCCTGATCCGTATGGCCCCCACCCTCCGTTGGACTGTATCCAGCTCTCGAAATACGCTAGTAGACCAATCAAGAATGACAAGACATGGAGCCATGTTCTTGGCTCTCTCTTTTCTGAGACCTTCCTGACTCCCTCGTCTATCTCTATCCTGAGGAAGTCCCTGGTCCTACTTCTTCCAAACATAAGGGAGAGTCCCACTGTCAGTAGTATGATGAAGATGGTTGACCATAAGCTCAAAGTTGGACTGATGTCTATTCCGCCGGACCTGAACGACATGAAGCCGACTGCATCCAAAACCAACGGGACCGAGAGAAGTGCTAGAGTGTAACCGAAGAACCATGCAAAGAGGCTGGTAACTGATAGTTCAAGCATTATCATTCCTGTAAGGGTCCCCTCGGTACCGCCGATTACACGGTGTATGGAGACCTCCCTCTTGCGCTGCTCGAGGGAAAGGACCAGTCCGTAAATCAGGACTGAGAACGAGAGTACCACTATTGGAATCATCAGGATGTAATCGAAGACCTGTATTATTCCTAGGAAGATGTTGAGGAAGGTTATGGTGCCGGAGATAAGGTCGTTGTACTCCACGAGTATTCCTGCGCTGGTGTAGTTGCCAGCCTCAATTTGCGCCTTCAGGTTGTCAAGCCACTTTGTGGCGTCAGCGGTCGAGGTGGTTGGAAGTTGGTTCCTATCGACTGCGAGTCCGAGATATCCGTGATCGTTGTCCATCAGGATTGTCTTCTGCTCGTCGCTCAGGACGGCGTCGGAAATCATGAGCGGGTTGAACAAGAGGGTGGGATTGCCCGCACCGCCTTCCTGGTAAACGGCTGCCACGGTCAGATCGTTCACGGTTAGGTTCTGCCAACAGTATACGTATGTCCTCTCGTTCGCGGACCAGAACTCCTCCTCGCCCTGACAATCATCAAAGCCATTCGAGAAGCTCTCTATGGGAAGGAAATCTGCTACGTATCTGAAGGTCAGAGAGGAGATTGTGTCATTCACTGCCACCCCAGCGCTGCTTGCTATCTGAGAGGGGAGTACGATCGTTCTGTTGGCAGCGGCATCTGCGGCACTTGTCGGCCAGCTTCCGTAGATTATGCGGGAGTCCTGGCCCTTTGTCGAATGCCTCTCTCCCAAGGCCCCATCCCATATGCCGTCCCCATAGAAGCGAACTGTCCTCTGGTCATTGATGGGTGGTCCTGATGAGAGGGCCTCGGGGTAATCCCAACTGACGTTCGCCCAATTCCCAGTGGGACCCTCGGCGGCAATGACATTGAGCGGTTGTGGGACGATGAAGTCCTCATCGAAGAACCCGTCTACCCTGACTCCCTGACGGCCATAGACCAGGCCGCAGTCCGAGAATTCTTCCATCTCAACGAATTCTATGCACAGTGACTCCCAAAGGGCTGAGTCGTTCGTTCTACCCTCTGCATCCGACCCGGGGTCCTCTGAGAAGTCTATCTTTGCGTCGAAGATCTCCTCCTGGAGTGAGAACTGGAGGAATGCTTGCGACAGCCCGACCCCATAGGCGAGGACAGTGGATATCACCAGGGATGCCAAGAATACCCCAGCGAAGACTGCGAGAACTCTCTCACGACTCCTCCAAGAGCTTTTTGCAGCCATCACCAGATTGTCGGGCAATGACAGCAAGCGTACCTTCAGTGGTAGTTTCTCGATTCTCTCGACTTCACCCCTTCTTATGTCGATGTTGAACAGCAGGAGGACCTGGGCAATCAACCGATATGGAAGAAATATGATGAACTTGAGAATTTCCCACTCGAGCCAGAAACCACGAAAACGACGAGCCA
>CAYFGD010000117.1:0-3091 GCA_964342715.1 uncultured Candidatus Poseidoniales archaeon | reverse complement strand
CTGGTTCTAGTCAATGAGGGGGACATAGGGGGGCTTCACTCGGATCTTGAGGAGCTTCTTGAGATTCTATCTCAGACTTGACGAACTCGAACTCCGGCCTCTTTCATCATCGACATTGCAATATCGAAATCCTCATTCCACCTCTCTGGAATACTGAGATCGGCGGGGAATACGACCTCCTCGATGCCCGCTTGGATCAGTGATCTGGTGCACCTGGAGCAGGGGGGCCAAGTCACATATGCCATGCTTCCCTTAAGTGAAACCCCTATCCTAGCTGCATGCATGATTGCATTCTCCTCTGCATGACAGATTAAGGGGTACTTCTGAGAACGGTCAGAGAGCCTGCTTGAGTCGTCCTCTATGCCCCTTGGGAACCCGTTGAAACCGGTAGACCTGATTTCCCTGTCCTCTCCGACGACCACGCATCCAACTTTGGTCGAGGGGTCCTTGCTCCATGTGGAGATGTGCTTGGCTAGCTCAATGAACCGATTGTCCCACTTGTCACTCATGGTTATGCCCCCTCTGCCCCAGACGGAGGGTCGTTATTTCCGTTCGCCTCGGAGCGGTTCTCGTCATACCCCTCCCAGACCTCGGGATTGTTGTAGCAGTCTGGATCGTCCTCGTCCGCTTGTCCTCCCTTGTCATTGTCTATGCCATCACCGCAATTTCCCGAGCTGATGCCGCTTTTTGCAAGAATCTGCTCGCCCGCGTCGGTAGTTAGTAGAGCGACTAGTACCCCTGACAATAGTATCACCAATGCAAGCATTATGACCTTAGAGGCTGTATCACGAGACTCGACTACAACGGTAATCTCAGGCTTGTTCTCATCTCTGGGCTGCATGCGATACGCGTCGCACAGATAGTCATCATACTTGGGTTCTTAGTGGGCTGTGAGTACTTCCCATAGATCAAGGCCATCTCTCTCGACCACATATTTTAGCAGATCTCCGACGAGATACACGCTACCTATGACTAACAAATCTACACCTAGGTCCTTTGCCATTGTTCCGGCAATCTCGAATGCCTTGTGAGGGTCCTTCTCTACCTTCGAAGGAACATAACCGATTCCATAATCCTCCATAACTTCGGAGAGTTCCTCCACTGTTACTGCCGGATTCCTTCCGCTCATCGGCTCGGTGAATACCACCTTCGGGAACATGCGATCCATGGAAAGCTCCGCCATTAGAGGATCGAGTGCCTTCCTAAGTTCCGCCTTCTTACTCATGCCGAATAGCACCACAGTGGGCTTAGTAACCTCGTATAGGTCGCTCTCGATGCTCTCCGCGTTGTGAGCTGCACTAAGTCTGGTTGTGATTCCCTCTACCCAGTCTTTACCGAAGTTCGGGGACCTTCCTGGCCAAGCACATTCGGTCGCCTGCGATTTCCATCCGAGGAACGATGCTGCGGCCTCGACCAGTGGGTCGTAACCCTCCCACTTGTCGCTGTACATGTTGTAGGGCCACCACATTAGGTCGTCGCCCGCTGTTTCCTCTATCGCCTCGATCACTTCAGGGTCAGTGTGCTGTAGTGCAATAAGTGGGGTGTCGGGTCGATGAATGGCAGCCTTCTCAATTGCTATCTCCCTAAGGGTAGGCCCGAGGAACTCAGAGTGGTCCATCGAGATGGTGGTCAGAATGCATAAATCTGCGTTTACCAATCTAGTTGCGTCTAGCCTCCCTCCCATCCCAGTTTCGATAATTCCCCTTTCGACTCCCGAGATACTGAATGCTAGCATTGCGACGAGGAATGTAGTTTCGAAGTATGTCGGGGAGATCGCTGGGCTCTTCTCCGATGCCTTCCTGACCATCCCCAGAAGATCGTCGAAATATTCGGGGGACACTGGCCTTCCATCTATCCTGATTCTTTCCTCGACGGTGACAAGATGAGGGGAAGTGAACAAACCGGTAACATTTCCACTCGAGGAAGAGGCCGCAGAGAGTTTCACGCAAAGAGAGCCTTTTCCGTTGGTTCCAGCAACGTGAACCGATGGGAAATCTAGGTGGGGATCCCCCATCCTGCTCAGAATTTCTCTACAGTTATCAAGTCCTAATTTTACCCCCATGGAGAGTCTTTCATCGAGCCATTCCCTCTCACTCATCTGATTCGACCTGCCTCCCTATGCATGGGCGTGAACGGGTCAAGGTGATATGGCCCTTGAAGTTCGTGCATACATGGCAGGGGGGGAGCAGGTGAGCATACTGGATGCCATGAAGGACCAGTGGACCTCCATGATGGGCATGGCATTCATGTTTGTCTCCACCATTCTAATTGGTCTGAGCATTCAACCAATCTATGATGTTCCCGAAGCCAGAGCCTTTGGGGAAGAGGGGGCCTCCAAATCGGCATTCATTGCTCTGGAGTTACTGATGATTGGAATTTTCACGGTAGCGATTATCTGGCTCGCCAGGAGGGGTTTGGATGCGTTGATCAAGGGAGTAGTTCTATTCGCTCTTTGGATGAGTATGTTCTACGCAATTCAGCCATATGTGGCATTGGGGATGATATACACTGGAATGATTGAAATTAATCCAGTAATTACTGTCGTGGGAATAACATACGCATCTCTTTTCTTCTCACTATACAGATACCCGGAAAAGAAGTTTTCAATTGGTACTACTTTCCTTTTCGGAGTGGTCCTGATTCACCTAATGCTCTTTGGCAGTCCATTCTTCTTAATTCTGACATTGTTATTTTCTGTTGGAGCTATTTGGCTTCTACATATTTTCCCCGAGTGGTACGTTGTCAATGGCGTAGGCATCATGGTCGGTGCCGGGGTTGTAACAATGATCGGGGTTTCCTTCGTTCCCGTTCTCATCATTTTGTTCATGATTGCTGCAGCGATTTACGACCACTGGGCCGTTAACGGGAGCAAGCACATGCTGGAGTTGGCAGACACGATGATTGATCTGAAACTGCCGGTTCTACTTGTCGCACCGAAGAGCGCGGACTACTCCTTCCTCGACGAGGGTGACAGGGTGATGAGGGACGACTCTCCCGATGAAGGGGACATGGACTGGGAAGAGCCTGTTCCAGATGCTGTCGTGGGAAAGAGCAAGCCAAAGGGAAGAGAGGCCCTTTTCATGGGCCTCGG
>CAYFGD010000116.1:0-3183 GCA_964342715.1 uncultured Candidatus Poseidoniales archaeon | reverse complement strand
ATACTCACATTCATGTGGAGATTCATGAAGCGGGCGATAACCAATGGAAATGTGTACATCGCCGCACCTCCCCTTTTCTCAATAACCAGGGGTAAGCAGGTAGAGTGGGTGCATAGCGAGAAAGAAAGAGACTCTGTTGTAAAGAGGATGCTGAAGGAGTCTCCTTCTTCAAAGGTCGATGTGCAGAGGTACAAAGGTCTCGGAGAGATGAATCCCGATCAACTATGGGAGACTACGATGGACCCCGAAGCAAGGGTCATGATGAAAGTAGAGGCCAGGGATGCTGAAGAGGCCGATGAGCTCTTCACGGTCCTTATGGGGGAAGACGTGCCTGATAGGCGCTCATTCATAGAGACGAATGCTTCGAAGGTTACGGCGCTGGATGTGTGATATATGAGTGAGGACCTGCTTAGGAGGGACATCTCTGACGAGATGAAAGAGAGCTACATCAATTACGCTATGAGCGTGATTATTGGAAGGGCACTACCGGACGTCAGGGATGGGCTAAAACCTGTGCACAGAAGAATTCTCTGGGGCATGCACCAAGCGGGCCACACACATGACAAGGGGTACAGCAAATCTGCTAGATCAGTTGGAGAGGTGATGGGTAAATTTCACCCTCATGGCGATCAAGCCCTCTATGACACTATGGTGAGGATGGCTCAGGAATTTTCACTCAGGTACCCTCTCGTCGATGGGCAGGGCAACTTTGGATCAATTGACGGTGATCCGCCAGCCGCGATGAGGTACACGGAAAGTAGACTAGACCGACTATCGCTGCATATGTTGGAAGACATAAACAAGAACACGATAGACATGGAGCCAAACTTCGATGAGAGTGAAGTAGAGCCCACAGTTTTACCTTCCAGGCTGCCCAACCTTTTGCTAAACGGAAGTGACGGGATCGCAGTTGGGATGGCGACAAAAATACCTCCTCACAACCTAGGTGAGGTTGCTTCTGCGATAAAATTCCACATCGGTAAGGTGATTGAACAGAACAGGAAAATCGGCCTTGATAACCCTCCCAAAATTGACGCTCTTGAGTACATGGAGCACATCAAGGGGCCGGACTTTCCGACGGGTGCGACCCTATACGGAATCGATGGAATTGTGGACATGTACCGGACAGGGAATGGTCGGTTCCACATCAGGTCTGATGTAGAAGTAATTGATGACTCAACAGGGAAGCGGCTGATAGTTCACTCAATCCCCTATCAAGTGAAGAAGGCTCCAATGCTGCAGGGGATCGCCGAACTTGTCCAGAAGGAGTCTGTGAAGGGGATAAGGGACATCAGAGACGAGTCCAGCAAAGAAGGGATAAGGGTGGTCATCGAGATTAAGCAGAATGCGGACCCACAGGCAGTACTCAACCAACTGTACCAGTCTAGCAGATTGCAGGAGTCGTACTCTGCAAACATGATGGGCATATTGAAGGGAGAGCCAGTACAGCTCGATCTACGAACGATACTACACACCCACGTCAGGCACAGAGAATTAGTCATCGAGAGGAGAACTCAGTTTGACTTGGACAAGGCAGAGGCCAGGGCGCACATACTTGAGGGATTGATGAAGGCGCAAAAGAGAATGGATGAAATAATCGTAGTCGGACGTAACTCGGATTCTCGGGATCAATTTGAGAGGTACCTTAGAGGAGAGGAGAAATACGTCAAAATCAAGAAGTTTGATTTCTCGGAAAGGCAATCGAAAGCTATTGCGGAGAGGAGGCTGTACCAGCTAACTAAGCTCAACGTAAAGGAGGTTGCAGACGAGCTTGAGAAATTGAAAGAAGCGATAAAGAATTTCAGGGGGATCCTAGATAGTCGGGTGAAGCGCCTGAATATCATCGTTGAAGAGCTAGAAGAAGTGGTTGAAAGGCACGGGGATGGTCGTAGAACGGAAATCAATCCGACTCCCCTCTCGATGGACAGAGAAGACTTGGTTGCAGAGCAGTCTATCGTTATTTCACTTACCCAGGATAATTACATGAGGCATCTTCCAGTCGAGTCATTCAGGCTCCAAAACAGGGGCGGCAAGGGACTGAAGGGAGTCTCGACAAAGGAGGAGGATGCTCCCTCGAAGATAGTTACCTGCTTCTCCAAAGACAGGTTGCTGATATTCACTGACATGGGCAGGGTGTATGGCCTTCGGGCGTGGGAGACTCCTCCGGCTAGCAGGTATGGAAAGGGGACTCATGTTCGAAATCTTCTCGGTGGGATAAGGGAGGATGAGAAAGTGATTTCCATTCTTCCGATGAATAGGGAACTGATTGAAAATCCCGAAGGTCACTTCCTGATCTTCTCCACACTCAATGGGAGGATAAAGAGGAGTCATCTTTCCGAATATGTCAAGATTAACAGAAACGGAAAGTACGCTCTAAAATTCGCTGAGGGCGAGGATGATGCGCTTGTTTCTGTAAGGCCTGCTACCGAGAAAGACCATGTCGTGCTTGTTTCAGCTAAAGGGAATGCCTGCAGATTCAAGCCGGCTGAAGTGCGAAGCAGGATTGACCCTGCCACAGGCGAAGAACAGCACACGCACCTGGTAAGAGTCCAGGGCAGGGTCAGTCAAGGAGTATCAGGAATGAAGCTGGAAAAGGGGGATTGGGTCATAGGAATGATTGTGACAGACGATTTCGATACCAGCGTACTAACCATCTCGAAACGTGGAATGGCCAAGAGGAGCAGACTTGGATCTGGAGGAATGATTCCTGTTACTGACCCAGAAACTGGAAACAAGGTATTCGACGAAGAAGGGAATGAGATGCATGAGAGGGATGGTTACAGGAGAACCAATAGGGGCACTAAGGGCGTCAAGACAATGTCACTAGACGACGATGATGAGATAGTTGCAGTCAGGCAGATTCCGGATCTAGACGATCAGCTTTTCATGCTTACAGGAACTGGGATGATGATAAGAATGGTTTCTGGGCAAACGAAGGAAACACTTGGGAAGGTGACGAAGGGAACTAGGATCATGGAACTGAGGAACGCTGATCGTACGGGCTATGATGACGAGATAATTTTCGTCGCCAGACTGCCTGCATCCCTGGTCGATTCTTCGGTATCTGACGATGAAACAGAAGAGGAGTAAATACACCGCTCGCCTTAAGCGAACGACTAGGTTCGAGGGAACGCTGCGGCAGTCGCATAGCCTGGCCATTGCGCTGGATTGCTAATCCAGTGG
>CAYFGD010000115.1:0-3359 GCA_964342715.1 uncultured Candidatus Poseidoniales archaeon | reverse complement strand
CCTTCCCCTTCCTTGCGTCCGGTTCTCCCCACGTTGGTTCTACTGCCGCCTCCTCATCCACAGATGATTCGACTTTTCCCCGTTCACCTTTCGGATTCCGGTTCTACCTCTCCGACTTCGCGGATCAGTTGTTGTGGCCCGCGGTTGGCCCGAAGGCCTCCCACACCACTCCCCCGGAGCGGCAAAGTCAACAGGGCAAGCGGCGGCAATTAAACCTTTCGCAATATTAGCGCAGTACAGTGGAAATAAGGGTCTCAAAACGATAATTTCCGGTGAAAATTATCATTTTCGAAGCCCCCTTAGACGCTCCCTCATGCGAGCTGTTCGACCATCTTCGCCTCCTTCGACGGGTCCCTCTGACAACCTCCTTTCAAGGAAATCAGCTTTTATTGAATAAACAAGCCCCTTTTCATCACCCAGTACAACCATCCCCCCTTGCCGCGAGAATGAAGAAATTCTCCGAGGATGTACAACTTCCAAACTATTCAAACCCCCCTCGATTGAGTAGATCGAAGAACTTCCATTCCATGAAATCGCCCATGCACTCGTTTTTCCGGGTCTTTGGACTATGACGTCCACCGGCCCCCCGAGTCCAACTTTCCAACCATCCCCTCCTACTTCTCCTTCCTCTGTACCGTACATCCAGGAATCATCATCCAAGGCCTCCAAGGATCTTATTGAGCCAGTTGGATTAGCTAGAGTAGACCCTCGAAGGTCACCGATTACGCCGTTGCTGTGTCCGAAAAGGACGCCACTGTTACAGACCACTCCAGCCGTTATGGGGGACTCATGAGGAAGGCTGATGTGAGACAAACCACCCTCAATACTGGCCTTGAGGTACCCACACCTAGGTCTGCCCAGCCCTAGAATAACCCCATCTTCCAGATTAGGCGCAAGAAACCAACACCTCTCTTCAAAGCTCCAACTACTCAGTAGTTTACCGTCTAGACCAAATGCCCAGAGCGACGACTCCACATAGTCAGAAACCTCAATCTCATAGACAGACGAGGTCGCCCAAACAACTCCTCCTCCTTGGATTACGTAATCACTAGCTCCTTCAAGATCCGCATTCCATAGAACTTCTCCCGTTCGTTTTGAGAGGCAGGATAAGATAGACGAGGATGACACGAATAGCCCCTTTTCACCCAGGCTAATATCGGAAATCGGACCCTCTATTTTAGACTCCCACTTCCTCTCCCCTGTTGAGGGCGACCAACAAGATATCCTACCTTCATGCGACCCTCCAACGAGGAAATCACCGTCAAGCGAGATAGCGGTACATGACCCTCCCAAATCACGAGTGAACGAAGAAACGGCCTCCAGCGCCAACGCGACCATGACCCTCCTCGCAGAACCAGTGATATCGTGCTTTCGCGCATCAGATTAAGCCGCAATTCCGTAGAGATGCCGAACCTTCTCAGCCAGATACTCCACAAAAGCATCAGGAGAGGGAGGGAAACCGGTCGCCTCCTCAATCAGATCAGCAGGCTCGAGAATGCTTCCTCTTCGATGCACCTTCTCCCTCATCCACTCAAGGAGTGGCCCGAACTCCCCTTTCCTGATTTGGTCGTCATGATTGGGCAGGTCCTTGCGAGCAGCGGCGAGTAGTTGCGCCGAATACAGGTTGCCAAGTGTGTAGGTAGGGAAGTAGCCGATGGCTCCCATCGACCAGTGAATGTCTTGCAGAACACCGAGACTCCTATTGGGCGCCCTCACTCCAAGGTACTCTTCGTACATGTCATCCCATTTGTCCGGAAGGTCGTCTACCTCCAACTCTCCAGAAATCATCATCTTCTCTATCTCGTATCTGATCATTATGTGAATGTTGTAAGTCGCCTCATCGGCCTCGACCCTGATCAGGCTAGGCTCCAGTAGGTTGACCGATCTCCAGAGTCTCTCAGCAGAGACGCCGACCATGTTATCCGGAAAATGCTCCTTCCACATTGGCAATGACCACTCGCAGAACTCGAGTGATCGACCAATCTGGTTCTCCCAAAGTCGACTCTGGCTCTCATGAATTCCCAGGCCATTCGCAGTTCCCGCTGGTTGGAAATCAAGATTTCGGGGTCTGCCCTGCTCATATGTTGCGTGCCCTGTTTCGTGCATTGATCCATACAGGGATCCAAACGGGTCAACGTCGCTATACCGAGTAGTCCACCTGACATCGTCAGGATTGGGCCCTCCACAGAAAGGGTGCGTTGAAGCATCCCTCCTCCCAGCCTCAAAGTCGAAACCTATCGCCTCGGAAACTCTCTGACTCAAAGCTTCCTGACCTTTCTGGTCCCATGTGTTTTCTTCCACCCAAGACATGTCAGGCCTCTCCCCCCCTTCGTTTACTGCTTTGATCAGGGGCGCGACATTTTCCCTCAAACCCTGAAACAGTGGATCAAGCCTTGACACTGATAGGCCAGACTCGTAAAGGTCGAGTAGGGCGTCATATCGAAGAGACTCATAACCAAGGTAGTCCGCCTTCTTCCTTGCTAGCTCAATCGACTTCGCTAGGTCGTCCCTGAATATGGAGAAGTCATTCTTCTCTCTAGCCTCAGTCCAAGAGATAACTGACTTTGAGTTATGTTTGGCCAGTTCCGTTACGAACTCCGTTGGCAGTTTTGTGGCCTTGTCGTAAGACTCACGGGCCAGTCTGATATTCGCCATTTGCACCTCGCCCATCCCCTCTGTACGTTCCAGAGTTTCGAGCAGCTCACCGATCCTCGGGTTAGTCTGCCTTACATGGCCTTCCTTCGAAATCCAAGCTAATTGCTCTGCCCGCATCGCCGCCGCTTTGGGTGGCATTAGCACTTCCTGGTCCCAACTGAGAAGCCCCCCCACCTGCCTAACTAGGGCTATGTCCTTCAGCCTCTCCATCAGTTCCTCGTACTCATCCATGGGCGTCGAGGGAGGCAACCACCTCATAACTTGAATCATTATTTTCTAAATTATGACACTATAACGCCAAACGACAATTTCAATTGACCGAATTCATCATGTATTCAACCATTTCCCAATATGACGTATCATGGCCCCGAACGCTTGATGCGCACACCATCTGTCGCATGGGCGCATGTCCAACGGGGTTCCTAGGGTCAACGTACCCGTCGTCGATCGCATTATGCTCCATTTGTGGGAGCAGGATCATCAGGCCGATCATTACATCGTGACCCACGAAATTACTCGCCCAGGCATCGCAGAGGTATGTGCAATGCACCCACCAAATGTTTCCAGATCAATGCGTGAACTAATGGCCGATGGGATGGTTTCAGAGCATACTAGAAGCATAAGGGGCGAGGATCGTAGACAGAAGACATGGCAATTGACGGATGAAGGCAGGGGGGATGCGAGAGAGAGGATAGAGGCACTCA
>CAYFGD010000114.1:0-3360 GCA_964342715.1 uncultured Candidatus Poseidoniales archaeon | reverse complement strand
AGTGACGGTTCAATGAAGAACGGACAGGTTCTCGATACATCCGATGACCAAGTTATCGTGCAGGTTTTCGAGGGGACCGCATCCGTAGACAGGCAGACAGGAGTAAAGTTCCTTGGGGACGTTTTCAAGCTCCCAGTTAGCAAGGGACTGATAGGCAGAATCCTCGATGGCGCTGGAAGGCCAAGGGACGGGGGGCCCGAGATTGTCGCTGATGAGATGGCGGACATCATCGGAGCTGCAATCAACCCCTATTCCAGGCAGAGCCCGGAATCATTCATTCAGACTGGAATATCTGCAATAGACGCTTGCACCTCGCTAGTCAGGGGCCAGAAACTCCCTATCTTCAGTGCGAGTGGGCTACCTCACAATGACATCGCTCTTCAGATAGCCAGACAGGCAAAACTGGTTGGTAGCGATGACGATTTCGTGGTCGTTTTCTGTGCAATGGGAATTACCGCCGAAGAGTATAACTTCTTCGTTCATGATCTCGAGAGGACCGGGGCACTGGAGAATGCCGCTCTATTCGTCAATCTTGCAGATGACCCTGCGGTCGAGAGGCTAATTACCCCCAGACTAGCACTGACTGCGGCCGAGTATCTGGCCTTCGAACACGACTATCACGTTCTGGTAATTTACACTGACATGACCAACTACTGCGAATCCCTCAGGCAAATAGGGGCAGCTAGGGAGGAGGTGCCCGGCAGAAGGGGTTACCCAGGATACATGTACACAGACCTAGCTATGCTGTACGAAAGGGCAGGCCTTGTGAAGGGGAAGAAGGGATCAATCACCCAATTCCCAATCCTGACGATGCCGGGTGACGATATTACTCACCCCATTCCCGACCTTTCCGGGTATATTACGGAGGGGCAGATTGTGATTTCCCGTGAACTTCACCAGAAGGGGATTTACCCGCCGATCAACGTTCTTCCTTCTCTATCCCGGCTGATGAACGCCGGAATAGGGCCTGGGAAAACCAGGGAGGACCACAAGTCGGTTTCCGATCAGCTATATGCTGCATATGCACAAGGCAGGGAATTGAGGGGACTGGTCGCAATTGTCGGTGAGGACGCCTTGAATGAAAGAGATCTGCAGCTGCTAAAATTCGCTGATATCTTCGAGGACGAGTTCCTAAGGCAAAGTAGAGACGAGGACCGCTCGATAAATGAGGGAACTCTAGATTTGGCATGGAACCTCCTTTCCAATATCGACACAAAATACCTAGTCAGACTGGACCAGAAGTGGATAGACAAGTATCATCCAACCGATCGTAAGGACTCTGAAGAGGAATAATTGCTAAGGAGGTGAATGAATATGGCTCTCGACATCAAGCCAACCCGGTCGGAGCTAATCAACCTAAAGAGGAGGATAAAGCAGACGTCCAGTGGATATAACCTCCTCAAGATGAAAAGAGACGGTTTGTTCCATGAGTTCAGGACACTTCTATCTGAGATGATCGCTGCTAGGGAAGAATTAGTGGGAACATACAGAGAGGCACTGCAGGCTATCAGTCTAGCATCTTCAATAGAAGGAGGGCTATCCGTAAAGAGCGCAGCCATTGCAGCCTCAAAGAGGCCAGAGGTAACCGTCTCCAGGAGGAACATAATGGGTGTTGTCGTTCCCAAGGTAGATGGGGAGAATCTGAAATTATCCATGGAGGACAGAGGACTTGGTCTGGTCGGAGGTTCTCCTTACATCGACGAGGCGGCCGACTCTTACTCACTCCTCATCGAGAAGGTGGTCAAGGCTGCAGAGATGGAGGCCACTCTCAAGAGGCTCCTAGAGGAGATAGAGGCAACGAAGAGGAGGGTCAATGCCTTGGAATTCAAGGTGATTCCAGAGATGAAAGAGGCGCAGGCTTTCATTCAGCTGAGGCTCGAAGAGATGGAGAGGGAAGAAACCTTCAGACTCAAGAGATTCAAGAATAAGTGACGGTCTTTTCGCTCTCTATGAGAGCGAGGGGTCAAAAAACCCCCCTTCTAGCACCTGCCGTGAGCGAGGCACAGCCGACCCCGGAGAGACTAACTCTCGACAATGAGACGTGGGGGCACAGGGAACTTTCCGAGGTCATTTCTTCGAGGTATTTCGATCTAGGCGATGACGAGATTGGATTGGCCTCGTGGAGAGTCAAAGGAATTGGTGGCAAGACCGAGGGTTCATGCCTCGTCGATCTAAATGAACACCTTGAACCACTGGGCCTAATTGGAGTTCTAGACATAGGAAATCCTCCGATACTCTCCATTTCAGAGATTCCTGACAGGTCACCAGCTTTTCCAAGGTGGCAGAAATTCGCAGTCTGGTTTTCCATGTTCTCATTCATGACAATCGCCGGGTTTGGCCTTATTTCTAGGAATAGCCCCGATACTCAATTCGGCGTTGAGGTACTTTCCCAATCCATACTAACCTTCTCTCTTCCAATAATTCTAGCTGCATCTCTGTCTAGTGAGACTAGGAGGCTAGTCGCAAAAAGACACGGAGTCAGATTGGAGAGCATGGTCCCGCTGGGATTCCCACTCGCCGATGCTGTGTGGCCCTTCGGAATAGCTGGATTACTACCGCAGAACCGACCAGACAGAATACCCTATCCCAACAGAAGGGCATTAGCCCACATTGAAATCTCCGCTCCATTTGTGACATTCTTCTGTGGTTTTATCCTGTCATTAATAGGTCTGAATATGACTCCAAGCACCCCTCCTGGATTGGAATCATCACCACTGATAATTACTGCAAACCCACTCTTGGATCTGATTTCTAATGCGTGGCTCGGGGACGATTTTCTCCTCAGACTACAATGGCTTCACCCCACGGGTGTTGCTGGGTTGGGACTTTGCATTGTATCTTGGATAATGCTGATGCCAATTCCGGGGTTTCCCGGAGACCACTTGTTACACTCAATTTTTGGCCCCGATAAAATATTGGCCGAAGATAAGCAGACCTATATTTTCGCATTCACGCTTGTATTGCTGGTATTGGCATTCTCGAGCAACACATGGGTCCCATGGCTATTCCTAACCGCTCTTGCCACTTGGAGGAGATTCAGTCCAAATTCTATGCTTGACCCGTTCGTAGTGGATGAAAATACGGGTTTCGAAGACATCTCCCGCAATAGGACGATAGTGGCGGTGTCCCTGCTTCTGGTTGCAGGTTTTCCGGGGATCAACGGCGCATACCACATGCCTGAATGGGACGCAGGACTCTCTACCGAGGACTGGCCCTCTCAAATCGAATTCGTGGATGGCCAGGCGGACTTCGAGCTAGTGCTAGAACCAGCCGGCATAGTGCCAGTTTCGGGATGGCTTCAGATGCGCGTAGAAGGGGACCCTGTAGGTGAATGGAAGATCCATTCCGAGTGCCTCGACG
>CAYFGD010000113.1:0-3374 GCA_964342715.1 uncultured Candidatus Poseidoniales archaeon | reverse complement strand
CAAGCAACTTGGACTGATGCCCCTTTGTCCTCAGTGGGATATTCATACCGAATGCACCAGCGACTTCCATGTCCTCGCCCATGAAGACTATCTGGTCACCATATTTTTCTGCCAGCACAACCATGGCATTCTGGATAGATCTGCTGAATGTCCAAGAATTTGATGCATCGGAAAACTGCATTGAAACTTCTCCAGGGGCGAGCACACTTGCTCCAGCTTCCCTTTCCGAGTTAATTGTGTCAAACTGCTGTGCATGACTTCTCGCATTGTAAATTGAAGTCACACCCTCTCCCACACTGTTGCCCTCTGGCCATGCCATCTCCTCCATCTCCGCCCTTGAATTGTCAACGAACTCCCTTTCTTCTGACTCCATGGTCTGCAATTCTTTCTCGCTACCTCCTAGGCTAATCAGCAGGTTCCTATGGTTCGGGAGCGGATCTTTATCTGACCAGTATGCAAGGAGCCCCTGATCTACATAACCAGGAGGAGTTCCTGAGATTGACCCCAAATAAAGGTCATCATGGTGATGGGCATGCCCACATCCACGCATGGTTTCAACGTGGATCAGAGTAGCCCCACCTCCTGACATGGCTATCTCCTTAGCCACGCAAACCGATGAATAGAATTGAGAAGGATCAGAACCATCTATTGTCCACGAGGGTATCCCCATCGCGTACCCCTTGTCTCCAAATGTCTCTGCACCGGATTGCCCCACTACAAACGTATCTAGTGCAATTTGATTATTTTGAATCATGTAGCATATCGGCAAACCACGAGTTCCGGCCAGATTCATCGCCTCCCAGAATTCTCCACTGCTGCTGCAACCCTCACCTACGGGTGCCAAGTGGAACCTTTTCAGTCCCATCCTAAGTGATGCTAGAGCTACGCCAGTGGCCGTGGCACTGGCTATCGGCAGCGGGGCAGTTGGGGGCAGTATCCCCTTTTCCCAATTCCCAATGTGCAGATCACGACCACCCGACCCCTCGTTACCGCCGTCCATGTATGACCCGGACTTCCCCATTTGAGCCGTGAACACTTCCAGAGGAGTCTGGCCCATTGCAAGCGCCAATCCTACATCTCTGATCATCGGGGCCACGATATCCGAATCATCAAGGCCATCCCCCTGTTTGTCAACAGCCCTGTCCAACGCTGAGGCACAGGCGACGATCCCCTCTTGCCATGTTGATCTGAATCCCTTGCCCCCGAATCTCCCACCATCGGGAGTTGGTATCCCATCAGTAAAAAGCTCCTTCAGATGCTCGTCAATAATCCTAGTCCGGGTCATCCATCGTTGCCATTGCATTCTCTGCTCTATACTGATTGACGACTCGTAAGCAATTCTCCTGAGGCAAATTCGGATGTCCAGTAGGAACCTATCATTCCTCCTCCCTATGTGACTCGCCCCTGTTCTACGAGGCATAACCTCACATTCACCAACCTCCGCAATGAGCGGCCCAAGGATGCGTTCCGAAAGGACATCTCCAATCCGTCTTACAAGATCAATAGAGAATTCATGGTACTGACCTCCATCGAATGAGTGAGGGGCCCTCCCTTCGTCCCAGCATTTGGCAACAGTCTCAATGTGGCCGTCATGCCTCTCTGCAACGAACCTGAGCAATTCCGACCTTGCGCTCTTCGACGGTAGTGAGTGTACGAATTCCAATTCAGAAATAGGCTCCCATGATCTTGCATGTATCGTGGGTAAATCCGTTTGAGCCGGAGGTCCCGAAACGCCCTCAACTGCATCCTGCCCCATCTCCTTGGCCCGCAGATCCCTTCTCGAGCATTCGCTCTCCAATTCATCTATGCTTACCGACAAACCCCTCTCCCACACTTCGACCTCCCTCCGCCTCCCCTTTCCTGAACTCGATCTATCCAGGGTCACTCTGACTCTGGAATCGCACTCCATGCATGTCCTATCTAGTCTAGACGTGCCTCCGCTCCTTGTCTTCCAGACCTGATGTTTTGAGCAATCTGGGCATTTCCAAAGTCCTTGCCTAGGCTTCATCATGACCTATCCGTAGAGAACATAGTACAACAATTATTCGCTTGATTGAGATTAATTTCACCACATATGGGTAATAATTCAATAATTTAATGAATATGGGAAGTAAATTTCCCTATTTAACCATATAAAAACGATACACTGAAAATATTTTTACCACAATTAATACTTAGCAATATTGGAATCCACTGAATCAGACCACAAATGTATCCCGCCTTCCAAGTTCAGCACCCTCTCATTATCCCAGCCAGATTGGACTAGGAATCGGACAACAGCTCCAGACCTGCCTCCTGTCCTGCAGTATACAACAATGTCTCGGTCAGAAGGAATTTCGGATACTCGTTGGGGGACCGAAGTGTGTGTAATTCTCAGGTCCGTGCCATCCAGGGATACTATACCCTCTTCGATTTCAGAACGCACGTCCAGTAGGAAAGGCATCCACCCCTCCTCCTTCTTAGACATGAAATCAACAGGGCTAATTGATCTCATCTCCATAGAATCGTCTCCTAGGCTTGTCACAGCCCCCCTCTCAGGGTTGCGATTGAATGTAAGGACCCTAGTAATCATTGTCAGTGAGTCGACCGTGAGCAGCTTCCCATTGAGGGTGTCCCCAATTCCTAGTATTATCTTCAGTGCCTCTGTGGCCTGAATTGTTCCAACTAAGCCGGGGAGGACACCCAATACTCCCGCTTCCGCACAGTTAGGAGCAAATTCTGGAGGCGGTGGTTCTGGAAATAGATCCCTGTAGTTGGGCCCCCCCTCGTGGTTGAATGTGGAGACTTGCCCCTCGAATCTGTGGACGCTACCGAAAATCCATGGTTTCCCAAGAATCTCGCAAGCATCCCCAATCAGATACCTCGCCCCAAAGTTGTCAGTCCCATCGATAACAACGTCATATTCATCAATGATCGACAAAGCATTTTCCTGAGTCAGCCTTTCCACAATCGGCAAGAAGTCCCCATCGCCATTCAATCGCTTCAGTCTCCTCGCCGCCGACTCCGCCTTTGGATCGCCGATGTCCGAGGAAGAGTGTATCACTTGCCTTTGGAGATTCGAAAGATCCACCGAGTCGTTATCGATAATCCCGATCTTGCCTACTCCCGCTGCAGCCAGGTACAGTAGTGCTGGGGAGCCAAGACCTCCTGCTCCAACTACTAAGACAGAGGACTCCAGCAATTTGGTCTGCCCCTCCTCTCCGACATGGGGGAGGACTAGATGCCTTGCATACCTCCTCCGCTCGTCCTCGCTCAGCGGGTCCACCATGTGCCTGCGACTACGCACAAGGACATTTGGCCTTCGGTCCAAAGGACTCAGTGTTGGTCTTCTAGCCACCTTTCAGCATCTATAGCTGCTTGACATCCCATGCCAG
>CAYFGD010000112.1:0-3394 GCA_964342715.1 uncultured Candidatus Poseidoniales archaeon | reverse complement strand
CTACTTAGGTACTCCTTCTTTTGAGACTCATTTCCATGAAGGGCTATTGTTTTCGAACACAGGCCGACATGAACACAGTACATCACAGAGAACGAGGGATCGACTCTAGCGAGTTCTTCCACAATTATTGCCTCGGTTATGTCATCTACGGGGCTACCGCCGTATTCCTCTGGGATGGTAATCCCCTGGAGGCCATATTCACAGAAGGAGGCCCACTCATCAAGGGGGGCCCTCTGCTCCTTGTCCCTCTCCAAAGTTGATGGTGAAAGAACGTCCTCCGCAAATCCTCTGACCATCTCTCGAATCATGCTCTGCTCTTCATTCTCAGCGAAATCCATGGGCATCTCCGATACTCCGAAAGGCCGGACATTGTTAATCTCTCTTGGAGTAGTATGGTAATTCTACAATCGAATAGTTGAAAACGGAATTCATTGGGCGGCCGGACGAATCACATGGCAGATGGCGACTACTCGGAGTTCAGCATCGCTCACGACAGACTGTACACATTGGAGCATTTGTGGCTCCAAGTACTCGATGAAGACAAGGACGAGGGAACTACTAGCATCAAGATAGGGCTTAGCGAATTTTTGATGGCGGAGTATGGAGAAGTAGTACAGGCAGTGCTAGCTAGGCCAAGGGACGACGGAGAGTATGAGATTGAGGGGGACTCCGGTCTTTCGGAAGACGACGAGACCGATACGGCCCAAACTTTCTCCTCTGGCGGCGACCAAGTGGGGATTGACGACTTGGTGATAACCATAACCACGAAATTTGATGGCGAATTTGATAGAATCTTATTCAATGCCCCATTCCCCTGCAAAATTTCTGAATTGAATGGCCATGTGGAGGACAATCCTGACTTACTCAATGAGGAAGCGTACGGAGATGGATGGTGCATTATAGTCAAGACCCAATCCGACTATTTTGACGAGGATCAATTCTTGAATAAGGACGAATATATTGAGATGTTGAATGAGCTTCCCTAGGGCCATTCCAAAATCTTCCAATCTACAGGGTCTGAACCTTCCCAGTCGATTACATTTAGTTGTTCTAGTACCTCCTCGTATGTAGCCAAGTCCCCTTCGACTTGCTTCCTATGAAGCCAACCCTTCAGCGTTCCTAGGCGCGGACCTGGGGGAAGTCCAGTTTCACGAGAAAGGTCCTCCCCATTAACCAGTGGGTGAATGCCAGCCTTTAGGTCACCAACATCCCCTAGTGCTTCAGAGAAAGACGCTGTATCCTGCCCCAGCCTTCCTAAGTAGTCAAGCACTCTCTCCCTTCTTCTGTCAGGAAGGGCTGCAGAGAACACCCTGAGGTATTCCACACTCTTCTCTAACTCCTCCTCCTTGCAATCATGCAAGAAGCAAACCTCGTCCAGAGTAGAATTACTTAGCATCAATTCCTTTCTTAGAATTCCACGTAATTTCCTACCACTTCCATCGAAGCCCCTTGAAAGAATTGCCAGATTCACTTCTAAATCGTTACCAAGTGAACACCCAGATTTCTCCAGTAAGGGGCCTGAAATAGATTCTAAAACACCCATTTTCTCCATTTCAGTAACTATCTCATCGGCCCAATCTCCTGTGAGGATAATGGATAACTCAGAGCAAATCCTTTCCTTAGAAACCATTTCTAGCATCCCAAGGTTAGATGAAATGGCATCGTATAGCCCCTCATCCATTTCTCGCACTCCATTATCCCCTCCATCCATGAACCTGAACGCCCTTAGGATCCTAAGACCATCCTCTGAGATTCTTTCTCTGGGATCCCCAACGGAGGTCAGCAGTCCCCTCAGAAGATCTTCCCTTCCTCCGAATGGATCAATCAAACAGTCCGCACCATAGGGATGCTCTAGAGCCATCGAGTTAATTGTGAAATCTCTTCTGGAAAGGTCCTCTTCGATATTCTCACCGAATTCGACATTATCCGGTCTTCTCCCGTCCCCGTATGACCCCTCACTCCTTAGCGTTGTAACTTCCCAAATATCGTTGCTACCCGCCTCTTCATTGAGTCTCACATGAACAGTGCCGTATTTCGCACCAACCATCAGGGATCTCGGAAAAATGGTCTTTACTTCATTTGGATGGAGTGTAGTTGCAATATCAACGTCTGTGCCCTTTCTTCCTGAAATGAATTCCCTTACCCAGCCACCAACTATCCACGCTTCACCCTTGCTCCTCAGACCCTCGAGGACCATCAAATCCTCGGGCCGCAATAATGGATGTGCATGCTCCATGAACGTTCCGAGGGCCCCGACAACATCACTTCTTCGGAAAATAGCGCTCATGGCACTAGGTCTTCATGACCTCCAAGCATTTCGCTCCCTTCGTCCCTTGGGGCCCCTGGGTTAGCAATGTCAAAGCTGAACATATCCCCTAGTACAGGCCATAGTGCGCCCATCCACTCCATTTCAGACATTAGCAACTCAATTACCGGGTGCTCAAGAATCTCCTCCTCCGTCGAGTCTTCATCAATCTCTGGTATTCCATCTGGAAGCCCCCTGAGTGATTCAATCAGTCCTTCTAGCCTAACTAGAGCCTCACTTTCCGGTTCTATCGAGCCACCAATCATTTCGACAATATCTTCGAGGTGTTCAGCAAGAAGCTTTGGCTCAAATGGATTCTTTTCCGAGTCCTCGATGTCAACTGGGCCGAATACAACACCACCTAGGTCCGTGTCCATCCAGACTCCTCCCTGCCACTCTCTTTTCAGTAGCCTCTGGTTCAAGTGCCCACCAAATGGCCCCAGAATGAAGCCACCCTCCTCAATTAGTAAGTCAAGATAGTGTGGAATTTCTCTGACAGAACCTGTAATCAGGACTCTGCTAACGTCTCTTTCCCATCCGGGGTCTTCCATCGATTCGGGGCCAAGAACCCTGATGACACCATTAACATCAATTTTCTCCAGACACTCAATTGTATGCCTCTTGACTTCTTCATTCGGCTCAATTACAGACACAGTCCCACCGGGTCCAATTATCCAGTCAATTAGTGACGCAATATATCCGCCCTTGGACCCTATTATGATGACGTTCTGATTCTCCGAGATCTCAAGATGGTGCAACAACGTCACCACCATATGTGGAGCTGATATTGTCTTCGCACCACCGGCCTCTGTGACCAAGAAGGGCACGGGTCGGTCGTGCCAGAAATTCTCAAGGGAATGCTCAGTGAAAAGTGACGGATCCACTTCAGACATCGCTCCATAAATCTCCGAATTCACGGGTATTCCAGCTTCAATCAGTCGTTCCAAGAGCTCAGATATGTCCGTCAACCCCCCTCTCCTCCGGGGGTCGTTCAGCCGCAGTCCATTTGAACACAACGCCCCCCGGGTCATATTGGGGTCCGTGGTCTAGGGGTTATGACGTCGCTCTTACAAAGCGAAGATCGCAGGT
>CAYFGD010000111.1:0-3408 GCA_964342715.1 uncultured Candidatus Poseidoniales archaeon | reverse complement strand
ATCGGCCACCTCATCCTGAGTCAGTCCCAAGAAATTCTGTGCGGGTTCCTTCGACAGTAGGAGTGAGACATTCGATACGCCGTCATCCAAGACCAAGCGAACCCGCAGGTCCTCTTCGCCCCTTTGGGGGCCGTGGTCAATGCAGCTACCGTCCCTGAGTCTCTTGCGGCACTTTCTGTTTCCATCTGGCAATATCTCAGGGCATCTTTCAATGATTCCCGAGTCGTTGGTCACGAATACTATTGTCCCGCTAGTCCTAATTCCCCTCCTAGTCCCCCCTCCAACTAGTTCGGTCAGTTCGACATCCACCCAGTGGTCATCTGGGTCAATCTGTTCCCATGCTGGATTCTCGAGATTTGTTGCCTGGCCTATGTCGTCGATGACCAGATCCGGAGAGCCTTGCCATGATTGCACCCTTGCTTCCTTCAAGTGGATGAAGTCGCCTGGCTTGGGGTCAAATTCGCACCATGCAGTCAGCCTGCACCGGCCAGTAGGGTCCATGACGTCTCCACTTCGGACCACTCTCTCAGTACCGTCATTGGCCGTAAATGACCTCTGATTCCAAGTCTCCACCTGTAGCGTTATTTCAATGTCCCTCATTCCATTCCTAAGTTCAGAAATACTGCTTTTTGTAGAGGATGAGAGTTCATCTATACTGGCGAATGAGTTATCGTGGTAGATCTCTACTCGTGTGGAGTCGCTGATGTTGACCTCGGGAGTGTCTCTGAACCTCCTTACAGTCGCGCCCTCTATCCTCAACAATACTCCGGGTTCGTGATCGAAGTCGGCCCAGGAAAGCATGCTTATGCTGCCTGTGGAGTCCGCAAGTCTACCCCTGACTACGTTCAATTGGCCCGAGCCGTCCTTCTTCACGATCACATCTGGCTTAGTGGAGACGACTCTCGCGACTAGATTCACGAAACCCTCTGATGCCGATGCTTTCTCTATGGTCAGAGGCTCGTCTGATGGCTGATGTATCGTTGCGCCGCCTTCCTTCAGTATGGTGACTCGAGAGGTCCTGTTGACGTTGATTGAGCGCTTATCGTTCCACTCATTTACAGAGACCCCCTCCAAGCGAACTACGGATCCAGGGGCCAAGTTCTGACTATGATCGCCCCAGTCCTTGTAATCCCATCTCTCCCTCTTATCGCTAGGCTCCCATGGGTTGTCCTCAATCCAACCGAAGGCTATCTTCCTCTCCTCGCCTGACTTCATCTTCTGCATTCTAGGGGTATAGGATACGACGGCAACCTCGATGGTGACGTTGCGATCCTCGGCCCCAAGATCGGAGAAGCGGTCGACCTTCTTCACGGGAGACTGCTGTGAAGAGGTCGGAGAGGATGACGTTGTGACCTCTATTCCCGCTTCGGCTTGGAACTTCCTCATTACAGACCTAAGAGCGTCTTCTGGCGGTATAAGGAACTCCTCCTCATACCTCTTGAATTCCCGAGCTATTTCTTCTTCACTCGCGTCCTTGCATTCTTCCTTAACCATATCCACCTGTGCGGCGTATTTTCCATCTTCACTCATCTTCTCAGCTCCGCCTATAGGCAAAATGCTGAGTAATCTTGAGTCGACGTAGCTTCAGAACCTGCTGGAACTGGGCTAGGCGATGCACGGGTATTTTTCCTGCGTGCGGTTTGGGGAAGACTCAGCACTTCATCACCTCAAGCAGGGGAGGTTTATCGCGGCGGTTCTTGAAGGTGTCCCCTTTGAGTCGGTTTTCGACCGACGGCGTTAATCGTGAGAGTCCCTCGTCTGTGAGCATGCCCGGGGGCGAGCTGTGCAAGTTCGGGATTTTGACCTCCTCCGATAGGGCGAACTCTGGAGAATACGAAGACATAAGCGGGCCTGCGATTGAGGATTTCCTAAGAGAGGTCATAACATCCCCCTGGGAATCGGTTAGGAGGCTTGTCCCTGACGAGCAGGAAATGATTGAGGAAGGCATCAGAGGCCTTGTTGACAAGGATTTATGCTCGGTCGTCATAACCACAGGAGGGACCGGCCCGGCACCTAGGGACGTCACTCCAGAGGCCACGGCCTCAGTGTGCGACAGGATCCTTCCGGGCTTCGGCGAGCATATGAGGTCGGTTTCCATGAAGTACGTGCCCACGGGCATTCTATCCCGCCAAATTGCTGGTACAAGGGGCTCTTCGCTGGTGATAAACCTCCCCGGGTCTCCTAGATCGATAAGGGAGATACTGGACGAAGTGTTTGCCGCCGTCCCTTACTGCGTTGACCTCATAGGCGGACCCTACATAGAGACTGATAAGAGCGTCATAGATTCGTTCCGTCCCCCTCACGCAAGGCGCGAATGATTCAACAAGGGGACTACGGTCGCATGTGCATGGCGAAGATGAAGTCAGGAGATGTTTCTACCGGAAGGGGGGATGACGAGCTTAGAGAAATACACGTAACGCTGGACTTCACGCCCAACGCGCTAGCATCCCTGCTATACAGGCAAGGGGACACTATCGTTCTCGTTTGCGTGACGAAGGCCCCCTCCCTTCCCAGGTGGTTCCCTCGAAACTCAAACAGAGGGTGGGTTCACGCTGAATACTCACTATTGCCTGGGTCCACTGACTCTAGATTCAGGAGAGAGCGAGGCGGTGCCAAGGGAAGGACAATGGAAATCGAGCGTCTGGTCGCTAGGTCGCTCAGAGGAGCGATTGACCTAGAGGCCCTGGGTCCAATTGCACTCACGGTAGATTGCGATATCCTTAACGCGGACGGCGGAACAAGGTGCGCATCCATTACAGCGGCAAATATCGGGCTTCGTCTAGCTGTTCGAAGACTAATTGCATCTGGCGAATGCCTGCCTGTTGATATGCGACCTTCCAAGGAGGAAATTTCCAATGGCTGGACTGCCCCCGAGTTGTCCGCTGAACAGCGGGATGCGCATGAGTCGGCAGTCATGATGAATGACGTGGCCGCACTATCGGTTGGGATGGTAAACGGCAATGTGGTGACGGATCTGGACTACATCCTCGATAGCAATGCCGATGTCGACATGAATGTGGTAATGACTAGCGATGGCGGATTCGTCGAGGTCCAAGGGACCGGGGAGGAGGCGACTTACACCAGGGACGAGCTCGATTCCCTGATCGATGCAGCCACCGCTGGGATCTCTGAGCTCCACCGCATCCAGACGGAGGCGCTTGACGGAGTCAACTGAGTCCAATACTAGACGAAAATGGTGGGACTGGCCGGACTTGAACCAGCGGCCTCCGCATCTTCAGTGCGGCGCTCTCCCAGCTGAGCTACAGTCCCGTAGCACTCCCGCGAGAGTGATTATGGCTTCAAGGCTTCTGAGAGGCTTGAGAGCGTCAGAAGACGTCGTCGTCGTCCTCTTTCTCATCGAAGGACATCATGGTAGAAGCGGCCTTTGCCGGAGCCTTAGTCTTCTTC
>CAYFGD010000110.1:0-3492 GCA_964342715.1 uncultured Candidatus Poseidoniales archaeon | reverse complement strand
GCGCCAGCGTTCAATGGCAGACAGTCACGCCTCAGATATCAGGGGTCTTCCCGTGATTCTACCGTCTGGAAGACTCATCGGGACTGTCTATGACATGTTCGTTAACACTGACGACTGGAGCTGCACGCATATCTTCGTCTCCAACCCTCCAGCCGACTTGGTTGAGAACAGGACTCATCTTGCAATACCCTGGAAGTGGGTTAGGTCCGTCGGGGACGTGGTATTGCTGAGGTGGTTCCCACCCACTCCCTTGCCGAAGAACCTGTGATGCGTTTACGAACGTAGGGCCGATATGATTCAAAAGGCGAGCGTTGACGCTCGACCTATGAGGGCAGCGTCGTCAGCCATCATCGCAATCCTACTCCTGTCCCTCGCTGGGCCAATTGCTGAGGCCGATAGCAAGGGAGTGATATCTTGCGTAAACGCCGACCTCTCGATGATGCCAGCCAACTGGGAGCTTGGTGATCAAGCATGTGTGAGACTGGATCTAGGGGAGCTGAACCCAGGACAGACCCTCTCATTCAACATCGTCACCGACTCTGAGATAGACATACTGCTGTTCTCGGCCAACGCAATAACAGTCTACCAGAACGAGCAGTCTTATCGAAGCGACTTAGTTTGGGAATCGGACTCGGTTTTCGAGTCGTTCAATGGGTCCGGGTCATGGCACTGGACCGTGCCAGATGATAGGGACCCGACAAGATGGTACATGGTGTTCGACAACCTTGAACACCCTCAGGACTCATCAAATGGGGCACAGGGGGGGAGCGCAGCATCGGTAACCCTCAATGCAGGAATCATCACACCCGCACCATTCACTCTAGCTGACACCATCGTTCGTCTGGAAGCCGGAGGCTACTCCCTGCTCCATGGCCCGTTTATTTTGGACGCTGGAACACAAGTTAGCATACAGGCTAGTACAATGGAAGGGGCCCCCGACGTTTTCCTGATGACTCAATCCCAAGTAGACCTCTATGAAGCGGGAGGAACTGCAGCTACGCGGGTTTCAGGGACCGACATGCTCCTAATTACCACTGATAGAACCATAGTTTGGACTGCCCCAGAATCTCTGGAGGGAACCCAACTTTACTTGGTTGTTGACAACAGGGCAGGCCCCTCGGGAGGAGGTGCAGGAACCCTTCCTATAGCAACCACAGTAGTCATGGTCCTGACTCCTATTATTGAGCCAGTAATTGCAGGAGAGGCGTCCTCAGGAGTCGTCGATGTGGGTTCGATAGTAACCTTGGACGCAACAGAAACGCCAAACCTCTCTGAGCAGATACCCGAGTCGGGTTTTTCGTGGGATACAGATGGCGATGGATTCGATGATAATTATGGAAACACGGTAAACGTGAGTTGGACAGAGCCAACCAATGTAACAATCAGACTCACTGTCCTCTCAACAGATGGGAGGAGCACTAGCGTTTACCAGGAGGTCCAAGTCTCAGACGTAACTCCACCTGAGACAAATATTCAGGTTAACGGGGTAGTTGAGAGGGCCTTCAACGAGGCATTGGTCCTAAGCGGAGACTTCTCGGACAATTGGGGGGTCTCTTCTGTAGAGTGGTTGGTGGACGGCGAGCTAGTGTCATCGTTCTACGGAGAACTTTCCGGGGCGAACTCATTCTCATACTCATTCCCTTCAAACGAGAGCGCTGGAGAGCACACCATCACTCTACGTGTCACTGACAGATCAGGAATGTCATCTGAGGACACAGCAATAGTCAACCTATACGACTCCACCCCTCCTGTTTCGGAGGAGTATGAAGAGGAATCCAGCACAGTGATCGGAGAAACCACCAGGCTGAGCATCAGTTTTTCCGACCCAGAATCAACGAATCTCTACTACTCATGGGACTTCGATGCAATGTCTGATTCTGATGGCGATGGAGATGCTGACAACGATGAAGACGCCAGTGGACCTGTAGCTCTACACGCATTCGATGAGATTGGTGTTTACCGCGTGATTTGCAGAGTCCAGAATGAAGCGGGATTAATTTCCGAGGCAGAGATACTATTGACGGTAACTGATGGAAATGAAGGAAACGCCCTTACATCTACCGAGATGCTAATGATAGGGGGAGCGGCACTACTCGCCCTGGTCATATTGTCCTTGATATTGATGAGGATATCTACCAACAGGAGGATGGCCGCGATGATGGCGGAGGACGAATCCGAGGTTGAGGATGAGGCCCCACGGGAGATGTCAGCAGAGGAACAGAAGGCGATGTGGAGCACTGGTGGTTCAAACATAGCGCCCTCGCAGCCCTACGGAGGCTTCTCAAGCGGAATGTCCGGTCTACCTGAAGCAGCAACCCAGAGCCCAATATCAATGGAAATAGGAGACGATGTAGCAGAGCTACTGTCTCCCGGTGAAACCTCTCCTTCTGACTCTTCTCCCAGCCCAGCCGAGGAGCTACTGAGTGCATTCGAAGACGAAGAATCACCAGTCGATATAGGGGGTGGAGTGGTTGAGTACAAATTCGACGATGAGCCCGATACAAACACCGAGAATTGGAGTCCTACCGAGAGTCAATCCGATTCCACTGGAGATAGGAAGGTCAGGCAGGCCTGCTCCTCGTGCGACAAGCTGTTTGAACTGGAACTTCCCGAGGGAGTAACCTCGGCCAAGACCGCATGCCCGCATTGTGGGTCCGTGGAGAGAGTTAGCCTAGGGTGAGCTTTCTTCAGGCATTCAGAACCATTATTTCAGGGGGCACAAGCAGGGCAATACCCTTTAGCGCACCTCTATGAGGTGCGAGTATGGATAGTAGCAGCGTCAGGGTGATTCACCATGCGCCCCGACTGCCTAATTCTAGCAGCATCCTAGTCGTCATGGTACTGCTTTTGCCCCTGTTTTCCCCGATATCCAGCGTGAGCGCCGAGGCTAGGATAGAGTCTCAGGATTTCCAGATTCTGGATGATCTTTCAGATGTTCTGGGTCAGAGACAGGACGTCCTTGACTCGAATTCGGTGGGGCAGATTGCAGCCCCCTCATTGGATGCCGTCCGAGATGGAATCTCAGAAAGCGGCCCAAACCAGCCCCTATCCACGATAGGTGAATCCCTGATTGATTCGTCCATGGTGGAGACATCCCCTCCACCCTCCGACCACCCCCTTCCCTACAATGTGATCTTAGGGATAGAAGATGGGCCCACTGGGCAGGTCGACAATGTTTGGCAGACTCTGGTCAACATCACGGACTATGTCATATTGACTGAATACAAGGATCTGGATGGTAATGTAATTAGGAATACCCAGGTAGTCACATTCACGGCAAACTTCCTATCTCTGCTGAACCTACAGACTGACCCACTGAGCCACGCTGTCGACGTCGATAACGACGGAGATGACGATATCCAAGTAGGCTTGGGAATCTCACTTGGTCCAATAGGTCTCGAAAACATCATCTCAGACTCCGGGACCCTCTGGATTCACCCAGCCATAACTTACTCTGTTGACGTCCTTGACTCGAGCATCACTGATCCAATG
>CAYFGD010000109.1:0-3497 GCA_964342715.1 uncultured Candidatus Poseidoniales archaeon | reverse complement strand
ACTGCATTGTAACTGGTCCGACTTCGCCCCCGCAGTATTCCACAACTCTGTCCCCATGCTGGATCTTCCCTATTGAGGAGACCACTGCCGCTGTCCCCACGCAGAAGCACTCGTCGGCATCCATCGCATATCCGACTTCCACTTTTTCCTCGACCACGTCATAGCCTCTAGACCTGGCTAGCTCGATGATTGACGACCTAGTAATTCCAGGGAGTATGGTCCCTGTGAGCTCGGGGGTTGATACCTTTCCCCCCTTGACACAGAAGAAGTTGGCTGCTCCAACCTCTTCGATGTACTTGTGATTGGCGGCATCGAGGTAGATTATCTCAGAGTAGCCTTCCTTCTTTGCCATCTTAGATGGTATCATTCCAGGAGCGTAGTTTCCTATTGCCTTGACACCTCCTGAGCCACCTGGGGCGGCTCTGTGAAACTCATCGGACACCCTGAGTGAAGTAGGGGTTATCCCCCCCTTGAAGTAGGGTCCAACGGGCGACACGAATACCAAGAAGGTGTATTCGGGGGCCGGTGCGACTCCTAGAATGGGTCCACTGCCCATCAGAAGTGGTCTGATGTATAGCGCACCCTTGCCCAGGGGCGGGACCCAGCGAAGATTCTCACTGACGGTCTGCTTGACCGCGTCCAAGAACATCTGCTCTGGCACGGGTGGCATGCCGAGCCTCCGAGCGCCTTCTTGGGCCCTCCTGGCATTATGATCGGGACGGAACAAAACGACGTTGCCGTCAGCCGCCCTTTGGGCCTTCATTCCCTCGAATAGCCCCTGCCCGTAATTGATCACACCTGCTGCTGGAGACATTCTGAGATCCTCGAAGTCTCTCATCGAGCCAGGGGACCACTCCTCGCCGATTTTGCACTTGGCGACGTACATTCTGTCGGTCTGAGTGAAGCTGAAAGTCAGAGCATCCCAGTCGATTTCCGGTCGGTCTTCTGCCAAGATTACAACTCCAGACGTATATCACGGAAGCGAGTCGGCTTTCAACGATTGCGCAAGGATTCCCTCCCGACATCGTTATGGCCCCTCGCTGGGACATAGTTTGAAGGCAGTCAGTTACCTGCTGAGAGCGAGGCGAGCGGATGGAGTGGGAGGAGAGGATGTGCATAATCTCCGGTTCGTACCAGTCTATCGACTCTAAACCCCCTCGGACTACAGTAGAACTGTGGTGCCGCTCTCAAGCGGGTCATTCCGTTGTCCTGCTAGTTAACGGGCTTCGCCCGTACTTCGACATAGCCCCCCGTGGAGAGGATGGACCGGAAAAGCGGGTGGACCTGGATAGTGTTCTTTCTATACCGGAGGTAGTGGAAGTCGAGGGGCCCGTTACAAAGTGGACAACTCGGGGAGAGAAGAGGCATTGGAGAGTGTATGCCGACCAGCCGTACTCCGTCAGAAGGCTCAGAAAGAAGCTAGAGGATTGGCAGGTGACGAGTGCGGATATCCCGTTCCAGAATCGCCTGATGTTGGATCTCGACCTTGGTCCCCACATCAACGCCAGTGGGAGTGTTCTCTGGGCAAGCGAGAGGGCTCCTGAAGAGGCGAAGAACATCTCAACTACCGACAAGCACGCAGCGGAGATTGCGATAGCAGAGGCAGGAGGGGCAGGAATTTATCCCGTGGACATGATTGTCTCCTGCGATCTTGAGGGCTTATCCAGGACCGATCCTTTTCCTGCCCCTTTCGTCACTTTCTCATTCGACCTTGAAACTAGTATCAGCACCAACAGAATACTGTGCGCTGCTGCTGTGGTAGATAGGGGCGGGGAACGCTCCGAGCATGAATTCAGGGGCGAGGAGCGAGAGATAATGGAGGGCCTGACCTCACTTGTCAGAGAGTCTGACCCGGATTTCATAACTGGCTACAACATTGACAATTTCGACCTTCCCAGGATGGAGGAGAGGGCTGAGGTTATCTGCCCCAGGCCCAAGTACAACAGATCACCCCTATTTGGCTGGGGAAGAGTCCCAATGAACGAGAGGGAGGGCAAGAGGATATTCCCAACGAGGCAGCAGAACAGGGTTTGGAGAATCCCTGGAAGGATACCGATGGACGCATGGTGGCAGGCGCGACAGACGCTGCGGCCCCAGAGGGAGTCTCTCAGGTACGTCTCACAGCTACTCTGGCCTGACGAGGAGGAGATGCAGAAGCTCGATGTTGATGCGAGCAAGATGGACGAGGAATGGGCCTCGAGGCCGGATGTTGTTATGGAGTACTGCGTGAGAGACACTCACCTTCCCCTAGACATACTCGGCCACCTGAAGGCGATTGCGAGGAAGGAGGCCCTTGCTTCAGTTTCCCTAACCATGGTTGAGACTGCAGCCAATGGTACTACCAGCCAATGGATAGACTCCCTGGTCATGAGGCTCGCTGACAAAGAGGCGATAGCCGTGCCAATGACTAACGCTGGCCCTAGGAAGAGGGATCAGATAGCAGGCGGCTACGTGCACGAAGTCGCTCCTGGAATGGAGCCGTGGGTGGTTGTTCTCGACTTCAAATCGATGTACCCCTCCATAATGATCAGTAACAACATATGTTCCACCACGCTAGTAAGAGATGGCTCGGAAGATCCGACTTACAACGTCTCACCGAATACTAACACCAGGTACAAATCAAAGGACGAGATGAACGGTCTTGTCCCTAGGCTTCTCGAGGACCTGATGGCAAAGCGGGACCTGTACAAGAGGGAAATGGAAGAGGCTCAGGCGAGCAACGACCAGGTTGAGGCCTTTCTTCTCGATCAACTACAGTACGCGGTCAAGATACTCATGAATTCATTCTACGGGGTCTTCGCATCTAGCTTCTACAGGTTCACCCACCCCCTCTTGGGAGCGAGCATAACGGAATGGGCCAGACACAACATAACCGCGATTATCGACCAGGTGGAGAAGGGCGGTAATGACGTGATATACTCGGACACCGATTCCATTTTCGTAAAATCCCCAGTGGACGAGGGGGCCCCCACAAACAAGCCGGATGACGCCGAGGGGGCAGAAGTCTGGAACGCTGCCCGGGATGAGACCCTGGAATTCGGGGAGGAGCTAGCTCAGATGTTCACCAAAGAGGGTGCGGAGTTGGAATTTGAAACCGCTCTTTCGGCATTTTTCAGCCATGGCGCAAAGAAGCGGTACGTCGGGAGGGTTGTTTGGCCCAGAGAAGAGATGCTGATAAGAGGTTATGAGGTAAGAAGAACGGACTCTTTCGACCTTCTTTCAGAAACAATGACTGAGATGTTCGAAATGCTCCTTGATGGCGATACGGAGGGAGCTGTGAACATGACCAAGTTGGCCATTGACGAGGTGAGAAGCGGGAGCGTTGACCCCTCCAGGCTTGTTATCAGCCGATCTTGCAAGGGCAAGTGGAACTCGAAGAGGAACGAATGGGACTTCAGCGTGTACTCGAACCCAGACGGGCTCCCCTATGTGAGGGCAGCAAGGCAGAGAATAGATGCGGGACTCCAGTTCACTCCAGGCATGAAGGTCGGTTACAT
>CAYFGD010000108.1:0-3594 GCA_964342715.1 uncultured Candidatus Poseidoniales archaeon | reverse complement strand
TGAATTCCATCTAGTGAAAATAAGTTCAATCCCGTCAAGCAATCCATCGTTGTCGGTATCTGGATCGTTTGGATCTGCGGTTAGTCCGGTGAGATTTCTCTGCTCGTCGGATAGGAAGGTCCCGAAGGAGAGTGATGACTCTGCCGAAAGCCAAGGCGTGGCGAGAAGCTCCCCTCCTACCGAGAGAAGGTAAAACTGGGGGGACGTGACAAGGTTGTCCGTCTCACTGAGGTTCCCATCAATGGAGTTGTATTCTTCCCAATTGTTCATACCATCGCCATCAGGATCTCCAATCTGGTCCCTCTCGTCGACCGGATTTAGAGTCCATTCTTCATCGAAAAGGCTCCACCTGGAGTGGAAGAACTCCCAGCCATCGGGCATTCCATCCCTATCCGAATCGGCAGAAAGTGGGTTTGCAGAGCCAACGTCCTGGGTCGTAGTTCCATTCACAAGGCTCTGGTAGGAAGGACTGGTGAAGTCGCCAAATGATCCTTCAGCGAGATCCTGCCATGTCTCATTCCAGAGTGAAGTAGTGAAGTTGTCAGGATATGGGATACCAGATGAAGTCGTCGAACCATACATTATTTCGGACCTGATATGATATTCAAGCCAGTTTACAAACTGCTCATCGATAGAAAGGACGCCATCGTGATTGACATCATAACCGTCTGAGTCTGGATTATTGAGATAGTCAGAACCGTTGAGTGGGTTTATTCCCCTATTGTCCTTATTCCATGTGCAAGTATACCTAGCCTCCCAACCATCCGGAAGGCTGTCCCCGTCAGAGTCGATGTTGTTCGGGTCTGTCTTGACCCAAGAGGAAGCCGATTCACTTGACTCTCCATGTGATGGAAGGCCTTCCCTAAGCACAGTTTCCAGCATGTTCCCCCACATGTACTCACAGAGATTGGACAAGCCGTCTCCATCGGCATCTGCATCGGCGTCACTGGGATCGCGCGGATCCAGTGTCCACAAATTTCCGCCCGTATAGACATCACCGATCCACCTCCTGTGTTCAATCTCCCAGCCATCAGGCATCCCATCACCGTCAGTATCGGGATTTGTTGGATCGGTTGGTCCGTCTGTCCCGCCTCCGGCTCCTGAGCCCAGCCATCCCTCCAGATGAACTGTTTCAGCCTGCTCTCCCGAGTCCTCGTCACAAATGTACTCATCATTGAGATAATGGCAATCGAATGATGTAGGGCCCAAGAACCATCCCCAATACTCTTCACCATCGGAAAGCCCGTCAGAGTCAGAGTCGATGTCTCTGGGGTCGGTACCGTTGAATCCCAGTTCGGAGGTCTTGATGTACCTATACTCCTCGAGGTTTGACCAGTCTCTTGTAAATTCGGTGCCATCGGCTAGTTCGTAGCTGACTCCATCTGCATCGGCATCCCTGTCCCTGTCATAAGGATCGGTTGGATCAAGTCCATAGGCAAACTCCCAACCATCGGGCATTCCATCTAAGTCGGAGTCGGCGGATTGTGGATCAATGGGCATTATGTTCATGTACCTGCCCGGGGAAACACCGGCGAATATCCAATTCTTCCCTTCATACTCTAAAGTAACAAGGGACGTTACCAAGCCGGGGACTCTGGTCTGGTTCGTGTAAAGCCCCAAAACTCCAGTATGGCCCCCCTCAAGACACCAAGTTCCATCCCTAGATCCTATTACGACCATGCCATTGTAAGATAGAACTGAGTGAACGTCGTTGGCCCCCTCAGCCCATCTGTCGATGTTGTACATCCTTTCACTGCTGATTGAAGAATACGGCATTTGGATAAATGTGCTGAGATCAATCAAATGCAATCCACCTGCAGTGCCTAGCCAAACCCCAGTTACTTCTTCCACGCCGCCTCCTGGCTGCCTAGGGCCAGCGACCTCCATCGTATTGACGATTGCCGACTTTGACTCGTTGAGTAAGTCGGCACGCTGTACGAAGTCTTCAGCATTTTCTTCATTGAAAACCCACCATGGGTCGCCTGCGGATGTTAGTGCGTCTGTGGTATTCCAAGCTATTAGTCCAGCATCGGTGCCGACTAGAAGAAGAGGGCCCCTACCCAATACTGGAACATGTAGAGCGGTGTTAGCAGAAGTCTTTGATTCGCCCAATAAGTGGTTTAGTGCCTCGTTGGGAAGTGGCTCAGTCATGGAAATTGAATTATCTCCTCCGGTGCAATACCCACTCTCTGAGTCACCTCCCTGGGTGAATGAGAGGGACCATGCCGACTGTTTTCCGAATGCCATTAAGTCCAAGTTGCTACTTCCTGTCTCCAACTTTAGTATAGTATCCACGGGACCGATATCGGAATCTGAAAGAGAGGACATGATTGGAAGGCCGCTATCCATGGAAAGGCAGTGGATTCCTGAATCGGTTCCAATAATCAGGAACTGTGAATCTCCCCAAGACCACCTCATCATGGTATTCATCTCCATTCCAGATGGCAGGTAGTGACGAGAAACTGAGCCTCCGAATGGATCTATAGCAGTAATGCCGAATTTCGACCCTACCAGTAATCGATCCCTTCCAGAATCGCTGATTATGGAATGAACTGATCCGTCAACCAAACCGGGGGATGTAGATTGATCGAATGAAATTACTCCTCCCTCGTGATCCGCCATCGGAGTTCCCCTAAGGCCCGGAGTAACCCATGCTCCGTCGTCGAAGTAGACCATGTATTCCTCATAGTTGCTGAATGCCTCTCCCCATTGTGCTGTAGAAGTGGATGTGTCTGGTATCACAAAGCCATCACGATCGAGGTCCCAACCATCACTGTCTGAGTCCTCTATGGCATCGCTCGCATTTCTTGGATCTAATCCATAGTGAACTTCCCAGCCATCTGGAATGCCATCACCGGGCACCACTAGGCCGGTTGCGATAATTTCGGACCATGTGTAGTGATCGGAGTCAGGATCTGTTGGATCACTCCCCAGCCATCCGCTGTCCCCGGTTGGCCTTTGTTCTCCTTTCTGACATGAGTCCTTGCTCAATCCGGGAATTTCTCCAGCACACCATAGACCATCCCTTTCGGTAATCCAGCCATCCGGAATTCCGAAGGAATACTCCTCAGAATTAGTGTAGCTCTCTGTGATATCTACATAGCCATCTCGATTAACATCGAAGCCATCGCCACAACCGAAAGTAAAGTCCTGGCACCTATCGATATCCTCTACTTCGTCCGAGGGATCTAGAGGGTCAAACCAGAGGCACGTCCATGCATTTGAAGCATTGATGTAACCTAAACCCCCTTCAGTACACATGTGAATCTCATATCCATCAGGAAGTCCGTCGCCATCGGAGTCTGAATTAGTGGGGTCAAGATACTCTCTTTGTCCTGATTCGGTAAGTTCCGGGGGTTTGCCGGTCAATGATAGACGATCTGTAAAGCACTTATCGAGAGTATATGGCCAGCAATATTCGAGAAGTGCAGGTGCTCCGTCTCTATCATGATCGGTCATGTTGTCAGTACCGTTATTCATATCCAAACCCCTGACGTTGACGTTGCCATCCGGCGTCTCAATCACTACTACAATTCCATGCAATGATTCGTACTGATCTGGTATCTGATCTTCATCCGCATCTGTGGCTGGTGG
>CAYFGD010000107.1:0-3670 GCA_964342715.1 uncultured Candidatus Poseidoniales archaeon | reverse complement strand
CACGCTAAGCGGAAGATACCCGCTGATCTGGGTTCAAATCCCAGTGCCCCCACCACATATCTACATCTAGCATGCTCAGTGCCCTATGATAGGTTGTATTGAAGAAACACCATCCGGTCGCCTCATCATGGGCAATACTAGAGTCGGACTCCTCTTGGTAACTATCCTTCTGCTGCCGCTAGTTGGCAGCCTGAGCCCCCCTCCCAATAATCTCGAAAGCAGGGGCCTTTCCGATGTTGTCCCGACCCAAGCACCCGTTACTTGGGCGACCCCAGGGCCGTGGTGGTCATGGACATCAATGGATTCCGACAGGAATGGGATACATGATTCCTTGCAGAGCACCACCGGCCCTGTCAACGTGGGAATCTCTTTCAGTCGTCCCGTAACTAATGATGACCGTTCTTCGTTGGAGAAGTTGGGCCATACAATCTCAGTTGAATTGCCATCCATAGATGCAGTTCTGATTGGCACTGTGGATTCCTCAGAGGTAGAGGGACTTTCGAAAATGGAGGGGGTAGTGATGGTGGAGAGGTATGGCACAGTTGTATTCTACGGAGACATACAGACTCCGGCTGTCAAGGCCAGGAATTCTTCGGAATATCCGGATGGAGCATGGGGCTTGGGAGTTAGTGGACATGGAGTCAATATCGCACTAACGGATACAGGCGTGGACAACGAACACCCCGGCCTCTCCGGCAAGTTCGTTGCGGGATATGACGCTGTTTGTTTCGTCCACTCTGACCCTCAATGCATCCTTTCCGGAGGCAGGGAGGAAGACGGCTCATTCGACCCTGATGACGGCAATCAGCACGGCACAGCATGCATGGGAATGGCTAGCGCCACAGGAATCGAGTCAGATGGTAGCCAATCAGATTTCTATGGTTCGGCCCCAAATGCATCTCTAGTGGATGTAAGGATTGGCACCGATGTCGGAGCAGGCCCATTCGAAAACTACCTGCTGGAGCAGGAATTCTACGAGTCCGCGATGAATGGTCTGCAGTGGATCATCGACCACAGAGACGACGCTTGGCCCGGAGTGAGTGAGGAAAACCATGGCATTGACATAATTTCACTATCATGGGGGATAACTAGCCATGAGGACGGGGAGTCGGACGGCTCTGACATGCATAGCCGTATTCTGGACGATGCGATGCTAGCAGGAGTCACAGTTTCAAATGCAGCAGGAAATTCAGGTCCCGATAACGATGGACTTTCTGGAATGAGCGCATCTTCATTATCGATAACAGTGGCAGCAACCGACGATCAGAATACGGTGAATAGGGATGACGACACAATCGCCTCTTACTCGTCTAGGGGTCCGAGGAGGGACAATGGGGACGGAAATCCCGTGAATGAGCTGATTCCAGAGATAAGTGCACCCGGTACAAACATAGTTCAGGCAGAGGGATGTGTATCCAGTGGGGGATGCAACAACTTCCTTGGCGGTGACGCATCTGGGAACACGTACACAGGAAGAGGAAGCGGTACTTCCTACGCAACTCCCTCTGTAACAGGGGTGATAGCCCTAGTAATGGAGGCCAACGAGGACCTCACTCCTCTGCAGATAAAGGAGGTCCTGAAGCAGACATCCGAGAGGAGGGGGGAACCGAGCGCCCCTGAAGTCGATCCCTACTGGAACAGGGACTTCGGCTACGGCATGGTAGACGCACACGCGGCCGTTTCACTAGCATTACATCTCAATGGGTTCGATGACCTCGATGAAATAGATCCAACTGTTCAGAACCATCTTCTAAGTCTGGTAGACTCCAATGGTACGATCAATGTCACAGGCCACTCTTGGGCACAGATGGGCAGCATTGACAAGGTCGAGTACAGAGTCGACTCAGGGAAATGGATGGAAACCACGTATTCTGCAAACCCCTCTGAAATAGGTCCACTCGTGCCATTCTTGTGGCATGTAATCCTCGATCCACAGAAACTTGAAACTGGCCCCCATCAGATCGAGATAAGGGCAGTTTCTGAATCCGGATACTCCTTGCCAGTTCTTGCAACAGTACATGGTCTTGAAGGAGATAATGGCCCCATGTCCATACCCCCAGCGGCAATCGCAGTAGTCGTCGGCGCATTCGTTATTTGGGTCGCCGCATTGGCACTGATCCGTCTAAGTTCAGACGAAGAAATAGAATCGATGATTTCCAAATTAACCAAGGGCAGAGAGTCTCGGAAGGATGGAGTCGTGATGGTCGCAGAATTGGTCGATGAAAATGCCCCATAGGCCGAGGGCGGAGGCCCCCAAGCCGCCTTATTCAAATCCTAGGTATTCCCTCCGCAGGCCATGGTGCGATTCTCCGACCGTGCGATGAGCATCCGTCCTACGGGGGTAAGAAGGATGTTCGACATGGCCGGAGACGATGCAATTCAGTTTGGCTTGGGGGAGCCTGATTTTCAGCCCCCTAAATTGGCCATAGAGGCATTCGACGAGGCCATGAGGGATGGGAGGAATAAGTATACAACAACAGCCGGGCATCCCGAATTAAGGGCCAAGATAGCCACTCTGTGGCATCATTTAATGCCTGATCTAGATGAGTCTAATGTCTGCATCACAATGAGTGGGACTAACGGGCTACTCGATATTTTCCTAGCTCTGGTCAATCCAGGTGATAATGTACTCATTCCGGAGCCATACTTCCCACTCTATCCCCCGGATGTAATGATTTGTGGAGGAGAGCCCAACCTGTATCCATGCAGGTTCGAGAACGGCTTCGTTCCCACCGTGGAGGACTTGGAGGAGAGGCTCGATGAGAACACTGTGGCCATATTGTACAACTTCCCTAGTAATCCTACAGGAGGGAACGTGAACGAACGGCAGAGGGATGAACTGGTCGCATTCGCCAAAGAAAACGACATCTGGATAATTACCGACGAGGTGTACGACAGGATAGTGTACGATGGACCCCACGTTTCATTCCTTGGGGCTGGTTATGACAAAGTAATCATGGTCCAGTCATTTTCCAAGACTTTCGCCATGACCGGATGGAGAATAGGCTACCTCCTTTCTCCAGATGAAGAAGCAATGGCACAATTAACTAAGATGCAGTATTACGTAACGGCATGTAGCAATGACGCTATGCAACATGCGGTTCTGCAGGCATTGGAAAACGCTCCCGAATACCCGGAGTCAATGTGTGCTGAGTTCAGAGCGAGGAGGGACCTGATATGCGAGCGCCTCAATGCAATGCCCGGTGTGACATGCCATGTCCCAACCGGGGCATTCTACGTTTTTCCAAAAGTCGAAGTTCCAGGGCTGACCAGTGATGAGATCGCGATGGAACTTCTCGAGGGAGGAGTGTTGTGCTCCCCTGGAACTGCTTTCGGAGATGCTGGAGAGGGGCACCTAAGGTTCGCATACACGATTTCCAGGGAAGACATCTCACGAGGGATGGACAGGGTTGAGAAGGTGCTTTCCGAACTCCGTGGCGATTGAGGTGAGTCAATGATTGGCCCAATGTTCGCATTTGTCGCTTCGCTGGCCTTTTCTTGGTTTGCTTCTTCAATCTGGAGCGACACTGGGGATTGGAGGGAAATTTCCATTTCCGTTTCACGACCGAGGATTTCAAAAAGTACTTTGATGCGTTCACGGGCTGGAGCCAGCCTTACGATTTTGCCTTCGCCGCCATACGTAATGACGGCTCCATTATTACATGGGGGG
>CAYFGD010000106.1:0-3714 GCA_964342715.1 uncultured Candidatus Poseidoniales archaeon | reverse complement strand
GAGGGCCACGGGCACCCTTCGCTAGTGGCCGACCTCCGACAGGAGATCATCGACGACCTCGTCTCCCACAGCACCTGAGCCCCGACGGCTTCATTGGTGACCCCTAGGTGCCAGTAGCGTGGCCGACGCGAGGGACGACCTCCAGAGAATCGCTAGGCTCGTCGAGGCGAACAGGGAGAGGATGGAGTCCCTGGAACAGCAGATGAGACGCCTAGAGTCCGTGAGGATGGACCAGATGAGTGCGCTCAACACCCTCGAATCGATACCCGAGGAGGGCACCAAGGGATCCATGGTCCCATTGGGCGCAGGCGTCCAGATAGCCACTGACATCCCCCCCGGCGCTGGCGCGGTGGTGGACATAGGAAGCGGAATACAGGTAGAGAGGACAAGGGAGGAGGCAAAGGACATCCTCACCAAGAGAAACGAGGAGCTGGAGGCTCTGATGGAGAGGATGAGGGCCGAGTTCGACGATATCGAGACCAAGACGATAGGTCTCGCCAATGAGTTCAACGAGAAGATCGCCGTAGTGGAGGGCGTGGAACCCGAACCCCCTGACCAGAGCTCCGAGTCGGAGCCGAAGGACCCCCCGAAGAAGGCTCGACGCAGGCGGGGGACGGACCTGACTCTGGATGACTAGGTGATTGGATGGGGCTCTTCGACCGCTTCAAGAAGATGATGAAGAGGACCGAGGACACAGGGGAAATCGTCGCCACAGAGGACTCCGTAGAGGCAGAGGAAGCGCTCCATCAGAAGAGGAAGCTGATGGAGGAGATGGAGAGCACGAAGCCCGAACCGGAGCCCGAACCGGCCCCGGCGTCCCCAGAACAGGAGGACGAGTGGGACGAACAGGAGCCGAAGGAGGCCCCCTTTTCCAAACCCCTCGACAAGAAGGAGAGGAAGAAGGCCGAGAGGAAGAAGGCCGAGAGGAAGACCAAGCCCCCGAAGAAGAAGCCGAAGTCTGACCCTATGGAGACTACCACCGGGTTCAAGCTAGTCCCCGCGGAGACAGCTAGAATCGAGGTCGACCTCTCAGAGTCCGAGGTATCCAGAGGGGGGATGATAATCAGAGGAGGGGAAGTCCTGGATGGTATCCTGGAGGAGCTTGAGACCGACCTCCTCTCCGTGGACATGGGTCACACGGCCGTGGAGGAGGTGGTCCAAGCTCTCAAGGCGACCATCATCGGATCAAGGATCACCACCAGGAAGGACCTCTCGCAAATTGTCGACGACGCCCTGAGGACATCCTTACGGAAGCTGCTGGAGGCAGGCTACTGGGACTTCGACAAGACAATACAGTCATTGTCTGCGGAAGAAGGTCCCGTGGTGATAATGGTAGTTGGGGTCAATGGCACGGGAAAGACCACCACCACCGCTAAGATGGCCCACAGGCTTACCGAAGCAGGATACTCTGTGGTTCTCGCCGCTGCGGACACGTTCCGAGCAGGGGCGATAGATCAGCTGGCCACCCACGCAGAGAGGCTCGGCGTGCGCTGCATTTCTAGTCAGAGGGGCGGAGACTCCGCAGCCATATCGAGGGATGCGGTCGAGTCGGCCGCCGCCAGGGGCGATGACATAGTGATCATCGACACCGCCGGCAGGATGCAGAACAAGACCAACCTGATGGAGGAGCTCAGAAAGGTGCACCGCGTCACTAAGCCGCACCTCGTGCTCTTCGTGGCCGACGCCCTAGCTGGCAACGACGCGGTCGAGCAGGCCAAGGTGTTCCAGAGCATGCTCAGGTTCGACGGGGCGGTGCTATGCAAAATGGACACCGATGCGAATGGCGGCGCAGCGCTGTCGATAGCCCACACCACAGGCAGACCCATTGTCCTTGCCGGCACCGGGCAGGGCTACGAGGACCTGATTCCCTTCGACCCCGAGTGGCTCCTTGACTCAATCCTCTGAAAACACCAGCTTTGCGAGCACCGCACCGCTCCGTTCATGAATCACCCTTGTCGTGTGCACCTCATGGGGGAGGAGAGACAATCTGTCCTGATCGTCGCTGACAACCCCATGACCGAGGGACAGCTCAAGGGCATATTCTATCGCAGGAGGTGGGAGACCATCATCTGCGAGGACGGCGACAAGGCGGTCGACGAGTACGTCGAGCACAAGCCCGACCTCGTCCTTCTTTCCCTGGACATACCCGGACTCGACGGCCACCTCGCGGCCTTGGAGATGAGGGAGACGGACTATGAAGCTAGGATAGTGTTCGTGACCAGCAGGACACGCCTCGAGACCGCGGAGGACGCGTCCTTCTCGGCAGGGGCCACCGCGGTGCTGGTGACGCCTGTGACAGCCAGCGACGTCGACGAGAAGTGGGACGCGATCATGGGCGAGGTCCCCGCCGCCCCCGGTCTGGCCGACCTAGACGAGCTGTACCCCGAGTTGGGGTCCGAGCCTCCTGCGCTGCCCCCACTGCCCGAGATACCCCCACTGCCCGAGATACCCCCGGCGCCCGTCGTCGACGAGCCAGTGGAGCCCCCTAGGAAGAAGCGCAGGTGGCTGAGGCGAATCACACTCCTGTTGACGCTCTCGGTCGCCGGGGCAGGAGCGGCGCACTACGCGGGCGTGGTTGACCTCAGCGAGTACATCGATCAGATTCGCGATATGTCCTACTAGCCCCGCGATTCGTCCATAGATTCATCCCATATGGGGCGGAACGGGAAGCATGGGCGACCGTAGGTGCGCCGCCGAGGGCTGCAACGCCCTCGAGTTCAGGTCGGAGGGGTGGTGTCATAGGCACAGGGTCGGGAACGAAACGCTCCTGCCTGCCACCGCCCCTAACTGGTGGGAGGAGCAGCCGGAGGGTTCCCCCCTGCTGGCCACGCCCCCCCTACAACCCGTCGAGGAAGAGGAACACAGCCACATACGCATGCAAGCAGCGGAAGAAAAGTCAATCGGCGCGAGGATCACAGAGGGTGTTCTCGGCCTCTTTTTCATCATCGCCATCTTCTTTGGGCCCTTCGAGACCAGCTACGCCCCGACTAGTTCTCCGACCGTGATATCCAACGGCAACGAGGGCTTCAACCCGGGTACCCCCGGATCCGGCTTGGCCCAAGACACCTACACCAATCCTTGGAACGATTGCTCGATCGTCATGTACGATGCTTGGTGGGAATACTACCCCGTTGCGGCCAACGACAGCGGGGACCTCGCCATAACATGGGACGCGGACATCAACTGCCCAATCGCCGCGGACATGTACGCCACCATCACCATAGAGACAGCTTCCGATAACGACACCGTGAGGGTTCTTACCAAGGCATTCTGGACATACTCCGACAACTGGGATAACATCTCGGTACACGCATCTGCGGATGGATTGCCGGGACAGATAGTGGATGGCACCTACACCACCAGCATCCTCATCACCGGCACCCACTCCATCTACAGGACAACCTCCCCGCTGTTCCTTCAGGCGACCATCACGGTCGGCGAGGACTCGACCTTCGGCTCTCTGTGCACCGACCATCCCTGCGGGGTCCTGAGCTAGCAAGAACGATCCAGCAACGCCGCCCAGGTGGCGTCGGCATATGCCTTGGCAGCGGCTGCGGGATTGCCCGCCTTGTGTATTCCCGTGCCAACGATCACTGCGTCAGATCCTGCCTTGATCGCATCGGATGGGTGACCGTAGCGCTGCCCTAGCACGCCCTCCTCCGCCGATAGGTTGACTCCCGGCGTCCAGATCATCCTGCCCTCGCCGGCCTTCTG
>CAYFGD010000105.1:0-3735 GCA_964342715.1 uncultured Candidatus Poseidoniales archaeon | reverse complement strand
ACAGTACACAGAGGAGATGGCTCTCAGCCAGTTTGGCATCTGAACAACTGGCTTTCCAATGCCTTTGGACTTCCCGACCCATTGAGGGCGGGGGAAGTGAATGACTATGACTTCCTGCTGAACAGATCGATTGAGTGTTGGGAGATAATGGACAACAGGCCGACTTTCGTCGCTGTGGACTACTGGGAGGACGGAGAAATCACGAATGTCACAATTACCCTGAACAAGATGGCGCACTGGTCTGATGAAGTTCCACCCCATCCCTGAAGAGAGGGGTTTTCACGGGTCGACCCCGGCAACACCACATGAGTGGTGGGTCGGAAGGTTACCTACATCCGAAAGTCAGGGAGCTGGTCTCTGATCTGGGATGGGAGTTGTCTCCGATTCAAGAGGCATGCATTCCAGATCTGATGGATGGCAATGACAGGGTTTTGGTAGCTCCTACAGGTAGCGGGAAAACTGAGGCAGCCATACTTCCACTAGTCTCAAGGTGCCTCAATGAGGATTGGGATGGGCTTTCCATACTGTACATTACCCCCCTCAGGGCGCTGAACAGGGACATAGATAGAAGGCTTGCAACTATGCTGGAGCCATTGGGGCTAAGCGTCGGGCTACGGCATGGGGATACGCCTCAGAGCATTAGGACGAAGCAATCAAAGAACCCCCCGAACCTATTGGTCACAACGCCCGAAACTGCACAGATAATGCTTCTCGGGAGCAGGTTGAGGGGGCATCTGGCAGGAGTTAGGGCGGTTGTCCTGGATGAAGTCCACGATCTGGCATCCTCCGAGAGGGGAGCGCAACTGTTAGTCGGATTGGAGAGGATTAGGGCCTACTGCCCTAGTGACTTCCAAAGGGTGGGGCTATCGGCCACTGTTGGAAATCCGAAAGAGATGGCGAGATGGGTGTCCGAAAGTGCTTCAGCGATTCATGGACCTGCGCCAAGGTCTACCGAGGTCATTGTGCATAGGGAGCCACCGAGTGTATCTGATGAGGCAGAGGCAGTCAGTTGGTCCAGTACACCTCATGCAGTAGCAGCGCACAGACGCCTCGTACTTTCGTTACTAGAAGAGAATCCCGCACTGGTCTTCGTGAATTCTCGAAATGCTGCAGAGTCGGTCGCTCAGAGGCTTGGCAACATGAACGACGAGCTGCGCCTTGGCGTTCACCATGGTAGCTTGGCCGCGGAGACACGTAGGGAGATGGAAGAGGCACTTAGGAGTGGCTCGCTACACGGGATAATTTGCACCAGTAGCCTTGAGCTTGGGATAGACATAGGGAGCATTCGGAGAGTACACCAGATACAAAGTCCCAGGGCAGTGGACAGGCTGCTCCAGAGGATGGGGAGAGCAGAGCACCACCTAGGGGGTTCTGGGAAGGGGGACCTTCTAGCTTGGGAAATCGATGAGATTGCCGAAGGGGCTGTAATTTCAAGACGGGCCATGGCAGGGGAGTTGGAAGGTGTTGAGTGGAGGTATAACCCGGCAGTGGTAGCTGCAAATCAATTTCTTCAGATGTCAATCGAGAGGGGGATCGTTTCCCTCAGTCTTGCGACTGAGATTGTTTCCAAGTGCTCAATTTTCAATGATTGGGACGAGTGGCGCACGATTTCAATTCTGAGGGTACTCAACGACCGATGGATGATTAGGCTTATCGAGAATCCTGAAGATTCTGATGTGACTACATGGCCCGCAAGCCTGTGGAGAGAGCTGTCAAGGAGAACCGAGGGGGATGCTCCGGAAGAGAGGCCATCCTGGGAAGAAGAGATCCCAGATAGCGATAAGGAGAAGTGGAGAAGGCAGTTCCTTGGTGCACTTCCGGAGTCTCTCTCGGAAGGGTGGTTTTCTCCCTCAGGGAGGCTCGGTAGAACTAGAATTGAGCATATCTCGATGATTCCGGACGAGCTCTCTTACAGGGTGAGGGACGCAGTTGGCAGGGGCATCCTAGGGACAGTTGACGAGGCATTCGTTCTTTCTCTGGGTAGTGAAGACGAGGGGGATCTGGCGAGAACTAGGACATTTGTGATGGCTGGGAGGACATGGCAGATAGTAGACGCCGACCCTGAACAAGAAGAGCTCCTTGTAATTCCTGTAAAGGACACTGGTGAGGTCCCTGTTTGGTCTGGAGAGCTGCCCCCTGTACCAATCGAGGTGGCAACTGAAGTCGGACAGCTTAGGCGAAGTGCGGCTATTGCCATGGGGGCGATTGATGATGATTATGGCACCTCTCTACTAGGCGATTATCCCCTCTCCGATGATGCTAGAGAGGCCTTCATGGGAAGCGTTGCAGAGCATCTTGAATCCTCGGGAGTTCTTCCCGACGACAGGACGCTGACTGTATCAGAAAGGGACGGGGCTGTGATTCTGAACACTTGCCATGGGTCGAGAGTTAACGAGACCCTAGCGCATTTTCTACAGGCGATGGGGTCGCTGAATGAGGGTAGGATGGGGAGGGCCGTTATTGATCCGTACAGAATTTCCCTCCAGGTTCCAGGAGTAAGTCCGAGCGATGTTATTGAGTGGCTCAAAGGAACTCCGGCAGAGGCTCTTCCTTCGATAATGAGGATGACCATACCAAATGGCCGGGCCGTGAGGTGGAGGGTGGTTCAAGTCGCTAGGAGGATGGGGGTTCTGAAGAAGGGAGTGGACCCGAGGAAGGTGAACCTAGAGGGTTTGATGAGTCGTTACAGGGGAACGCCAGTGATTGAGGAGGCATTGGACAAATTATTCCATGAGAGAATGGACATCGAAGCCACCCAAGACCTGCTAAGGGACTTGCAGAGCGGGGAGAAAACCATTCACCACACCCCAGCTGGTAGGCTGGGAATCTCCCCTAGGGCCGAGAGGGACCTCCTCCTCCCTGCGTGGAGTGATGCAGAGATCAGGGAACGACTCGAGACCCGTCTGCTGAACGAAAGAGCTGTGCTAATTTGCCTGAATTGCAAGGGCAAGACAAGGAGGAGGGTTGAGCGTTTGAGCATCATCGAGCCGTGTTCGACTTGCGGTGGAACAATGCAGGCCTGCGCCCCCGAGAGGATGGAGTCAATGCTCGCCGATTGGGTCGCAAGCAGTGACCGGAAGATCAGCGGCAGGATGCAGAGGAACGCGGAGCTTCTCAGAACACATGGGCAGGACGCGGTTCTTTGCCTGATGGGGAGAGGGGTCGGCGAGGATACTGCGACTAGGTTGCTTCGAGGGCCTCCAGGAGACAGGGTCAGACTTCTTCGGGCGATACACAACGCAGAGTTGCAATATGCAAGGACGAGGCGGTTCTGGTCCTAGAAACCCCTATCCCCGGGATGCCCGCGCGTCAGCACATGCTCATCGGATTGACTGGGCGATATGCCTCGGGTAAATCCACCGTTGTTGATTGGTTCGTATCCAAGGGCCTGGTCAGCGAATCCTGCTCGGATTCGATACGAGCTCACCTCAAAGAGAAGGGAATAGATGAGACCCGGGAGAATCTAATCGAGGGGGGTAATGAATTGCGTCGAATCGGTGGAGCTGGCGTACTCGCTGAAATGTTACTCGAGAGATTAGAGGGGGAGGATGCTGTTATCGATTCGATACGAACGCCAGGAGAAGTCGAAGCACTACGGGAACGCGAGGATTTCATTCTAATCGAGGTTCGTGCAGGGAGGGAGGCTCGGTGGCAGAGAGCAAAGTCACGCGCGAGGGTTGGAGATATTTCTGACAAAGAGACCTTCTTTGCCAATGAAGATGCGGAGGCGGTTGC
>CAYFGD010000104.1:0-3830 GCA_964342715.1 uncultured Candidatus Poseidoniales archaeon | reverse complement strand
CGTGTTGTCGGCGAGCAACGCTCTCGATGACGCCGAGCCATATCTTGATCCAGAGCAGTTCAATGTGGCCTTCGTGGAAGCGGGGGGTAGCTCGTCTGTGGATTTGACAGACGATAGGTACTACCTGGCACTGAGGGTGGCGGATGGTGACGAGGAGGTCCCTGTCGAACTCAGGCTGACTGATCCGGATGGAGTCGATTGCCCATGGGAGAAGCCGGGTGCGCTGAGCATAGACCGCCAGGTCTCTCCAGACAGTCCCGTGTATCGCACGGTCAGGGTTTTCTTGCCTGGAGAATCAGGAGTTTACACCTTGCACAATGATGCCAGCGAAGGGACCGTGTGGATCGTGGATGACTACGCCGCGCAGTCCGAGATGCTGGGGAGTTCGTCTGTACTCCTCATGATGTTCGGATGCTGCTTCGGTGTTCCTTTCGGGCTCGTCGCACTGATACTAGCGGTAATTGGGTGGTCCAGGCCGAAGGAGGACAAGGTGGAAGTTTCCGCTCAGGTTCGAATAATGACAACTGAGGAAATTTACAATCAACACAATGAGGTTTCTTCGCCGGAAGAGGAGGTCCCCGGCCCCTGGAAGAACCCGGAAACGAGTAGTGCTGGTGTCGATGAAGTGGCGGAAGAAGAGCCGGTCGCAGAGTCGTGGGAGAATTGGGACAACGGTTGATCTATGACTTTCCTCTTCCCATGAGTGAGTGGATTAGTGGCAGTATGACCAGCGACGCACCCAGTATGTTGAGTGGGAAGACGAGTGAGTCAAGGGTGTCTCTCTGCTCCTCCGCGTCTTGGCACTGTCCCTCGTCGGCACCCACGGCCTGTCCAATGGTGCCGACGGTGTCATCACAATCCTCGGCTATCCCCTCATCATAGTAAGAGACCACGACCGAAGCTCCTAGAGCGGCAAGAAGAATGAGGGCGCCGAATATCACTGAAGCGGTCTTCAAGACCGTCGTCGTGGTTCCCATGATGCTTTCATCATACCATGTGCTATTATTCTATGCTCAGGTTGGGTTTTTAGATGGGGGTTTACTAGACAACTACGAGTTGGTAAGTTTGGTAGACTTTGATGAGGCCATGTCGGTACTCGAAAATTCCACTAGGCGGCAGATTCTGAAGTATCTGGTAAAGGAGCCTCACTACCCTCTTCAGCTATCCGAACTCCTCGACGTGAGTCAGCAGGCTGTTGTGAAGCATCTAGGGGTTCTTGAGGAATCTGGTTTCGTCGAGAGTGAAAAAATTCCTTCTGAGCGAGGAGGTCCGCCTAGGAAGGTCTACACGGTAAACCAGTCATTCTCCCTTAGGCTCGACCTTGGTCCCGATTTATTCAGAGCCGAGCATCGTAGAATGCCTCGAGGGGGGCCTCTTAGACTCTCCAACAAGTTACCTGATGACCTAGACGAAATTGTAGGGCAGCTAGGGACGAGGAGAAAGTTACCAATGGCAGAGGCCATACAGATCCTAGCTGAGTTGGATGCCAGCCTCGAGAGGATAGACGAACGCCGTGATGCGGTAATTGCTCTCCACCAGCATGTCATGAGCAAGGCTACTCCAAGCGTGAATGAGGGGCTTGGGAGTTACGAGGAGAGGCTTCTGGCCCATTCACTAATGGCACAGCCGAGGAGGCCTCTGGACCTCGATATTTTCGCCCAGTCTATGAGGATACAGTCGAACGACGCCGAGGAGATGATGCACTCTTTGAGAGAGCGACTGCTCAGGGACTTCGCCTCCGAGAGAGGTAGCCTGGTGGCAGCGGACCGTAGCACACCCCTTCCCTGGTGGATGGCCAAGTGAGGCCTAGAAGCGAAGGTCGTCTTCGCTCATATTGGCCAACAGGCTACTCTTCTCTCGGTACCGCTGCAGAGCCTCCATCCTTCTTCCATACATGACTACGCCCACTATCCCAAAGAGAGCGAAGGTCGCTATCACGATGATTCCTGGAACCGAGTACTGTACAATAATCTCCACTCCAACGTCTAGGAATCCTAGGTTCGACCCCATCTTGCCGTCTTCTACGGCCATGACGTTGTTATCCTCATTCGTCTCAACGATGATGTTGTCCGGATCAACTACGACCACTACATCATGGGTTCCTGCCTCGACCATGTAGAGGAGCGTTATGGTGGGTGGGTCCTCGTCGTCAAGGTTGGGCATTATTGCCTCGACTACCTGTCTGTAGACTATGTTCTCCTCCTTGCATCCATCGTCCTCTATGCTCTTTTCCGACTGACCTGCACAAAGAACAATGTTGACGTCCGTCGCGTGCGCGTTACCTATATTCCTGACTTGGACGTTTACGGAAAGCATGTCGCCGACATCTCCCTTCTGAACCTCTGCTCGGGCTGTCATGACCTCAAGATCTGGTGCCCTGAGCCTGAGTTCTATTACCTGCTCGTTGGTGTCGCAATTGGGGCGATAGTTGTCAGGTAGGCCGTCGCCATTCATGTCGATTGTGCAGGAGTCGTCCCAAATCGCCGTCTCGTCATGGTCCCCACCGGCTTCCGCCGACCCGTGAGATGAGAGGACCTTGATTCCAATCTCCCTATTCGCTAAGGCGGCCTCTGGGTGAATCTCTATGATTACAACGATATTGAGTGTGGTGTAAGCCTCCATAAGGGGGAGAGTCAGGACTTCGGCTGCTGACTTGTAGCATGGCTCGTTAGGTATGGGGTCGTTGAGGGTCTCCTGAACGCCACAAGGAACCTCGGTGGGGAACTCCGACTCGAAGTCCTCCAGTATGGCGAACCTGATCTGCCAGTTCTCGAGAGCGTTGAGGCCTGCTTGCTCGTCCCATCCCGCACCGTCCTTGGTATGGTTGTGTAGGGTTGGCTGGTCTGGTACATTCCCGAAGTTGGTCACGTTCATCACGAACCTTACTGTCCTACCGGGTGCAGTTGTCTTGATCTTGCTCTCGACCGCGGGGTCAAGTACAATCCTCATGTCATGGAACTCCACTATCTCAATCTGAAGAGTAATTACATCTCGTATCCTAGTGCCCTCGTAAGCTTCCTCACTCAGAACCTGAAGAACCATTGTGTACTGTCCTGCTAGGGTCTTCTCTGGCACATTTACGACAATTGGGATTGTTTGTGATTCGTCTCTGTCAAGCTCCTCAAAGAGTATCCTTGGTATGTAGACGTCCCATACGTGAGAAGCACCAAATGAGTCTGTGATCGACTGTATTGTGATGTCATACCTGTCCGGTCCGTTACCTACATTTTCAATGGTCGTAGGCATCTCATACTCCTGCCCCGGGTGGAGAGACAGGATGGTCTCAGGTACCGAGGACTCCAAGTCATATACTTGCTTCACGTTAGTAACTAGTACAACTGTGTCCCTGACTTGTGGGGCCCCGTCTAGATGAGCTCTTACAGTGACAGCCTCTCCGAGGCCAGCAGTAGCATTGTATGGCGCGCACATCAGTGCAGTTACTGTGTAAGGGGTGTCGACAACGGACCAGTACCTTGGCTCGTTGTCCGCGATACCGTTTCCTCCGGGGGCATTCTCGAAGTCTAGGTCTACGACCCAGTTATCATACCTCCAAGTCGACTCTGAGACATCGGATGGCCTTTCGTCGGGGCCTCCTGGAGTAGTGAATACCAAGTGTCCGGGGGTGAAGTGCTTTGTTACTTCAATGTCGAACGAGGAGCATTCCCCTGGAAGTACGTGTTGGGTGGTATCACCGAGGTTGAATACGATGTTGCCAGTAGTCTTCACTGAGACGTTGATCCAAAGCTCAAGTACGTCGAAGGTCCCTCTGTCGATGGACAATACCGGCTCGCCGGTCGACCATCCCTTGAGGTATATGACGAAGGTCCCTG
>CAYFGD010000103.1:0-3934 GCA_964342715.1 uncultured Candidatus Poseidoniales archaeon | reverse complement strand
TGAGGCTACTGAGGAACCTGCTCAAGTCCGACATCGGCCCAAGGGTGGTTCCTATAATTCCAGACGAGGGAAGGACATTCGGCATGGACCCCCTCTTCAGCGAGTTTGGGATATTCTCACAGGTCGGCCAGAATTACACTCCCGTAGACCACAAGATGCTGATGAAGTACAAGGAGGATGAATCGGGCCAGATTATCCAAGAGGGCATTGCGGAGGCAACTTCCATGGCAACATGGACAGCCTCAGCCACATCATACTCCCACTCAGCCTCCCCTACGCTGCCGTTCTACACCTTCTACTCCATGTTCGGTTTCCAGAGGATAGCCGACCAAGTTTGGGCAGCCGCCGACTCCAGGGCGAGGGGATTCCTCATGGGTGCAACGGCTGGCAGGACTACCTTGAACGGAGAGGGGCTCCAGCACCAGGACGGTCACAGCCTCCTGGTCGCGTCTACTGTCCCGGGCTGCCGCGCTTGGGACCCGGCGTATGCCTACGAGCTAGCAACGATAATCCGGCATGGGATAGACGAGATGTGGGGCAAGGACCTCGATGTCATCCACTACATCATGCTCTACAATGAGAACCAGCAGCAGGTCGCAAAGCCCGAGGGAGCGGACGAGGGGATAATCAGGGGGGCCTATAAGGTTCAGGACTCGGCAGGGCAACCCCCCTCGATCAGGATTCTCGGCTCGGGTCCAATACTGCAGTACGCTCGCGAGGCCTCATCGATTCTGGAAGCCGAGCATGGCGTATCATCAGAGGTCTGGTCCGTCACCTCATACGGGGAGCTGCGGAGGGACGGCCTGGACTCCGAGCGGCACAACAGGCTCAACCCCCAGGACAAGAGGGAACCATACGCATCCGAGTGCTTCGGCGACGATACGCCCACAGTCGCAGTATCGGACTACATCGCAGCTGTCCCCGAAATGATCCAAAGGTGGGTAGGTGGGCGATTCGTGGTCCTAGGGACTGATGGATTCGGCCGATCCGACACCAGGGAGAGCCTCAGGAGGTTCTTCGAGATAGACACCGAGAGCATAGTGCTGGCAGCCCTATCCGCGCTCGAGCAGGAGGGCGAGATGCCCGATGGAACAGTCGAGGGGGCCGCTAGCAAGATGGGCCTCAGCCTCACTAGGGAAGACAAGGCGGAATGAGAATGGGCAGGGTGAAGGGGGCCTTCAGACTGGTCTCGTGGCTGTGGAGGAACAAGATCTACCTCGCCACAATAGGGTCGATGATAGCGAAGATAAGGGGTTCGAAGAAGCCCTAGAACCCGCCACCGCATCCGCCGAAGGTGGGGCGAGAGGCCCGTCCGCCATTCTATCGCCCCATCCTTTCCAAGGCCGGCGAGTTGAGGGCGTAGTTGTGCTGAAGGGCCTCGCCAACGCTAACCCAGTCTGGGGTGGAACCATCGATCCAGTCATACCTGTGCCCCGGAATCAGCCTCCACTCGGCTGGAAGGCCCATCAGAATCCCCTTCGCGTGACGTATGCTCATCCATTGGGCCCTAGGGTCGCTACCCGGCAGATCGACCCTCCCCATTCCATTTGTGAATAGCAAGTCCCCCGCGTGATAGACCCCATGTCCGTGCAGAGTGACGTGACCAGGGGCGTGGCCCGGAGAGTGGGTTACCCCGAGGGAGACCGATCCTGCGGACCACTCGACGGTGGTATCGGGCTCGTTGGCCCACGTGTCAGTGAAGTCTACCTGCTTGAACACGACATGCCCTAGCAAGCTCGGAACCCTCGCCTCATCGTGCCCCCAAACCTCGACGTCGGGAGCTAGGGACATCATAGTGGAGTATCCAGCCACATGGTCACGATGTGTATGGGTGTACAGTAGGTGCGTAGGCTCGAGACCGTCCTCAGCAAGTCCCTCCACCCATCTTTCCGAGTCGAATGGATCCACTATCGCCACTATTCCTGACTCCCTGTCGATGAAAGCGGTGTTCATGTTCATATAACCGCCCATCTGAGTTACCCAGACCTCGACTCCATCGTCGCCGACCCTCTTGTCGAACTCCCCGTCCCTCAGCATTAAGACTCGGACGCAACCATCTCCCATAGGTGTGGCGGACCCCCACTCTCGGGGCAGGCTTCAAAGCGGAACGTCCGAGTCGCGATACGTGGCACGAAAGCCCGCTTCATACACCCTGCAAGGCGGGCTACTGGCCAGTCTGCTGCTTCTGCGGGGAGCCTGATGGCTCCCTCGGAAGCATAAAGGGAGTGAAAATATGGACTACGATGCCCAAGAAATAGAGGCCCGCTGGCAGAAGGCGTGGTCCGAATCGAAGGCCTTCGAGGCGGAAGTGGATCGAAGCAGAGAGAAGTTCTACTGCTTGGAGATGTTCCCCTATCCCTCGGGCCACATGCACATGGGGCATGTCAGAAACTACTCGATCGGAGATGCGATGGCTAGGTTCCACAGGCTGATGGGAAGAAACGTGCTCTATCCCATGGGGTACGACTCGTTCGGGATGCCTGCAGAGAACGCTGCCAAGAAGGAGGGGGGACACCCCCATCACGTCACCCACCGAAACATTTCGAGCATCCGTGCCGATCAGGAGAGGATGGGTTTCTCCTACGACTGGAGAAGGTTCCTAGCCACCTCAGACGTGGATTACTACAGGTGGAATCAGGAGATGTTCCTCAGACTGAATGAAAGTGGACTGGTCGAGAGGAGAACGGCCCCCGTCAACTGGTGCACAGACTGTGACACGGTTCTTGCAAATGAACAGGTCAAGAACAATCGATGCTGGAGGTGCGGATTAGAGGTAGTCCAGAGGGACATGTCTCAGTGGTTCCTGAGAATGACCGATTATTCTGACGAACTTCTCGACGAGTTGGATAACATCTCATTCCCAGAGAACGTAAAGGCCATGCAGAGGAATTGGATCGGGCGCTCGCATGGAGCCCACATAGACTTCAAGGTGGATGGATCAGAATCAGTAGTCGGGGCCTTCACGACCAGACCTGACACCATTTTTGGAGTAACATTCCTGACTCTCTCCCCAGAGCATGAACTCTGTGAGGAGCTGTGTGCGGGAACGGAGTGGGAGGGCCCCTGGAGGGAACTTCTCGAAGAGTGCACAAGGATGTCGGAGTTCGAGAGAATCAACATGCTGAAGGAGAAGAAAGGCGTTTTTCTTGGCAGATTTGCAATCAATCCACTTAGTGGGGAGAAGGTCCCGATTTACGCTGGTAACTTTGTCGTCGCTTCCTACGGGACTGGAGCTGTCATGGCCGTTCCGGGACACGATCAGAGAGACTTCGACTTCGCAAAGAGATACGGGTTGGAGATCAGGAGGGTATTGGTCGCATCTCAGGAGGAGGACCCCGAAGCCGAACTGTCTGCTGCCTTCGAAGGATATGGGCCAATGGTCAACTCTTCCAGAGACGGATTCGATGGTCTCTCTGGAGACGATGCCAAGTCCGCTGTAATTCAGGCCCTCGAGAACGCCGAATCGGGACACGGATCCGTTCAATACCGATTGAAAGACTGGCTCTTAAGCCGCCAGAGATTCTGGGGCACTCCAATTCCAATGATTCATTGCGACTCATGTGGTATCGTTCCCGTCCCATCCGAGGAACTTCCAGTTGAACTTCCACTTGATGTCAAATTCACCGAGGACCAGAAGGGAAACCCCCTCGAGTCGCACGACTCGTTCGTCAACACATCCTGTCCCAAATGCGGTGGCTCCGCTACTAGGGAGACCGATACAATGGATACTTTCTACGATTCTTCGTGGTACTTCATGAGGTTCTGCGATGCTAGCAACGACCAGTCGCCCTTCGACAAGGGAGTCGTCGACTACTGGATGGAAGGCGGAGTGGATCTCTACATAGGAGGCATAGAGCACGCTGTAATGCACCTTCTCTATGCCCGGTTCTTCACCAAGGCGACAAGGGACCACTCAATGAACGAGGTCGGCGAG
>CAYFGD010000102.1:0-4275 GCA_964342715.1 uncultured Candidatus Poseidoniales archaeon | reverse complement strand
CTCGGAGAGGAGCCAGAGGATCTCGATATCGACGACCTAGATGACCTCGCAGACGACCTAGGGGAAGAGGACGTAGACACCTCGTTCCTCGATGACATGCTCTGACCGAACGAAGGTCTTGAATCCCGAACCGGCTATCGCGAGCCATGCCCGCTCCTGCCGACCCCAATTCAGCGGTCTGGTCAGCAATGGGCTGGAATGGAGGGAAATCACTAGTATCGGCGGAATTGCACTTCGCGAGAATCCGTCGCCATGCCAAGGTACTGGGTATCGACATACCACACGACCTAGAGGAGACCGTATTCTCAAGGCTGGAAGCCTTAGAGCACCCTGGAGAGCCAAACGACAGCCAAGACCAGGCAAACTTCCTACTGATTGTGGAGGCTTCATCAGAGGGCGATATCCGCCTAGAGCCGCGCACAATCCAGAAATGGACTGATACCCCTCTCTCCGCCGTCTCGCTGCTCGCCCCGAACTGGGAGGAACCTGTCAGGGGTACAAAGCACGGGGACTGGGAGCCACACAGGCAGGCTAGGAAGGCAGCCATCAAGAACGGTGCCGACATAGGCCTTCTCTTCGAGGATGGGATTCTGATCGACGGGGACCGCTGCGCACCTCTGCTCCTTGACCATGACGGGGTGGCTTACCATCCCAGCCATGGTGACGGGGCGCTAGACTCCGTTACTATCCAATCGATAAGGCCCGGCCTCGAGGCCGCTGGCATACCAGTCAGACCAGCTAGGCTAACTCTATCGATGATCCTTCGCGCCCCCGAGATGGTGGTTTGTGGAAGTGGTATGGGAATTAGGGCAATAGGCACTATAGATGGAAGAAAAATCGGTAGACCGAAAGGCCCCCTGTTCACTGCTGCACGAAACTCCTGGATGGAGGTAATTTGATGGTCGAGGCAACTCACATATCACTTGGAACCACCGAAATCAAGGACCCTCTGGTGGGAGCCCTCAGAAACTTGAGGAAATTAAACGTCGAAACCCAAGATGAGATTCTTCTGAACTCAACCGGTCCGGTAACGGACCTCTCAATGAAGTCCCTCCTGCCCTGCTTGGGAAGCATCCGAATCCTCCTCATCGAGCCAGAGCCTAATGACGATGGCCCGGAAACATCCGCACTAGATGGTGATGTGAGAATTACCAATCCACCGCCATTGCACCTATTGGTCCAAGAATTACGAAACTGCAAGTGGATTACAGTTGAAGAACACAGGCCAAAAAACCTAAGCGACTCTTTCAGGATAGCAGGAGATCTAGAGATAAACCCCACTTTCAAAGAGCCACTCCCCATTGTTCCCGGCGGTTTTACTGGAATAATTGGATATGACCTATCTCGCTGGACCGTTCCAATATCCCTCCCAAATAACCCCCCAGCAGGGACCATTCTTGGAATACTATGGAGAGCAGATGCATGGATGATTCATGAAAGAGAGTCTGGTATGCTCAGCATTGCTGCTATCGATGGCCACCATTGGTGTACAGAGCCTCCAGAGATCTGCCATATGGAATCAATAGAGCCGATGAGAATCCCCGGTGTGGTTCCAGATAGCGAATCAGATTCAGAACACGCTCGCAAGGTCTCCAAGATTAGACAGAGCATTACTTCTGGGAATCTATACCAGGTAAACTACGGGAGAAGATGGAAGGGGGAAATGCTTGGAAATCCGTGGGAATCATTTCTCAGGCTAACCGACTCCAACCCGGCCCCCTTCTCCTCTTGGATGATGGTAGGCGACTTGGGCTGGTCTGTTGCATCTTCCAGTCCTGAGAGATTAATTGAGTTAGAAAGTGGCATTGTTAGAACTAGGCCAATAAAGGGAACAAGAAAAAGAGGAAGAGATGAAGAAACAGATGCCACTCTACGTTACCAACTAGCCTCCTCTGAGAAGGAGGTTGCAGAGCACCTGATGCTCGTCGATCTAGAGAGGCACGATTTGAGCAGAGTCTGCCAACCCGGTTCCGTAAGATGGTCCGGTTGGAGGATAGAGGCACTCGCTAACGTCCAGCATCTGGTCAGTGGGGTCGAGGGGAGGATCTCGGAGAGTGTCAGTGCTGGCCATGCGATTTCGGCAATGTTCCCAGGAGGATCGATCACGGGTTGCCCAAAAACGGTTACAATGGCAGCAATAAATGAGTTGGAGGGCGCTCCCAGAGGAGCTTGGACTGGGTCAATGGGACACGTTCATAGTGGTGCCGGAATAGCAGACTGGAATATTTTAATCAGGACCCTTGAGGCGTTTTCCGGGCCAAATAACTGGCATGGAACCGTTCAAGCAGGAGGCGGCATAGTGATCGACTCATCACCCCCAGAGGAGGTCGAAGAGGCAAGATGGAAGGCCGCTGCGTTGACCGAGGCGGCTTGGGGATTCAGAACAGGATTCTCAATCGAGGAACTGCCGGAGAGAAAAGTCGAGATATTGCCCGTCCCTAGAGTCGACGGTCCAATAGGGAAGGTATTTGCAGAAACCCCACAAGTCGTAACCTCGAGCGGCTCGATATTCCGAGATCCGGAAGATGCCCCCAAAGGGGCAACCTTGCTAGTAGACAATTTGGACTCATTCACTGAGAACATAGCACAGGAAATAGCGATATTGGGGTCTGATGTAGCTATCATGGAGGGTAGACCCGAGGTCCACGAAGACCCAAGTCAGAAATTGGATAGGTGGTTGGAGCAAATGAGCCCTTCCAGAATAATCATCGGACCAGGCCCAGCAAGGCCAGAGGCATCGCCAATCACTATGGAAATCGCTCGCAGAGGGGTTTCGGGCAGGCTTAACGATGACTCAATGGCAATCCCCCTATTGGGACTCTGCCTCGGTCACCAGGCGATAGGAAGGGCCGTCGGTTGGGACCTAATCGAATCACCCCTGGGTGCCGTGCATGGGAAACCCTCTATCATGATCAACGACGGTTCCGGTCTATATTCCAATCTTGATGACGAGATTGTTATGATGAGATACAACAGTTTGGTCCTTTCTCCCAAAGAGGGCGGAGACCTAATCCCAAATTCATGGGACTCCACTGGTTCTCTTCTCATGGGCTTTAGGCATAGTAAACTGCCAGTACATGGAATTCAATTCCATCCGGAATCAGTAGGCAGCCCTTTGGGGCGAGAGATTCTGAAATCATTCCTTCAGATTCCCAAGAAAAAGATCGAACCTAACCTGCAAACCGAGAGCCTTGAACCGTAGTGTTGAAGGAGAAGCCCCCTCCGGTATAACCGAGGACAATGCCGACATGCAGGACTTGTAACCAGACTTACGACGAGTCTCAGTTCATAGGTGGAATCGGACCTAGGCATCTTGTCTGCGCTCGTTGCGGAGTGGAAGCGGGGCTAGTCGAGGCCAATGAAGCGCCCCAATACTTCAGCGACGAAGTAGCCAGAGCTAGAATCTCTCTCTTCAGCAAGAGGTACAGGCTTCCGATGTTCACTAGCGCAGGTTGGATCCTGTTCCTAACGCTTGGAAGGGGGATAGAACTCTGGTCGAGTATTTTCCTAGGCGTCTTGGTGATCGCGACGCTAGCAGCCCCAGTGCTCCACTTCCTCGGATCAACCCGCTTCAACGCCGAACTATCCAGACTTTCCCCCTGATACTTTCACGGGAACCCTTGAAATAGGCTTCACACTGCTCAGAATTTAGAGGGAACAGTGGGTTCCCTATGAATGCCCGTGAGACCGGATGATAGGAAAGGAGGAACGAGTTAGATTAGAAAACAGTACAGAGACAGAGCAACAAACGCTCAGTGTAGCGTTTATTGAGTCTCCATGTGCACTAGCTAAGTCGTCCCCAGATCCATTCCGCCCCTCCCGGAACGATAGCAACGCGCAGAAATCAGCGCGAGCATTGACCGGAAAGAGAGAACAGCGGGTTCTCTAAACTGAATTTGGAGTATGATGAAAATGCAGAAGACAAAGAACGCGAGCATGCTAGTTGCACTTCTCCTAGTGCTAATGGCAGGTTCCGTCGGTGTAAGCGCCGACGGTTCCAACCCTCTGGACCCCTCTGATGGTGGTGCAGATTGGGATGGTGACGGCCTGACAAATGCAGAGGAGCAAGCTGCAGGGACTGATATGAACAACCCAGACACGGACAATGACGGTCTGCCTGATGGTTGGGAGTCTGCCTACGGGCTGAACCCCAACTCAGCCAGTGACGCCAATGCCGATCCGGATGGTGACGGCCTGTCGAACAGCCAGGAGTACGCCGCGGGTACTAACCCGAACTCGGCGGACACTGACGGCGATGGCGTCGCAGACGGATCC
>CAYFGD010000101.1:0-4286 GCA_964342715.1 uncultured Candidatus Poseidoniales archaeon | reverse complement strand
CCATGCAAGGGCCTTGTAGGGAATTGGCGATACTGCAGCAATGAAAATTCCAGCCGCGCCGTACCTTTCCATGAGCACGTTAAGCCTCCTTATTGTCGGTTCGGGGACGAGCCTCTCCAGAACCCATCCTCCTGCGTACATGCCAATAGCGTAGCCTACAACAGCACCTAGGACACTTGAGAGGACGGCCACAGAAACTACCGTCGCAATACCAATCCCTGAATCCGCGTCAAGAACCATTTTCCACACCAATGGATCAGGGGGAATTGGTTGTAGAGCGGCCTCGGTGGAAGAAAGAGCGGCCAAACCCAGTAATCCTAGTCCATCCGCCCATTCGATTACTGAATCGATCGTCTCCTGTGAGACAATGGTGCCCATACACGTCCGTCCCGGGCATTGCTATAATGAACTGGTGGTTTCGAGGCATCTCTTACGGGCAATCGGCAGTAATGAAAGGGGGAGTCCGCTAGCGAATGGCATGACGGGCGTTTTTGTACTTGACACGTCTGCTCTAATTGGGTGGCCAATATCAGAAATTTCTGGGTCTCTGATTGTTCCTGGACAAGAGTCAGAATTACTGAATATTTCTCCCGATAGGGGCAAGATTCTAGAATCGATGGGCGCAATCAGTATGGATCCACTGGATTCGTCACTTGAGGTGGCAAAGGATGCAGCGAGAAGAACGGGTGACATGTCGGGACTTTCGGAAATAGACGTCTCATTGATCGCCCTTGCGTATGAAAAATCTGCAATACTTGTTACTGATGACTACAGGATGCAGAATGTCTCATCCTCAATTGGGATTGAGTGGCGGGGGATAGCGGAAGAAGGGATCACCGAGGCTTGGTCATGGGAGTTGCGTTGTGTTGGCTGTAAAGCCGTTAAGGCGAGTCCAGAATTTCCTAATATGAGGCGTTCAGATTTTGGGGAATGTCCAGAATGTGGTTCTGAGCTGAAATTAAGGAGAGTTTGATTACTCTGACTCGGATGCGACTTCTTCTGTCATGCCACCCCTATCCATGTCTGACTCAGCAGATGATGCTGATGTAGTTTCCATTATTCCTTGCTGGAATTCTCCTTTGGCCCTGCCGACATTTCTAGCCAGTTTGGGAATCTTATCCGCCCCAAAAACCAGTATTCCGAAAATCACGATGATTATTGCCTCAGGGGCCCCCAATGCCATGTCTACCGTACTCTCGAAAGGGATTACTCGGTTGAATGCTTCGGAGTTAAACTTGCTAGCCTCCAGAAACAGGTGGGAGGAATGCGACCTCTGTTGAGTCTGAGAGGGGCTTGTCCAAATCTGCATCCATCTTGCCGTCGACAGCGACCCTCAGTCCTAAGTCCAGCATACCTCTGAGTTCGAACCTCTCAATCAGTTGGGAGGTTGTTGTGCCGGAGTCCAATGACACCGTGACCTCCCTTTGTCCGAACCTTTCTGCCAATGGCCCGAAGAATAGCATGCTGACCTTGATCGCTGAGCCTCCACCATGGTAGTGCTCGTCCATGTGGTCCGGCTAGCTAACTCAGGAATCAAGTCATCGCTGCACAACTTAAGTGTGAAATACGCGACGTCGTAGTATGAAGGACGTTGTAGCGGTGGTATTCGACTGTGATGGGGTCCTTACCGACAACGGATCATCCTGGCAGAATATTCACGATTACTTCGGAACCGAGAACAAGGAAATGCTTCGCCGATTCCTAGCTGGAGAGGTGTCAGATGACGAGTTCATGGCTGACGACATCAGACTTTGGACGGGGGTGAGTCCCGAGATCCATAGGGACGACATCATGAGAGCTTACTCCGGGATTGGCCTTATGCCGGGTGCGAGGGATGTGGTTGAGGAATTGCAGAAGAGGGGTGTTTATGTTGCTATTGTCTCAGCGGGAGTGGATATCTTCGTAGGCGCTATTGCAAACATGCTCAGAGTTGATGACTGGGCGGCAAATGGCTTTGATTGGGACGAAGACGGTTTTCTGAGGGGGCCTATGAAGGCCAGGGTTCTGTCTCACGAAAAGGACATTATGGTCGAGAAATTGTCACGAATAAATAACATGGATCCAGCAGGAATTGTTTCAGTGGGGGACTCGAGTACTGATCTATCGATGATGATTGAAGGGTCTTCATTTATCGGATTCAATCCGGCCCGGAATTTGGCTAGAGACGTATTCAGTGAAGCAGGGGTTCCTGTAGTCGAGGGAAATGATCTTAGGAAAATTTGGCCCTACATATTCGATGGTGAAGAGTTCCCAAGATAATCATGCGAATGGTATTGAGGCTGTCGCAAAGGTGTGCAAATTGACAACGGTCAGTATGCATGGCTTTGGTTGGAACCCCAGCATCCTCTGGAAATCTGTCTGGTTCTGCCATGTCGAACTATGAACCATGGTAGTGCCCTTGTACCCACCAACAAAGTGGCCATGAACGTGTCCTGTGACGAAAATATCCGGAATTGATGAGATCACCAGATTGTCCTCAGGCTCGGGAGAAAGGGGGGTCTTGCCGCCCCATGAGGGAGCTAGATGCCTTCTCTCAAGCATTGCCTGCATAGCCCTCTCCGGTTCCGAATAAGACACGGATCTCAAAGTGGCGACAAAATCGTCAATACTCTTCCCGTGGTAAGAAAGGACTCTGACACCGTTTAGACTGAAGTCGCATGGATTGCCAACAAAGGTGGTATCCGAGTAGTCTTGCTGAACTTCTGGGTCTAATGCTGGTTGGGGCTCGGCTGGCCTTACGGCGTCATGATTACCGGGCAGGATTATGACATCTACCCAATCCGGGATTTCCTCAAGTAGTCTGGCAAGCTCACCATACTGCTGGAATAAGTCCTTTATCGCCAGATGCCTATCTTGTCCGGGATAGATTCCGACACCATCCACGCCATCCCCACTTAGGACGAAATACTTGATAGTCCTAGCAAGAGGGTCGGTCTTGAACCAATTAATCATCTTCTCCCACTGGGGGCCCAAGAATGTCATACTTCCAACATGCATGTCGGAAAGGAATGCCGCAGAAACCGCTCTATCCTGTCCTGCACTATTCTTTGAGTGCCTTCCCAGAGGAGGTAGGTGAATATCCTGGACGAAGAATATTGGGTCTCTTTCTCCGATGAGAAATGATCCACTTACCCCTATGACGTCGTCATTCATGAGTCCGTCGAGCGCGGGATGAACCTCAGATGCATCAGAGGGCGGCTTCAAAATACATGAAATCTGACTGGATTCGTCTTCGATAACAAACATCAGATTTTTGTTCTTTGTCCAACGCATCTCACTAGCTAGGCCTACCATGGTAATTTCATAATCCTTGGTCGAATGCCGCTGCCTATTCCTCCAAGCTTCTGAGGCAGATATCGGCCTTCTCGGAAGCACGTTTGAGTTTACCATCATACCCCTTATCCTCCTCAATCTGTCGGTGAAACATGCTTTCATATCCGACATTTTACCCTCCGTAACAGAACGACCAGTAATGTCAAAATGTACTTCAATTTCTGCATCGACGTCCCTTGCCTGCATTGGGAACTCTGCCAAGTCATAATGTGCCAAGCCATGTGGCCTTGGCGGAGGAGCAAGATCTAGGGCGCTAGAAGGAGCTACTACCCGTCCATGCGAAGAAGGGCTCTGTGAGTCCGGAAGGGTGGTCTGTTCAGTCCTAGCAGAAGTAGATACGATGATTGGAGATTCATGTGTGGGAACCAGGGTGAGAAGTTCTTCAACGGTTCTTGAGTCAAGCATCCTTACTCCGGATGAGCGGGCTGCCTCGATTAGTGGCTGAATATCAGGAATTTGCTGAATCCTGTCCTTTGCCGATGCTAGAACGAGAATGCCCGCGGATGCTAGTATCCGCTGCCTCTCGGGCCAGTCGTCCTCAGCCATGATGTCGATAAGCGGCCGGGACGCTCATGATGATATCGATAAAAACACGAGAAAACAAGCGGATGCTACTCATCCCAGTCGGCTAGTGATGAGAGGTCTACCTTGCCAATCTCCTCGGCCACTGTCTTTGAGTAGTCCTCTACATTCCAATCCAGGCTCCCTTCCCATTCCTCAGAGGAAGGATCTAGCTTTGAAGTATCCAATACTGCTTCGGAAGAGGCCTCGCTAATTACGCGTTCCACGATGGCCTCATTCTCCTTCACTCTGTCCAATGCCTCCAGTGAAAGCCTGAGGGCGAAAGAAACGAAGGATTTCTTGTTGTCCAATCTGTCGTTATCCCCGAAATCCATCCTTCTTGAAAGGAAATAGTCCCCTGCCATTACCGCCACGTGGACCATGCCGACTTC
>CAYFGD010000100.1:0-4402 GCA_964342715.1 uncultured Candidatus Poseidoniales archaeon | reverse complement strand
CTGGCTCGACAGGCTCATGTGGCTGGCAATACGGACAATTGGGCGCATCCTCGGGTGCTGGAACCCAGGAGCCTTCCTTCCCGTACCTCTACGGCACAAACCTGAATGGCGTCTATTGCAACAATGCCGATGCCTACGTGATTTCTCCAACATACTCAATACCTGCTAACGGCTCCACGCAACTAACGTTCGACAAGTGGATCTGCACGGAGAATTACTGGGATGCGGTAGGACTATACATCAAGGTAAACAACGGCGGCTGGCAATATTTCGACCCGGGAATTGCTGGATGGTACGACGGTTCTGTTGGCTACTCTGGCAACGCAATGTACGGGAACAATGCTTGGATGAGTGGAGACTGCAACAATGGTGGCGTCTTCGAGACCCTAGTCGCCCCCTTGGATTCATATGCCGGCGATGACCTGAAGTTTAGATTCAGAATCGACACTGACACGTCTGTTCAGTATGCAGGCGGGTACATCGACAACTTCGGAGTCTTATTGGCTAACTACGGCGAAGGAGGGGCATGGCTAAGCCCCTCCATAGACGCCTCTGCGATGGACGACTTCAATCTGGGATGGATCGATGTCACCGCTAGCATTCCGAACGACACATGGGTTCGCGGGACTCTCGTAGACAAGGACACGGGAGCCGATATTCCCGGATTTTCAAACGTGTCATTCCCAATCTCGCTATCTGGCGTTGATACCTCCGTGCATCCAGAGGTCAGATTGAAGGTCCTAATGGACACGGATGACGAGGAATCTACGCCTGAGATATTCAAGATACATGTAGGGGGCAAGAGGGTACTCGCCGCCTCATCATCAGGGGGGAACGGATGGGACATGTCCACGGGTGTAGAGGTAGTCGATGGAGTACTGAATGCCACAAGTATCGCCGGTACGATAACCTCCCAATTCACCCCATCCTCAAGGCCGATAAAGAGTGTGAGCCTAGGTGGGAACTACTCTGGAGGGATTATGGTAACCATCCTCGACTCGAATGGTGCAACTCTGGGCCAATCGACTCAGGGAGGAGTCTCTTTCACCTACCCGCAACCCGGATTCGGAGTCTCAGTCAGTCTCCCGACAAACGGCTGGATCGACCGGTTCGTAATTACTGCTGATTTCGCCGAACCTGCCGACTCCCCATCCATAGACGTCCTGGACGATGGCTCTACAGAGTGGTCTTTCCCGTTCGGCTCCGACTACGGTCACTATGGCTGGCAGTCCCTAATTTCCGACGGCATGGACACATTCACGACTAGTGATGTGATGTATCTTGACGGCTCGACTGCGGCCACTGTAAATATCAGAATCCCAGCAAACGCGGTCGTAAATAATGGAATTGTGTCAGTATCGCCTGACTCCAACGGCTTCGAATCACCGGTAAGCGTCTCCATCGCAGGAGCCTCCCAGTCCAGCACGTCATCAATGAAGCCCTTCCACTCAATTCTGGACTCTAGCCAGATCATGGCCATCAATGCGATAACGGGCAGTCACACTGACGCCGATACTGGAAGGGTCTGGAAGGAGGTCCCGATAAGCATCAGCTCAAATGCTGCACAGACAGTATCCCTTACCCGGTTGGGAATAAGCTACCTGATCTTCGAGAATGTATCGGGACTCGGGAACATGGTCTCAGCATATCATGACTCTCAGACCCAGGATGACCCTCCACCAACGGACGTATCGATACCAGTGACGATTTCTGCAACATCCGGTGCCGTTTCCATAGATGGCGACTTGAGATTCGACTACGTCCTGACAAACAGAGATTTCCAGGTTCCCAACACCCTGCATCCAGATGGCGACTCTGTGGAGATCGAAACCAAGCACCACCATTTGGAGGACAATTCGATGATTTCCCATATCACCCTGAAGGGAACCGCTTCCGACGGACAGATACTGATGTTCGAAGTTGAGAACAGCGCCGACGGTCTCTGGGGCCAAGGCACGGACACCGTTTCATTCTCACAGACATCCGGAAGCAGCGTAGCCCCCATGGGTGCATCAAGTGTCTCTATTACCACGCACAACGATGGTTATGATGACGTCACGGTAAATTGGGTGTTCGACGTAAACTGGAATTGGGATGATGTGGATTCTATTCGATGGGTCGCACAAGCCTATGACGAGTACGGTGAGACGGTGTGGCCCGCGGTCTCTCACAGCGGGCAAGGCGGTTCCAAGGCCGTAGAGAACGATCTCCAGATAGACTCATTCGAAGTTAGAGACGAGTATGGCAGACTCCTTTCAAACCAATATTCTTCGTTCTACCCGTTCCCTGCGAAGGAAGGCAACGATCTGAACATCACCGGCACCGTAAGGTTCCAAGATGCTCCCGATGCCAGGCCCGACATGTCCGACTTCCAGGTCGGATTGAACATGTCAGGAAGCCTGTTCTCCCTGACTGTCGGGGATGACGGTCAGTTCGGCGGAATAGTGACTCCCGACCCGGGATTATCTCAGGTTACGGTTTCACCAATGATGCTTTCTGTTGGGCCCACTGGATACAGCGTCGGTGCCGAGGATGTTACAGGAGTACCTCCTCAGATTACAGTTACAATGGATTCCAACCCGCCCGTCGCTGGACCCATACAAGTCAACACTCCAACAGGACTTCAGGATGCCCATGCTAAGGTGTGGGAGCCCACAGTCCCACTCTCCGTCTTTGTCACTATAGATGAGGGAGAGGCGAGAGGCGAACTACTGACCCTTAGGTATTGGAGAGGCAGCGTCGACGACGCAAACTCAGATGGTATCGCAGATGAGTCAGAGTACCAGTCACAGTCACAGCCTCTGTCGTCGGGAATGACCGGGCAACAGCAAGTAAACTTCGTCGCAATCGATGTTTCGGCACAAGAATTCAACAGCCCAGTCCACCTCTATGTGGAGGGAACGGACTGGTCCGGACTTTCTTACCAGGATGGCAATACGGGAGGAGGACCGGGCGCACATAACTCATGGGCCACCGTAATCGTGGCGACCGATGAGCCGACTTCGATACTACCCTCGGGGTACGACCTCGACTCAGAGATAGGCTTCCTTCTCGCGGGGGTTCAGCACACGTTCACAATGCAGATAGATGAGGCGAATGGAATTGACACACTCGACAATATCACAGTGATGCTATGCGGGGATGGCCCTACACAAGTCGGCAAGATGTCCTATGACCCATCAAGGGGCGCACTTTGGTCGGCGTCAGACAGCCTCGTTACCCCAGTAGGCGTCCAGACCCAGCAAATCACCTCCTCCGTGACCCAGCTTTCCATACAATTCGAACTTTCATGGTACTTCCCATGGGAGCATGATGACCCCTCTACGGAAGGAAACGATGCCCAGTCCAGCTGCAAGCCAGGCGTCAGCATCATGGACGATCTGAATACAGTAGAGTATCAGAACAACATCGGGGAACTTTCCTGGGATCTCGACAACAGATACGTCGCAATACCAGATACTCTCGAGGACCTTACTCCACCGATCATGGAGAACGACGGATCAGCCCTATACTTGAGGCAGGGGGACGAGTTCACAATCGATGGTCACGTCTATTACGCCGGATCAGGGGTTGTCGCATCCGACATACCAGAAGACCTCATGGTCGAGGCCATGGTGGTATACGGGACTCAGGAAGTCATAGTGAACTCAGGAGTGGAATCAGATGGCTCGTTCTCTGTATCTATGGTCCTTCCAGCGAGAGTGCCGCTCAATCCAACCATGCCAGTGCAGACAGATGTTCTAAACGTCAGGGGAGAGGGCTCATCGATTACGAATAGCGATGTCTCGGTGACCGTGGACAGCAAGTCACCAACGGCACTATTCAATCAAGTGGCGTACCCCGATTCGTCACTGACCATTATCGAGTCGGATCTTGTAGACGACGTCACAGTGACGATAACAATGAATGACGAAATCGGAATGCAAGACGAAAATACTCTACAGGTAGCATGGTACTACCTGAGAGGCGGAATCCAAGTCGCAGGAACTGAAGATACAGGCGAACTCCAGCTAATTTCACAAGGCGACGGAAGCGCTGTTTACCAGGCGCATCTAGATTTCACACCTCTCAATCAGATGAAGATCGAGCAGGGGGACCAGATAGCATTCTATATCACCTCCACAGACAAGGCCGGGAACGAGGTCTCAGGATTGGGCAGCGAGGCAGCTCCAAGAATACCCACATTGAGAATCATGGAATTCCTAGGCCAGTACTCGCGTTCAATCGTTAGTACAGCCACTCCACTAATGGGTGAGACGGTCAAGATTGACACCTTCTGGGAGAACCCGGGGAAGAGGGATGGCATGGTAACCGTAGGACTATACGAACTGACTCTGGAGGAGGGTGCCGATGGAACTCTAGAACAGAGGTGGAAGCCATCTGTAACCACACAGTCCGGAGA
>CAYFGD010000099.1:0-4532 GCA_964342715.1 uncultured Candidatus Poseidoniales archaeon | reverse complement strand
CACCATAATGCTAGGATGGCTTGAAAGCGAGATGGGAGAGTCGATGACTCGAACATGTCCGAAGAGGGTAGATTGGAACGTCTAACTTCCATGATGAGGAGGAGAGGAATTGTCCTCCCCTCGTTTGAGATATATGGAGGTGTTTCAGGATTGATTGATTATGGCCCAGTGGGAGCTAGAATCAAGAGAAGAGTGGTGGAATCATGGGTCGACCACTGGACGAGCCAGGGGGATATAGTAGAAATTGATTCGCCCTCAATAACGCCGAAAGAGGTTCTTGTGGCTAGCGGGCATGTCGGGGAATTCAACGATCACATGTCAGAGTGTATTTCTTGCGAGGGGATATTCAGAAGTGATCACCTCATAGAGGGTAAGCATCCGAACCCTGACTCAATTTCTGGTGAAGAGATCGACGATGTGATTTCCTCCGAGGAGGTTCCGTGCCCCAATTGTGGAGAGTGCAACTGGAATAAGGCCAAACCGATGAACCTGATGTTCCCAACCACGATAGGGGCCATGAAGGGGGGCAGGGAGGCCTATATGAGGCCAGAAACCGCTCAGGGCATGTTCATGCTTTATCCCTCCCTTTACAGACACTTCAAGCAGAAGCTTCCATTTGGTGCATTGCAGACTGGCAGGGGTTACAGAAACGAGATTAGCCCTAGGCAAGGAATGATCAGACTCCGGGAATTTAACATGGCCGAGTTGGAGTACTTCATTGATCCGGAGGAGCCACCAGTGAGAGACATTGGGAAATGGGGAACCCCTGTAGAGTTGGTTCCCGATCCAGAAGGGAGGCACCCAGGGAATCATAGCATCACCTTCTCAGATGCCCTGGATAAGGGGATTATCAAGCACCCCACTGTGGCTTGGTTCCTGGCTAGGACATGGGATTTCCTTGTCGGCATCGGCATTGATGGTTCGAAAATTAGGTTCCGTCAACACACTGGTACTGAGATGGCGCATTATGCGTCTGACTGCTGGGACTGTGAAATTTCTGGCGAGTATGGGTGGATAGAGTGCGTTGGGATCGCCAACAGGACATGTCACGATCTTGAGTCGCACGAGGAGCACTCGGGTACTAACCTACTGAGAGGATGGAGGCAGTATTCGGAGCCTGTTCTTGTCAAGAGAGAAGTCCTTTCCCCGAATGGATCGGTAATTGGACCGATCTTCAAGGAGAAAGCATCTGATGTATCCGAAGCACTCTCAAGATTGGAGGAGGTTCCAGAAAATCTGCCATTCTCACTTGACATTGGCGAAGGAGCTAGCGTGGAAATTACTTCAGAAATGGTTACTAGGAGGTCTGAGGAGGTAAACGTACACGGCGAGTGGTTTACTCCCCATGTCGTTGAACCTGCATTCGGCATTGATAGAATCATTTGGCATTTGATTGACCACGCATTCAACGAAAGTGGGAAGGCTGGAGAAGAGTACACAATTTTGTCCTTGGAAGAGTGCGTGGCCCCGTTCGATGTATCCGTCCTTCCCCTCTTCGACAAGGATGGTATGGACGAGATGGCTAGGAATCTGGCATATGAAATAAACTCGATACCGGGCATTAGGGCTGATATTGACACTTCAAGATCCATTGGCAGGAGGTATGCGAGAGCGGATGAAATAGGGGTTCCATGGGCAATCACCGTCGATCATTCATCGCTCGAGGACGGGACGGTCACTATTCGGAGAAGGGACGATCAGATGCAGATTAGAGCGTCCATGGAAATGGTCATTGAAGGAATTCGTTCGAGGGGCCTTGACGGTATGTTTTGACAGCGAATCTTCAAGGGGCTCCACTTTCACAAGACGGCTGATGGTCTCGGATGACGAGGACTGGACTGAACGTCACAGGCCTTCCAGTCTTCGTGAGATGGAAGGCAACGACAGTCAAATGAGGACCATAAGAAGGTGGCTCGAGCAATGGGAGAAAGGCGGCAAGCCCGCCAAAAGAGGCATTCTTCTCTCGGGTCCGCCGGGCGTCGGAAAGACGACTTTGGCGAAGGCCGTCGCGAAAGAGCGAGGTTGGATGATTATTGAATTGAATGCTTCCGAAGAGAGGAATGCGGCTGCTATTAGGAAGTCTGCCACTAGGGGTTCGCAGCACATTTCTCTGGACTCTTTCTCAGATGGATCCAACAATGACGGGAAAACCGTGATTCTCCTAGATGAGGTCGATCACCTCGGAGGAGGATTTACGGAAATCCCGGAGAGTAGGTTGGAAAGGGCCATTTCGGGTGACGAAGAGGGGCCGGTGTTGGTTGGGGATTCAGGAGGAAAGGCTGAGCTCCTAAGACTTCTCAGTGTGACCGAGCAGCCAGTAATAATGACCTGTAACGACCCGATGAGACTATGGGGTTCGGGTCGCTCATGGAGAAGGAATAGGGACCGTCTTCTATCTTTTGCTGAACTCGTTCAATTCAATAGGGCGGGTAATTTGGACATGAGGAAAATTGCCCATAGAGTTCTCGATAGTGAAGGTTTTTCCATTGACCCTGGGGCGTTGGAGGAACTGGTTGCATCTAACCCCGGTGACTTGCGGGCTTTGGTTAGAGATCTACAGGCCCTATGTTCTGTTAGTAGCGGACACATATCCTCTGAACATGTCAGAGACCTGTCCGAAGTAGCTGTCAGAGACGTCCAAGTAGATGTTTTCAGGGCGATGAGGGATGTCTACTCCAGCAAGTCTGGGAAGGAGGCTAGTTCTATTCTATTGAATAGTGATAAAGATCCCGATCAGATGCTGGCTTGGTTCGCGTGGAACAACCAATCAGTGTTTGATTCCAATAGCCTCAGGAGAATTAGTCCGGCTATGGAAATGGCAGATAGGTCTCTAGCTACAAAATTCACCAATAGGGCCTTCAGATCGTGGTATTGGGGATCTGCCCTTACATCGCAGTCGGCGGTATCTGAGAACCCGATAACATCCGAACCATATCTCGGATTTCCTGATTTCCTTCGAAGGGGGGGCGAGACCTGGAGGTCGCGTACTGTGGTTGAGAAGATGGCAGATATCATTTCGACCAGCAGGTCCTCTTTCAGAGAGGAGATTTGGCCAATATTGCTGGCAGTGCATGATGAAACACTCGGGGGCGACTCCCATGACTTCTCAGTAACGGTGAACCTAGGCCTCGGGGTGGAGGATCACCTAGCCCTACATGGCATTCCAAAAAGTGGAAAGGCGGGGAAGAGCATCGTGAAGATTTTCGAAGAGAGGGGGAGTGAGGTTGTGATTGATGAGATTGCGGAAAAAGCTCCCATTGAGGAAAAAACAGACAATACAGAAGGGACTCAATTCACATTGGACTCTTACTAGTCTCCACCCCATGTTTTGGGATGCAAGAGAACAAGTACGGTTAGTAGTTCCAGCCTTCCGAGCCACATCAGAAGGCTTGCAACGATCATTGAAGGCTCACTTAACGCGGCCCATGTCGCTGTAGGCCCGAATGCGCCCAATGCAGGACCGGTGTTGCCAAGCAATGAAACCGAGATTGAAAGCACATCAGTCATTTCCAATGAAGGTTCCAACAGGGCTAGGGCGAGCATGGAAACTGTAACTAGAACAGTCCAAGAGCTGAGCATGCCAAGTACTGTCCAAATTCTGCTATCGTCCAGGACCTCTCCATTAACGCGTATAGCGACAACCTTCCTTGGCCTGATTATCCTAAGTATCTCTCTCTTCGAGAGTTCGAATGCAATTCTAATCCTTAGGACCTTCAGGCCACCACCGGTAGATCCTGCAGAAGCCCCTATAATCATCAGCAATAGGAGAACGAATTGGCTGAAAACCGGCCAAGAAGCGAAGTCTGCAGAAGAGTATCCAGTACTTGATATTGAAATTGCTTGAAACGCGGTATGCCTCATTGTCTCAAGGAATCCCTCGCCCTCTACACCGGAACGAAGTAGGTTGAACGACATTGCTAGCCATGCAATTAGGACTATCAGAATGTAACCTCTGAACTCCTCATCCCTTAGTGCCTCACGCGAACGGCCTGCAAGAATGAGGTGCAATAGACTAAAGTTGATACAGGTAATTAGCATGAAAACCATGACAATTGACTCAATCTTTGCAGAGTCGAATGTCATAATTCCACCGTCAGTAGTACCGAATCCTCCTGAAGATAGGGTAGTAAGAGAGTAGTTTATAGAATCGAAAAGGGACATTTCTCCGACGAATCTGAGGAGAATAATCTCGATGATTGTAAGAACGATGTATATTGTCCAGAGCCTCCTGGCTGTCCATTGGAGTGATGGACCGAGCCTAGATAGTGTGGGCCCAGTTAATTCTGCCCTGGCCAGAGTCATTCCGCCCCCCAATGCCTGGGATAGAATCAAGAGACCTAGCATTATCACTCCCATTCCCCCCAACCACTGAGAAACTGAACGCCATAGTATCAAACTCTCGGGCTGCGAACCTATGCAGTCAGTTACGGCTTGGCATAGTGGACTTGTGGCTGGATCAATCACTGTGGCTCCTGTCGTGGTGAAACCAGACATTGATTCAAACCATGAGTGTACTGCACCGAGAAGTACAT
>CAYFGD010000098.1:0-4575 GCA_964342715.1 uncultured Candidatus Poseidoniales archaeon | reverse complement strand
GGGCGAAGTCGGACCAGTTACAATGCAGTTGTACGAGGAGCTAACGGCAATACAGCAGAGAAGGGTCCCAGACGAATTCGGGTGGACCGTTTCCGTATAGTGATGAGTCATAATCAATATACACCGGGAGGTTATCCCTTGGTCATGATTCAGTATTCATGCGCGTCCTGCGGGATGGGCGTAATCGGAATGAGGTGTGCAGCATGCAACGAGGAACTGGTTCCAGACACCATAACCACGGCCGATGGTCGTGAGGTCTCTGTGGCAAGATGCCCGGACGGGTGTGGCAAGATAAAGTCGCCAATGTGTTGCGGTTCTGATATGGTCTGCCAGGTCTGAAAACACTCACTGCTCTATTGAGACAACCCATACGCTACTCTCCTCGTCGAACTTTGGCTGGGGCATCTCAGTGTGCTCGATGATGCATGAAAATACGAGCCTCCAGTACGCCTCGTACGCACCCTCTATGGTCGATGAGTAGTATGTTATCACAGAATACGAACTATATCCCTACATCGGTAATAGCGTTATTGCTCGCTCTTAAGTGAAAGTGAATAATTCCATAATGTGAAGATTATGATGATTGGATTCAAGGGGTAGCCATTATCCCACGTGTCTGATGGGCGAGGAGTGCTGCGGCCACGACCATGCCTCGGATGGCCACGCGCATGTGAAGAAAGGGGTGCCGGACTCCCCCGTCCTGGAGGCAGAGCTGTTTCTGATAGAAGACCTCCCAGAAGAGGATTCAGAGAACTCCAAGACATGGAAAATTGGATTTCCTCACATCCTGATACCGGCCGCATTCGCGGTAGCAGTAGTGGCACTCCTTCTGGCGGTAGTAGTCCAGTCAGTCATTTTCGACCAGATCAAGGACGAGATCAAGAAGGACCTCGGCATCTACGAGAGAGTTCCCGTATGGGAACGCTCTGAGTGGCCCTACATCACATCGCAGAACAACTCCTTCGTCATGGAAATGGGGCCCTACTCAGTCCTCGAGACCGACAACGAGTGGAACTCAACACATCATTTCGTTGAATTCACGCTACCGATGTCTGAGGGCGGTGCAGCCCCCGACGGAAAGGTCAGCCTGGGGCTATGGCTCCCCGATGTACCAGAGGGCACCAAGGTCCCTGTGATAGCAGAGTTCGGACCATACTTCGATGAGCCATCGGTTGAGATCGGACCAGTCGAACAGCCCGGAACTTGGCTTGGTAGCATGATCATCGATCAGATACTGCCTCACGGATTCGCTTTCGCACAGGTCTCTGTAATGGGAACGGGGCGCTCCAATCACTGCATGGATTTGATGGGCAACGCAGAGCAGCTAGGTGTCGATGCTGCAGTTACTTGGCTGGGAACACAGGACTGGTCAAATGGGCGCGTAGCCATGATTGGCAAGTCGTACGACGGCTCAACCCCCTGGCAGGCAGCCATGTTCGGGAACGAGTATCTTTCCACCATCGTACCAATATCTGGCCTCATTGGAGTCATGGAGCTTATGTGGAAGAACGGCTCTTCCGAGGCTCGAGCACCCATCATGCACAACGGCGTCTACGGATCGTATGGAATAGATGGCGACACCGAGGATATTGGCAACTTGTGTCCCGACTACATAATCGGACCAGGGACAGGGGTGGCTGCTTGGATGTGGGGTGGAGAAGTTGCAGGGAACTATTGGGGAGAGAGGTACTTTCTCGATCGTGTTCTCGACAATTACGAGGGCTCAGTGTACCTGATACAGGGAATGCATGACTGGAACGTGGACCCTCACATGGCGGTTCCAGTAATCAACCAACTAAAGGACGCAGGCATAGAGGCAAAGGGGCTTTTCGGTCAGTGGGATCACGACTATCCAGATCGCCCAACTTACCACTTTGACAGATCGGGCGAGGGCCGGGGGCGTGAGGCGTTCTCTCAGATGACACGATTCGATTGGATGCAGGATCTCCTAGAGTGGTTCGATTACTACTTGCTGGACGAGGGCGATAAGCCAGGACTATGGATCGAGATTCAGACTAATCAGGGCCAGTGGCGCCTAGAGGATCGCTACCCTCCAGATGGAATGAACACTCTATCCCTCGACTTAGGGGGAGCCCTGTCAAACATAGGCGGAACGACAAACATCCTGCCAACCGCTTCGACTGGCCCTGTATACGAGACCACGCCTCTTGAGGAAGACATCTGGATAGCTGGTCTCCCCAGACTCCACATAGACGTGAATACCGCTACCTTAGGTGGACAGATATACGCGCTACTCGAGGACTGCGATGAGGCGGGACAATGCATTCACATAGGCCACGCAATCATGGATCTAAGGTATTACGAGGGCGGTAATGAGGAGCAGACTTGGCTACCTGTGCTACAGACAATCAATGCCAAAATGGAGTTCTTTGCAATGGATGTCCAGATCGAAGCCGGTCATACCATTAGACTCAGCCTCTCCAGCACAGGCGAGGACTACTTGCCTGCTTCTACGAGTTCGGTGGTCACGGTGCAGGAGGGACAGACCTCAAACCTGCTATTAGATTTGATAGACCCGGGTGAGAAGGTTCTCTTCGATCCGCCGTCTTGCATGAGTCCAATTTGCATAGAGCAAGGCGCGGCTACTTGATTCCGCCCTTCTCGTAGCGCTGGGTCCACTTCAGCCTTCGAGGGTTCCTCTTGAGTTTCAGAGCGTTCTTTCGAGCCTTGCTGTCTCTGAACCACATAACCGAACCATCTCTCTTGATGTACATCAGTCCAGTTCCTGGCTCAATCTCCTCGTTAGTGAAGCTGCATATCCTCGTTTCTGGCATTACAATCACCTAACGTGTACCCAGTCTGCGGGCCTCTCGACCAGTGTCCCTAAGCATCAGGATATCTCCGACACGGACCGGCCCTAGGACGTTCCTGGATATGATCCTTCCAATATCTCTCGGGTTGTTTGAACCGTCTACCCTCACCTTGACTTGAATTGCTTCGCCACTCATCCCTGTCCTGCCGACGATTTCAACAACCTCAGCGGGCCATGATTCTTGAGCCACTATGTCCAACCTCCTTCATTCAGTTCGAGAGAGTCTCGTAGTGTCCCTTGACCTCGTTGAAGCGGTCTTGAGCCTCCTTGTCGACATCCAATACTGCTATGGCAGCAGTTCTTGTTCCGGCTGTCATTCCAGCCGAATCGGCTAGGTAGCCCTGGTCTTCTACATAGATGAATGGGATGCTCTTCTCCTTGCAGATCATTGGGACGTGAGCGAGAAGCTCACCCGGGTTGACGTTCTCAGCCATTACCACCATCACGGCACTTCCGCGCTCTGCGGCCTTGGTGACTTCGTTCGCACCCTTCTTGATGCGACCTTTGCCATCCTTGCCAATTGCCTTCACAAGTTCGTAAACTTGCTCTTGTACGTCTTTCGGGGTCTCAAATGCTATGTGAACACTCATTGGAACATCTCCTCGTGTTGGGTAAGCCGGCGCAGGACATGGCCGATATAAACGCAACGTATTGTAAGACGCCGGAGGCGAGGCCGACAAATCACCCCATCAGCTCATCGAGTCCACGAGCTAGGGCGGGTGCTGCACTAACAACGGCACGGGGATTCGGAAGAGAATCAGTCGTGAAAACTCCATCAACATGGTTGGCAAGTCTGGATAGTGCACCTCCCGTGAAAAGTCCATGAGTGCAAGCTGCAAACACAGCTGTTGCACCCTGACGCCTCAGGGCGTCGCTAGCACGACAGATAGTCCCACCAGTACTAATCATGTCATCCACTATGGCCACAATCTTTCCGTCAACGTCCAAATCCTTGGGTGTATGCTCAATCGTATGGGCGTCTATCCTTGTCTTTTCAAGGTACGAGAACTCGCAGCCCATCAGTCCTGCCACCTCTGACGCACGAGATATCGCGCCCTTGTCAGGGCTGAGGATGAAGTCAGGCTTGCTTTCCACACCTAGGAGATCAGCAATCTCGGGCATGGAGCTGACGAATTTCACAGGGACACTCATATTTTCCAGAACCTTTGGCTCGTGAAGGTCTAGAATTACGATACCCTCGCAAATCCTTCCCATGATGTCCGCTATTACACGAGCCGAAACAGCCTCTCCAGGCGAGAATCTCTTGTCCTGCCTGGAATATCCAAAATAAGGTATGGCAAGATAGACTCCAGGCCCCACGTCGTCGAGTTTCTGTGGCTCCTCGCCTCTGTAGTTAGCCAACTCTCCCCTCCTGACATCCCCGATGGCTTCGAGAAGTAAGATAGTACGCATTATCCCCGAGTCCGGATATGTATTAGAGACGAGGATAACCGGCTCCGATCTAATCAGCTCGAAAGACTCGCTCGGAACCCGAACATACCCCTCGCCGTCAGGGAATTTCCTACTCTCCAGACTGACGTGTTCCATTCCCATTTTCTCTGCTAGAGAGACGGCCAATTCGCGGCCGGCTGAGCCGCTAACTACTGGCATGTGACGATGATGCGACCTGAGCCTCCTTCATGACGCTACCGCTTGTTAGAGAGGGTTAGAGTGGTGGGCATGACAGGATTTGAACCTGTGGCCTCCCGGTTATCAGCCGGGTGCTCCAGCCAAACTAAGCT
>CAYFGD010000097.1:0-4611 GCA_964342715.1 uncultured Candidatus Poseidoniales archaeon | reverse complement strand
GAGAGGTTGACCGAGGGGATTTTCAGGTACCGGAATATGTAATCACACATTCTAGTCACTGTTGCTAAATGTTGCAAGAAGGGAGATGGGCATGGGCAGGAGCTAGCCCATAATGGGTAGCTTCACTCTTCATTGTGAAAAATCGTCCCATCTGTATGTTCCCAAGGGTCATAGTATGGGTCGAAAGAACGGTCAAAATTTCGGATTTCTGCTTCTTCACGCAAAGTATTGGTTTGTCTACGAATCATAATGACATAATGTTCACAGTGAGGCATAGGAGGCTGATTACCAGAATCTACCTTTGCAACTGAAACTGAAACGGGAAAATTGAACTGAGTGGTTTCGCCCTCTTCAATCGGAGTTTCCGCAACCCCTTTTCGCCAGGTGTAATCTCCAGTGATATTTACATAAAAGTCCAATCTTCTGTTTTTGTTTTCAAGCAGTCGGTCGTTAGGTAGTAATGAGAAAAACTGCGTAGTCCCGGAACGACGTTGAGCTTGATGTACAGGACCTTCTCCACGGAATTTACGGTAGGCTGCTTCAGACAATGACCAATGGAGTAAATCTGCTTGATTATGTTGCAATAGGGCGATGTCTTTCATCAATTGTTCTCCGTCTAAATTACGGGTTTTTCCCAACCATCCGCGCACTTTGTGTTCAACTCGAACATACTCAGCTTCTCTTAGAAATCTCCCGTTCTGTATCTTTGAATCAGTATTGTTGTGCTCCCCATCATCTCTGTCAATAATAGTGCCAGGATTGTCAGGATCTGTACTTTTCATGATCATTTTGTTTTTACTACCTCTACGGAATACATCTCCCTCCGGATTCCAACCAGCAATATTGCCCTCGTCGTTTAATTGAACGTGTTGGACATATTGCCCATGGTAATTTATTCCAATTCTTATGGCACTTCCTTTGAGGAGGAATTGGTCTTCAATAATCGCCTCAAGTCGTTTCTCACTTCCTGTCACAAGAGGATTTGCAATCAAAACACCACGGACGATATTCATCATCTCTTCCACCAGTTGCAATGGTGGCTCTACTGCTGGCATGGGTAGCGATTCTTGGTTTTGGATATAGGTGAATCGGGTTGGTGTCTATTTTCCAGCACTTTACTGGAAAACTAATATACCGTCGCAGTCACCCTGAAATCCCCCTGCTTAATTATCAGGATGAAGAGGTAAGCAAAATGAACAAAGAGCAGTTTCTTAAAGAGTTTTCAACCTTCGTCAAGGCCCCAAACGGCATTGAACACCTTCGTAAATTGATTTTGAAAATCGCCATGCTTGGCGCCCTTGTTCCTCATGATGAGGATGAGGGGAGAGGACATTCATTGCTGGAGCCGATGATTGAAGTCATGCAGGAAATGATTCAAAATAGTGTAATCCGGAAACCCCGATACGAAATGGGGCGTGACCTGAATCCGATTCCGTACGAAATCCCAGCTCACTGGACTTGGGTTGAGCTGGGTGATGTCGGAGCGATTGTCGGAGGAGGTACTCCAAAGAGTACAGAGGCCAAGTTTTGGGCCGATGGCGAGGATATCCCCTGGTTAACTCCCGCAGATATGAGTGCTTTGGAGGGTCGATTGATTCAACGTGGCCGACGTGATATCACATCAGAGGGGTTGGCGCGTTCATCGACTTCTTTGGTTCCTGCAGGTACTGTCCTTTTCTCAAGTAGAGCCCCCATTGGACATGTCGGTATTGCCGCCAATCCACTATGCACCAATCAAGGTTTCAAGTCGTGTGTTCCGTTCAACCCTGAAATGTCTGAGTTCATCTATTACTACCTGATGAAGGCAGGACCAGAGGTTAATGAAAATGCAACTGGAACAACATTCAATGAAGTCTCGGGCAAACAAGTCGCGGCGATTCCGTTCCCACTTCCCCCCCTCGGTGAGATGTTACGAATTGTCAGCAAGCTGGATGAGTTGTTTGCTCTTTGTGATGATCTCGAAGGGAGCCTTTCTCATACCGCTGATTTACAAGGCAAATTTGCCGAGGCTGCCAAAGAGTCACTAATGTTAGTGGAGTGAGCAATGAAGGTGAACATTTGTCATTGAGTGCAACGATAAAGAATATACAAGATATAATGAGAAAAGATGTGGGTGTCGATGGTGATGCCCAGAGAATCAGCCAACTGGGATGGATGTTGTTCCTGAAAATTTGGGATGATCAAGAGAAGGAATTAGCGATTACCGAGGAGAATTACACCTCACCTCTCTTGGGAGTGAATTGGAATGACTCTGGACAAGTCAGGAAATCAACCGATCTGCGTTGGAGCGCGTGGGCATCTAATGACGAAGGCCTCACTGGAGAAGGGCTGTTGTCGTTTGTCAACCATGAGTTGTTTCCCGCACTAAGAGAAATGGTGGTGTCACCTGAAAATGCAGAGAACGAGTCACTGCGTAAGCGACAATTACTCATCCAAGGCGTGTTCTCAGATTCATTCCAATACATGAAATCGGGAAGGCTGCTTCTTCAGATTATCAATGTCATCGAGAAGGACATCGATTTCAAAGATAGCAAGAAGCGCCATCTCTTTGGAGATATCTACGAGCAGATTCTCAAGGATCTCCAATCTGCTGGTAATGCAGGTGAATATTACACACCGCGTGCTGCAACTCAATTTGCTGTTGAGGTGACGGACCCCCAATTGGGAGAAGTTATCCTCGACCCAGCTTGTGGCACAGGTGGGTTCCTTACGGGAGCAATTGAGCACATTCGCAAAAATGGTGTTTCCACTCCTGAGCAAGAGTCTATTCTTCAGGAGTCCATAAGAGGGGTTGAGAAAAAGCCCCTTCCTCACCTACTCTGCACCACCAACATGATTGTTCACGGTCTTGATACACCTTCGGGAATTGTTCGCGGCAATACGCTCGCACGCCCCCTCGGAGATTTCAGCGCCCAGGATAGAGTTGATGTGATTCTCACAAACCCGCCTTTCGGGGGGATGGAGGAAGATGGGATTGAGGCAAACTTCCCACCGGATTTCCGCACTCGAGAAACCGCCGACCTGTTTCTTGTATTGATTATGACGTTACTAAATGACGGAGGCAGGGCTGCTGTCGTGCTCCCAGATGGTACGCTATTTGGTGGTGGAGTCAAGACGAGAATCAAGGAGAAACTGCTAGAAGATTGTAACCTCCACACTGTTCTTCGGTATCCGAAATCCGTCTTCGCACCATATACTTCAATTGCAACGAACTGTCTATTCTTTACGAAAGGTCAACCGACTCGGGAGGTTTGGTACTACGAACACTCTCTGCCTGAAGAGTACAAGGCATATTCAAAGACCAAGCCGATGAAGATTGAGGAGTTTGCTACTGTAAAACATTGGTGGGAAAACAGGGTGGAAAATGAAAATGCTTGGCTGGTTAACGTCGATGATATTCGCGATAATGGATATAATCTCGACATCAAAAACCCCAGAAAACCCGAGCACTCATTTGGTGACCCAGTGGAGATTTTGTCGCTTGTCAACGAGGAAAGGGCAAGAGGTCAGAAAATTCTCGAGAAGCTGAGAGATGTTCTATCTGAAGCACTCCTTAGGTGAATGAAAAGATACGTGTGAGCGGTATCGAAGTATCTCAAACAGATAACCCAGTCATAGCAACTTCAGATAGCCGTCTAACTCGGCCCCGTCATGGACATGCGAGGGTGTCGCATCGGGTGAGAAGGCAGTGGCCCTCCCCGTCAGCCTTCCCCTGGATCCGTCCCATTGGACGAAAGACCCCTCCCACATCCCCAGCACGGGAACGTCATGATGCCTGTGGAACTCGGAGATCCTCTGGGCCCTGGACTCTCCGTAGTGCTTGGAAACCTCGCCCCCATCCTCGAACAGGACCTTTCCGGGGTGGTAGTGAGGGTTGATCTGGAAGGGGACGATGTCGAGCGAGTCGAAGGAGGGTGGAAGGACGATTGGCATGTCGTTTGTCGTCATCATGGTGGGGCATGCCACGTTTGCCCCTGCGCTGACTCCCAGGTATGGCACTCCTGACAGGACCCTCTCGCGGATAGGCCCGATCAAGCCCCTCTCGTGCAGCTCCTTGATCAGCAGGAAGGAGTTCCCCCCTCCCACGTAGATGCCTTCCATCTCTTCCACTGCCACGGAGAGGTCATCCATCGACTCTATCCCAACCAATCTAGGCCCTTCGGGACCGAGGAACTCCTGCATCTTGGTTGTGTATGATTCGTGGTCATGCGAGGCGTAGGGTACGAAGAGGACCTGCTCGCATTCCCGGAAGTGCTCCGAGACCAATCTTCGATATGTCTCCCTGCGTTCCTCCGTGGCGATACCGCCGCTGCCCAGCAGTATTCTAGTCGGTGACGGGTCGCCCATCGCTAAGCGCTATAGCCAATCGAACTTGAAGTCCTCGTCGTAGAACATCTCCCCGTACTCGTCGCAGGGGTACTGCGACTCCCTCAGTGAGGCTTCCTCCCTCCATCGCCTTTCCTCTTCCGCCTTACGTTCGAGCATGGCGTGAATCATAGCCAAGCACCCCCTTAGCAAGCCGAGGCAGTTCCCATTTTCGTCGTTCTTTTCTTCTCGCACATAGTCATCCATATGATCTTCTGTCATTTTCGACGTGCCTTGGGAGACATG
>CAYFGD010000096.1:0-4641 GCA_964342715.1 uncultured Candidatus Poseidoniales archaeon | reverse complement strand
GCCGGTCGCCCGGCCGATGACGGCTACTGTCGGTGATCTTGTCACGCCCGGAACTCCTGTCGAAATCCCAGCGGGTGCAGAACCGGGTAATGGGCTTACAGAGGCCAATGCCGGCTTCGTGGCAGTAGTGAACGGCAGAATAGTTTTGGATGACGGAAACATCTCAGTCGAACAATCCGCCCCTCCCATCAATTCTCCTACTGTCGGGGACCTCGTTATCGGCGAAGTTAATCGCCTGAACGAAAACGTTGCTGAAATCAGAATTCTGCATGTTGAGAGCAATGAGGCCGGCCACAGGAGCCTCCCTGCAATGAAACTCTTCGCAGATATCCACGTTTCTGAGGTCGTTGATAGGTTCACCCCATCGCCAGGCGATGCCATGAGGATGCGTGATATCGTTAGGGCCAAGATAACCAAATCAGATCCAATACTCAAGGCCACAACCAAGGGTAGCTCCAATCTCGGTGTTCTTTACGCCTTGTGCACACAGTGCGGCGAAGATCTAGTTGCATCCGACGAGAAGCCCGACTTCAACGTCAAGTGCCCCAGGTGCGACTATTCGGCATACAGAGTCCTTTCAGACGGGTTCGGACACGGGCACGAGATAAGATCCAACAAATCGAAGCTCAACAGGTCAGGAGAAAGATGGTCCCCCGAAGCAGAGGCCGGACTTGGCCACGATGGTGCTAGGCCATATCTATCCCCTCTAGCCGATTTCAGAAGAGGGGCGTCCCATGAAATGCCAGCCAGTGCAAAAGCCACCAGAGGGGGCGGACGTGGCAGAGGTGGCGGACGCGGAAGTCAGGGCGGACCAAGGAGAGAAATGCACAAGACAGTATGCACTCTTTGTGGGTGCGACACTAAAGTCCCATTCCAGCCCACCCCGGGTAAACCGATCCGCTGCCGCGATTGCATGGATAAGGTGAAGGACGGCCGAGCCTCCAAGGAGGAGCTTGCCAAGGAGAGGGAGACCATGAATGAGATGAGGGCCAAGGCACAGGCTACAATGGGAACCAAACTATTCGTTGGCAGACTTTCCTATGATACTTCAGAGGAAGAATTGACTAAGGCCTTCTCCCCTCTTGGGAATGTCAAGTCAGTACAGATTGCAATGGACCGGGAATCCGGACGCTCCAAAGGCTTCGCCTTCGTAACATTCTCAGATAGGGACGAAGGATTGGCCGCAGCCAAGAAGATGAATGGTGCCGAGATAGGTGGAAGAAAGATAGTCGTAGAGGAGTCGAATCCATCAGGAGGCGGCAGGAAAGGATCTCGCGGAAGAGGGCGCGGCAATCGAAATCGGTCGAAGCGGTGAAGTTCTGCTCACCTCCTGATACTGGAACCCCTTTCGATGGAGCCGGTATTCAGATTCCCCGTAATGCAAAAGAAGTCCTCACTAGTGATGCATGAGTATGCGAATCGTAGGAATAGTCATATTGCCAATAGAACCGCTATGGTGATGTTACAGGGGCTTTCGGACCAGTCCGACAAACCTCTTTGGCCGATACGCTGCAGGAATTGATGACTTATGACGGGCTGGAATGGTGGAAAATCAAGACTCTCGATTGCTATGTTCTTATTTTCAATCCTGTTAGTCTCAGTTCCAGACTCAGCCTTTGCTTATAGCAGCGGGAAAACTGGCAGCTCAACGAGCGGGTGCGGAGGCGGGGGATGCCACTCAAGCACGTCAACAGTTACTCCCTCCTTAACCGGTTTACCTAGCGCCGGATACTCCGCAGGATCAACATATTCCCTCTCAATAGGTGGTTCTGGAGGTCCATCTGGATCCAGCGGGGGATTCAACCTAGACTCAAATTTGGGCACATTCTCCAATGCCGGATCAAACGCCAAAATTCAATCAGGAGAGGTCACACACTCAAACTCTAACTCCAGATCATGGACAGTCGATTGGACTGCCCCCTCGGCAGGATCAGGGTCAGCAACGTTCTACCTAGTCGTCAACTTTGTCGATGGTAATGGAGGGACCTCAGGAGACGCGTGGGGGACGGACTCATGGTCTGTCTCAGAGGTCACTTCGTCTACAAACACAAGTAACTCTACCATCGGACCAAATCAGCCGGGCTCTGAAAGGGGCTCAGTTTTCAGCAACTCTGTACTAGATTTGGACTCTGGTTCACCTACCCTAGTCCTGTCTAACGGGACACTTGTTACGTTCTCAGCGGTCACAACAAATGGCTCAACTACCAGTGTAGCAGATTACATAGAAGACGAGGTCATTTCAAACGCGGGCCAATGCGCCATCTTGAAGAATAGGACACTTAGATGCAGGGGGATGAACAACTATGGTCAATTAGGACTCGGTAGTACCACTTTGGTGAATGGAACCGTGGGATTCGGCAATAACATTCCAGTGGCTGTTTCGAATGGAAATACCCACACATGTGCCATACTTGATGATGCCTCACTCAAATGCTGGGGGAGGAACAACCACGGGCAACTGGGAGATGGAAGCTATTCTAACAGGAACTCCCCTGTCGATGTAGATTTGGGAGTAAATAGGACAGCTGTTTCCGTATCCGCAGGCAATGATTTCACTTGTGTACTCCTGGACACTGGCGACGTGAAGTGTTGGGGTTACAATGGATTCGGCACTCTAGCAGACGGAACAACATCAGACAGTAACACCCCCGTTACCGCTAACCACTCCACTGGGATGAGGGCGGTCTCTTTGGCAACTCCGGGATACAGCGTTTGCGCAATATTCGAGAATGGCTCAGTTTACTGCTGGGGCAGAACCTACACGACCTCTGTCGAGAATGGGGCGGTTACCAATGGCTCGGTAAACATACCATTCTCTGTAGGGAGGTCGGCTCATTCCATTGATGGGACATATTGGCACACGTGCGCAATTCTGGACAATGGATCCATGAATTGCTGGGGCCTTAATACGCATGGGCAATGGGGAGACGGGACTTGCAGTTCCTCCATTTCCAGCAGCGGGTGCACGGGAGAGGACGGCAATGTGCCAGTTCACGTTAGCATAGCCGGGCCTGTCCTAGCAGTCGCAACCGGTGAGGAATCTACATGTGCAATAGTTCAGAACTACAGCCTAGCATGCTGGGGTGGACAGAGTGGAGAGATAGATGGGACCAATGACGACCTCCTGCTCCCACATTGGATGGATTTCAGTGATGGTGCCGACTTGGCATTCTCAGACCAGGACCATGACGGCGATGGAGTCTGGAACGTCCTCGATACCCACATCACCGGCGATGAAGACGGGGACGGCGTACCGGTACCTTCCGACCCATACCCATCCAATCCAGCCAGGTGGCTCGATTGCGCAGACGGGCAATGGGGCAGATTGACATGCCAGGATTCTCCTGCGGGTCATTTCTCAGTTTACGGGTCACTATTCTACAACGAGTGCATCTCTGGTTCATATCAACCGGAGGCCGGCCAATCAGCATGCCACCTTGCATCCGCAGGATATTACGTCTCAAGTCCCGCATCCCAAGCCCAAACCCAGTGTGGATCAGGAACCTACCAGGGAGGGATAGGGCAGATCACATGCACAGATACTTCCCCTGGTAACTGGACCAACCAGGTTTACGGCGACGCTCCAGATTTCTCAAACAGCACCTACCCGCGAGTAAATCTGTCGGATAGAAGTGCCACATATTTCGGCGAACTTAACGCGGGCCAGAGCCCTGCTGACCATGGAGATATGTTCGCTATAGATGTCCCGAGAAACAGTGGTTTCTCTCTGGGCCTTACTAGCCCGAACGGTGCAAACTTCGATCTCTCGATATACAACTCCTCGCTATCTCTCATGGACTCCAGCTCAAGCAACACTACCTCTGGCCTGGACACCGTTTCCACAAACGGAACCGGCTTCTCCGGCGACTCCATGGCATTCATCCATGTGAACAGAGCTTGGGGGAGTGGTTCATACACCATGGTCCTATGGCTTTTCTCGACCGACGATGGATCCCTGATAGGAAACTCCACATTCCAGATCGCAGTCGAAATTGGGGTCAGACAATACGAATGCAATCCAGGTACATACCAGCCTGGGACAAGGCAATCCAGCTGCATCGAGGCCTCGGCCGGAAACTACGTGTCATCAAGTGGGTCCACTTCTCAGACACAGTGCGAACCAGGTACATACCAGCCAATGTACGGCCAGACCTCATGCGTTCAGGCATCCGCAGGGAATTATGTGCCATCCAGCGGCGCATCGACACAGACCCCAGCCTCGGCAGGATACTACGTTCCATCCAATGGGTCAAGCAGTCAGACTGCATGCCCTGCAGGAACGTATCAGAACTCGACCGGCCAGACATCATGCATCAATGCTGACGCGGGGTACTACGTTCCATCCAACGCCTCCAGCTCCCAGACGCCTTGCTCTCCTGGAACATACCAGCCATCAAATGGCTCAACATCCTGCATCAATGCTGACGCGGGTTACTACGTTAGCTACTACAACTCCACGATTCAGACGCCTTGCTCCCCCGGGACCTATCAGCCAAGCACCGGCCAGTCGACATGCCTGAACGCCTCGCCCGGCAACTACGTGCCTTCGAGTGCATCAACCGACCAGACGCCTTGCTCCCCCGGGACCTATCAGCCCCTCCCTGGTCAGGATAAGTGCGATGGTGCTTCTCCTGGATACTA
>CAYFGD010000095.1:0-4690 GCA_964342715.1 uncultured Candidatus Poseidoniales archaeon | reverse complement strand
GTCCGCCAATAGCCCAGCATCAGCCATGGGCCTGTAGCTTAGTCAGGTAGAGCACCGGGCTTTTAACCCGGTGGCCGGGGGTTCGAATCCCCCCGGGCCCTCTCCTGAACGAAGCACTGGCCCCTGATTTTGTTGGCCAGGGGGAATGCGATTGGCGGTCAAAAGCTCGACGAAAAAGAGACTGATAGAACTGGGCGTCTCCGAGGAGCACGCGCACAAACTTGCTGATGATGCAAATATGGACGCCATCAAGAGGATGACCGTCGAAGAGGTCGCCAAGAAGACGGACCTAGACACAGGCTCATCTGAAATTGACAACATAATGGGAATAATCAGGGAGCAAGCTGCATCCAGGAGAAGGAGCAGAACCGGAAGGGTCACCATTTCTAGAAGCGCTCTTCTCGATGAAGACATTCCCATGGGTGACGACAGATTCAATGTCCTAAACCACCAACTTGTCCCTCATCATGACTTAGTTCCCGAAGAGGACGAAGAGGCCGTGCTCTCCCCATGGGGTATGTTGGAGAAAGACAGCCATGGCAACACTCGTCTAGCTAGGGAACTCCTTCCGAAGATCCTAATCACTGACCCAGCCGTTCAGGCCATCAAGGAAATTGAGGAAGAAAAGAGGCGGAAGGAGATCGAGGAAGGTACAAGGGAAGATGACTATCCTGCCGGTTGGCTGAGGAACAGGGTTGTCAAGGTAGTAAGATACAGCAGGTCAGCGGGTGCCAGCACCGCTTACAGACTAATTGTCGAGAGTAACTGAGGTGAATTAGGTGAAGGAAATAGTAGAGAGTTATTTCGCGCATAGAAGCATGGTTAACCACCAACTGGCATCCTACAACGACTGCGTCCCCGGAGACGGAAGGACCAGCAGGATGGAGAAGATTGTCAGAGGAATTAGGATAGGCAGCGACGATCCTCTGACAGAGGTCCCAGGAGGGGAAGAAGCTGGAGGAATGATCAAGCTCGACGTTCTTGACAAGGAGATATTCATCAGGATGAAAGGAATCAGGCTTGGAGCACCCACGGTCAGAGAGGCAAACGGTGCAGAACATCCAGCAACTCCTCTGGAGTGCAGATTAAGGAAGCTAACATATTTCTCCCCCATCTATATGGATTTCAGAATCTACAGGGACGACCTACCCACAACTGATGGCGCCGACCTTGGCTTTATTGAGGAGGAAGGAGTCCACATAGGAAATCTGCCAATCATGGTCCGTTCAGCTAGATGCAATCTTCATCCGGATCACATCGCGGGGACTCAGGAGAAGTCAAGAAAACTATCGCCAACTACCATTCCAGAGGATGCTGACACTCTGAAGAAGCTTCTGAGGAAGGCCGGCGAGGATCCACTAGACCCAGGTGGATACTTCATTATCAACGGAACAGAGAGGGTCCTAATTTCCATGGAGGACCTAGCTCCTAACCGAGTCACCGTGGAGAAGAATAAGAAGTACGCACATGAGACGGAAGTTGCCAAGATATTCTCGCAGAAGGACGGTGTAAGGAAACCGATCAATGTCGAGAAGAGGAGAGACGGTATGCTGATGGTAAAGATCCCAAGTGCGGGGACAACAGCAATTCCAGTGGTTCTTCTGATGAGGGCCCTGGGAATGGAGAATGATAGGGACATATTCTCAGCAATAGCTGGTCCAGTAGAGGCAATGAAATACACCGTTGCCAACCTAAATGATGTCAAAGACAACCCCGAATACGGTGTCGACAACACCGAGGAGGCAATGGCGTGGCTGGAGAAGAAATTTGCCGCCGGCCAGCAGAAGGAGTATAGGGAGTCACGCATCCAGAACCTACTCGACAAGGAACTTCTTCCACACCTAGGCTCTGACGATGAGGTCAGGACAAAGAAGGCGATTTTCCTAGGCAGGATAGTACGTCAGGTTCTCGAGATGGCAATCACTAACAGGGATCCAAATGACAAGGACCACTACGCCAACAAGAGAGTACGCCTAGCAGGGGACCTAATGGAGGATTTGTTCAGGGTCGGCGTTCAAGGCCTTGCGAGGGACCTCAAGTACCAACTCGAAAGGCACCACAACAGGAAGAGAGAGCTCAAAATCAACTCCTGCCTGAGGCCTGATGTCCTCACATCTAAGATCATGCACGCACTCGCTACCGGCAACTGGGTAGGTGGAAGGTCCGGAGTCAGCCAACTCCTTGACAGGACTACGTATCTAGCTTCTCTTTCTCACATGCGTAGGGTGACAAGCCCACTCGTCAGGAGCCAACCCCACTTCGAGGCACGAGATCTCCATCCCACTCACTGGGGAAGACTATGCCCCAACGAAACCCCCGAGGGCCAAAACTGCGGCCTCGTAAAGAACGCATCCCAGATGATAGATGTCTCAGAGGAGGTAGCCGAGGAAGACGTCAAGGAGCTACTGGTCGAGGCAGGAGTAGACCCCAGTCCCGAGGGTTGGGCGGATGGTTCCAGAATCCACGTTAACGGAGACATATTCGGACTCCATAAGAGGCCGAACAAGCTTGTTTCCCAGTTCAAGCGTCGTCGTCGTTCAGGAAGGATAAGGCCCGAGGTCAGCATCAGACATGATACGGAAAACAGGGACGTCTACATCAACACAGATAGGGGCAGGATAATGAGGCCTCTTCTAGTGCTTGAGGATGGCACTTTGACACTATCCAAGTTCCACTTAGAGGGACTCGCCTCAGGAGAAATAAACTTCTCAGATTTGGTATCTTCTGGAGTTATAGAATGGGTCGACGCTGAAGAGGAGGAAGACCTCCTGATAGCCCCAAGGCCATTCGACCTTCCTGATGTTTCCCCTAAGAACAAACGCCCAATTGATCCCTCGATGGTCAAGTGGCTGAATCTTGGCGACGAGGAGATTTCCAAGGCCAGGCTCTCTGTCGATGTGAAAATGCCCGACGGCTCTACTGTGACCGAGAAGTTCTCAGTTCCACTCAATTATCATCAAGCAGACATCGATGACCTCAGGAAGAAGGAGAAGAAGGGCAACACGGTGCTAGTTTACACACATGTGGAAATAGATCCACAACTAATCCTAGGTGTTTGCGCTGCTCTCGTTCCATATCCCGAGCACAACTCCACCCCAAGGGTCACAGGCGGTACTGCGATGGTCAAGCAGAGCCTCGGCCTCCCAAGCGCAAACTACCGGCTGAGGCCCGACACAAGAGCGCATGTTATGCACTATCCTCAGAAGTCTCTAGTTGGGACCCGAGCAATGGACACTACCAACTTCAACAGCAGGCCAGGCGGCCAGAACCTAGTGGTCGCGATCATGAGCCACCACGGCTACAATATGCAGGATGCTGTTGTGATGAACAAGGCCTCTATCGAGAGGGCATTAGGAAGATCTACCTTCATTCGAACATACAATGCTGAGAATCGCAGATTTCCTGGAGGGCAGGAAGAAAGGATAGAGGTCCCTGGGACCGGACTCGATGAGATCAAGGGAATGAAGGCCTTCGATAGTTACTCGCACTTAGAGAGGGACGGCCTTCCCGTTCCCGAAGAGTTCCTCACGAGTGGGGGCTCAGACGCAGCAGTTCTAGTTGGCAAGACTAGCCCACCGAGGTTCCTTGAGGAAGCTCACGGCGCATTCCTCCAAGCGCAGGAAAGGAGAGAGTCATCAATGATGGTTCGTCACGGAGAGCATGGATGGGTCGACAATGTTTTCGTCACCGAATCGCTCGACTCCGGAAGGCTGGTCAGGATCACCCTCAGGACGAATAAGATTCCAGAGTTGGGAGACAAATTCGCAAGCAGGCACGGGCAGAAGGGAATAATTGGCAGAATCGTAGATGAAAGCGATATGCCTTTCACATCCGATGGTGTAGTTCCAGACCTAATAATCAACCCACATGCTATCCCTTCTCGCATGACCGTCGCTCACGTTCTTGAGATGATAGGTGGCAAGGTCGGCGCCATGGAGGCAAGGAGAATTGATGGGACCGCCTTTACCGGGGAGAAGGAAGAGTCTCTGAGGTCAGGATTGCTCAGAAATGGATTCAACCACACCGGTAGGGAGAACATGATCAGCGGAGAGACCGGCGAAGAATATCCCGTAGATGTTTTCGTTGGAGTGATCTACTACCAGAGGCTACACCACTTAGTCAGCAGCAAGCTACACGCCAGGAGCAGGGGGAGAGTACAGATCCTGACGAGGCAACCCACCGAGGGTAGGGCGAGGCAAGGAGGCCTAAGATTCGGTGAAATGGAAAGAGACTGCCTCATTTCCCATGGTGCATCAATGGTGATCAAAGACAGGCTTTTGGATGAATCAGACGGTTGGCCCCTAATGGTTTGCAACACCCCTAGGTGCGGTCACATCGCCTACTATGATTGGAAGAGGAGAACCACGGTATGTCCCTCATGTGGGGACAGGGCCGATGTGCATTCTGTGCAGACATCATACGCATTCAAACTACTCCTAGACGAAATGAAGAGTCTTGGAGTCGCTATGAGACTTGAACTGGAGGACCGAAGATGAGTGCCAGAAATGCAGCAAAGATCCCAAAGAGGATAGAGGCGATTAAGTTCACACTGATGGATCCTAATGAAATTAGGAAGATGTCCTCAGTGGAAGTCAAAACCGCTGACACATACAAAGACGACGGCCATCCGTATAAGCAGGGACTCATGGACCCCAAAATGGGAGTCATAGATCCTGGTGTAAGGTGCGAG
>CAYFGD010000094.1:0-4797 GCA_964342715.1 uncultured Candidatus Poseidoniales archaeon | reverse complement strand
TCTGTCATAACATCCACGAGAGGGTCATCTTCGGATACCTTGTCGCCCACGGAAACATGCCAGGTTACCACTTCACCTTCGACAACCCCCTCTCCAATATCAGGGAGCTTGAATTCGTAGTTTCCCATGCTCATTCCTCCTGTGTCCTCGCGATCGCCGCGGCTATCCTGTCGGGTCCGGGCATGTAATCCCATTCAGTAGTATGGGGGAATGGTGTGTCCCATCCTGTCACTCTTTCTATTGGTGACTCAAGGCTCCAGAAATATCTTTCTTGTATGGAAGCAGCCATTTCTGCCCCAAAACCGCTGGTTTTCGGAGCTTCATGGACAATTACACAACGACCGGTCTTTGTTATCGACTTCTCAATCGCTTCTTTATCCCATGGAACTAGTGTTTGTAGGTCAATTAGATCACAGGAAATACCACTATCCTTGATCGCCTGTTCGCAAACGTGCACCATGGCGCCCCACGCAATGACCGTACAATCCTCACCCTCGAGAGCTAGACGCGCTTCTCCGAGTGGGATCGAATAGTGAGACTCAGGAACCTCGGCCTCCGAATGCCCACTCCATGTTGGAACATTGTGCGGGTCACCGTAGAACGGTCCTCTATAGCATCTCTTCGGCTCAAAGAAAATTACAGGATCATTATCCTCAATTGCACTGATTAGGAGCCCCTTAGCATTGTACGGTGTTGAGCAATAGACGACCTTGAGTCCCGGAGTGTGGGTGAATTGAGATTCTGGTGACTGTGAGTGGTGATGCCCGCCTCTAATCCCCCCTCCTGCGGGGGTCCTAATGGTGACTGGACACCAAAACTCCCCGCCCGACCTGTGCCTGACCTTTGCCATCTCGTTCACAATCTGATCATAGGCGGGGAAGATGTAGTCCGCAAACTGAATTTCCACAACGGGGCGTAGGCCGTTGATTCCCATGCCAAAGGCAGTAGCCGCAATCCCCCCTTCTGAGAGAGGAGAGTCGAAAACACGATGCTTGCCGAACTTCTCTTGAAGCCCGTCAGAAGTCCTGAATACTCCTCCGAAGTACCCCACGTCCTCTCCGAAAATTATCACATCCTCGTCCTTTGAAAGCATGGTATCAAGAGCGTTGTTAACCGACTCAACCATATTCATGTTGGGCATTACTCGTCCCTCCACTTCTTCATCTCGTCCCATTGTTCCATTAGGTGCCATGGGGGACTCTCGTAAACTTCAGTGAAGATGGCGTCTGACGAGGGGTAAGGGCCATTTGCGAGATCGCCAAATTTCACTGCCTCTTTGTAAGCACTCATAACCTCTGAGTCTAGTTTTTCAGATAACTCCAAGTGATCTTTCTCGGTCCACTCGCCTATGCTAATGAGGTGGGCCTTCAGCCTCTCTATGGGGTCTCCACCCGGCCAATGTTCGTTTTCGTCCTGGGGTCTGTACCTAGATGGATCGTCACTGCTGCTGTGTGCTCCTGCTCGGTAGGTTAGGACCTCTATGTGGGTCGGACCTATTCCCTTTGACGCCCTTTCTCTGGCCCATCTAGTTACCGAAAATAGTGCTAGGAAGTCATTCCCATCTACTCTGATGCTCGGTATTCCGTAAGGTAGGCCCCTGATGGCAAAATTTTGCAAACCACTGGCGAAGTTACTATGGGTTGAAATCGCCCATTGATTGTTTACAATGTTTAGAATTACGGGCGCTTTGAAGATACTGGCAAAATTCAATGCGTAGTGATAGTCACCCTCTGCACTGGCCCCGTCACCGATCCATGTAATTGTGACCTCGTCGAGCTCTTTGTACATAGAGGCCAGTGCAACTCCGACCGCTTGGCTGAACTGTGTCCCAACAGGGCTTGATACAGAGATGAATCTTCCTTCCTTGTAGGTATAGTGGACAGGCATTTGCCTCCCCTTCACGTTATCCTTCTCATTGCCAATACAATGGCAAATCATGCTCACCATGTCACGGCCCCTGACGAATTGTGCGCCGGGTTGCCGATACGTTGGAAACAGCCAATCTTGACTTTCTAGGGCCATTGTTTGGGCAATTGCCACTGCCTCCTCGCCAAACGACCTCATGTAGAACGAGAGCTTACCAGTACGTTGCATTTTCATCATCCTGTCATCGAAAATACGAAGTCTGAGCATATGCTCAAGGCCCAGTCTCAGCGCTTCTGCAGAGAGTTCTGGGTTCCACTTTCCACTGGCACTGTTGTCGTCACCCAAAACTCTGACTAGGCCCGTTGCATGACCGGATGAATCTTCAGCCGAGCAATCGATCTCGAGCATTTCGAGGTCCTCCGGCTTCCAAGGCCAGTCGGCAAATTCTGCTTCTTCCCCCGGCCTATGGGGCGCATCCGGTATGTGAAGGGGTATGTCAGAACTCTCTCCGGCCATGCTCTAGTCACTCGCTCCTTGCTCATATTGTTTGGGTTTGACTAATCTGTTTTGTAGTCAGGAAGCTTACAGCGGAGCCAGTCGACTCTCTCGTTACTACGGGCTCTCCACCTTTCGCTTCTTCCCAAAGCAGCCCAGCTCTGTAGCTTGACCTTACCAGTGGGCCACTGGCAACAGCACTGAAACCTATCTCTCTCGCTTCATTGTCCCATTTCGCGAACTTAGAAGGCTCGGGAAACCTATCTACCCGTAGGTGCCTGTCACCTGGCTGAAGGTACTGGCCGAGGGTAATCATGTCCACGCCCGCAGAATGTAGCCTCATCATCGCTTCTGAAATCTCTTCGTCCGTCTCGCCAAGGCCGACCATTATACTGCTCTTTGTCAGGATGTCAGGCCTAACCTTCTTGGCTTCTCTGAGGATGGAAATGGATTGTTCGAATGACGCTCTGGGGTCTCTAACAATCGAATCCAGCCTAGGCACACACTCAACATTGTGGGCGAAGACCTTCAGAGGCAGATCTTCCAGCAGGGTGGCAAGAGAATCCAAGTTACCATCTAGGTCCGAACAAAGCAACTCCAGCCCAACTTCAGGAGATCGCCCATGGATGGCTTTGATGCATTCCGCGTAATGTTCCGCCCCTCCATCGGGCAGGTCATCCCTGTTCACAACGGTGATAACCGCGTGACTCAACCCCATTCTACTTACTGCATCAGCCAGAGACTCTGGCTCTGAAGGGTCAAGGGGAGGTGGATTCTTAGCCGTGTCAATAGCACAGAATCTGCAACCACGGGTACAAATATCTCCGGCAATCATGAATGTCGCAGTACCCCTGCCCCAACAGTCGTGAACATTGGGGCATCTAGCCTCTTCACAAACCGTATTCAGGCCATTCTCGACTACCTGAGTTTTTGTCTCGTTGTACCTTTCTTGGGATATGCCAACTGGGAGTGATGTCTTGAACCACTTTGGGAGCCTCTTTCTCTCCCTGGATTGCCTAGTTTTCCCTTCTCCCGGGGGAGACGCGCCGCATCCCATTGCGCTGTCTGCGGCATCCCTGACTACGGGCAGGCGAGTGGCCATCGGTTCCTTCGGATAGAGGTACGAAATTAACCATTCTCATGAGAGCCTCCTTGAGCCCGTCAAGAACAACCCGTAATAGGGGTGTGTTTCTCCGGGGCGTCATGCATGGTGGCACCGTGGTTGTGACTGGCGGAGCGGCAAGGATAGGGAGACACATCTCTTTGGCGCTAGCCCGGAACGGATTCTCAGTAGCAGTCCACTATTTTTCCTCCGAAAGTGACGCAAAAGATCTAGTCTCAGAGATACAATCCTTCGGGGGAGAAGCTACTCACATACAGTGTGATCTGTCAAGACCCAAGACAGCGTCTGAGATAATCTCTATTGCCGAGAATTCATTGGGCCCAGTCGTTGGATTAGTAAACAACGCATCCATGTTTTCCCATGACGACATATCCACTGTCTCGAAAGAATCTTGGTCAGACCACATGGAAGTAAACGCCCTCTCTCCAATATTGCTAATCGGGGAATTAGTCAGAAGACTTCCCGATGGGAAAAATGCATGCGTAGTAAACATACTCGATCAGAAGGTCGCTCAGCCCAATCCCGACCATCTTTCGTATACCGCTTCAAGGTTCGCAATGTTGGGAGTAACCGAATCCCTGGCCAGAGGCCTAGCGCCGAAAGTAAGAGTCAACGCTGTGGCACCGGGACACACATTACCAAGTTCTGAACAGACTCAGGAGGGCTTCTCAAGGGCACAATCAGAATCCCCACTGGGATTCGGCCCGAGTCCGGGGGACATAGCCGATGCTGTTGTGTTCCTTATGGGTTCAAGGTCCATCACGGGACAGACTATTTTCGTAGACTCGGGAGAGAGGTTTCTATCCAGGAAGAGGGACGTATTTTTCGAAACGGAGGGATAGATTGGGCTCACATATCGAGGCGCTCAGAGAGATAGTTGGGTCGAGGTCGAAAGAGATCACCACTCTCTTCCTGGAAAACTCCGTCAGAGAGATTGACATTGGGGTCCATGAGCACGAGATAGGGAGCCCTCAGAGGATAAGCTTCGATCTATACGTGATAATTGAGGGCGCCTCCAAACCAAAGGAGGACCAGATAGATATGGTTCTCGATTACGAGTTTCTTTCTTCCTCAATCGACAGGGTCGCCTCCAGAAAGAGAAGTGCCCTGATGGAGACCCTAGCCTCCGAGTTGCTGGATGAGATTATGTCACCAGGGGAAATAGTTGCCGCCACGGTATCACTGAAGAAGCTAGATGTTGTTGGAATTGATGGCGAGTTAGGTTGTTCTATGACGCGCATCAGATGATTGGTGCAGAGGGCAGGATTCGAACCTGCGAAGCACTTTGCACCGGAGCTTAAGTCCGGCCCCTT
>CAYFGD010000093.1:0-4899 GCA_964342715.1 uncultured Candidatus Poseidoniales archaeon | reverse complement strand
CTTGGCCAGTGCTGAGGCCTCACATGGAATCTTCCAGCCGGGACCTCCGGTTCCAGCTCTTCCATTGTGAGGGTCTCTAGAGTGAGGGCAGCCCCCTTGAATCATGAAATTCTTGATGACTCTGTGGAAGTGCAGTCCGTCATAGAAGCCGTCGTCTACGAGCCGGAGGAAGTTTCCTGTAGTCTCTGGGCAATCTTCGGTGAAGAGTTCGATATCTATTGGTCCTGCGCTTGTCGTCATCCTAACTATGGTGGACATGGTGGTAGCGGTGTGTCAAGCAGTCCAATAGTGTAACTGCCGTAAAAAGAATAATGATAGTGCAGAGGACTTCACGTATTGATGGGTCGCTGCAGGGGGATCGACGAGGACAGAACGGGGGCACCCGAGTGTGGGAAGCATGTAAAGTTCGGATCTGAGTATTGCTGGAAACACCAAGACCAGGATTCCAGGATCATGGAATGCATAGGCAAGAAGAATGGCGGGTCGCCGTGCAAACGTAATGCCATCAGAGGCGAGTTGTTCTGCAGGCTCCATAGAAGGCAGGTGGCAGATCTTGAGAAGCTAGAATGCCCCCGAGGATGTGGAATTCTGTCATATCACATAAGCAAAGATAGGGGCTATTTCGAATGCCGCAAGTGCAAGGGAACGTTGCTTGACGCCAAGAACATCGGCACTATCCTCAAGGATACGACGGACAAGGTCGGAGTCCTCGAAGAGTTGCTCATGCAAGGAAGTCCGTGCGACCTAGATTGCCCTACCTGCGAGGGCAAGATGGTCGAGATCGAAGTGGGCTACGTGCAACCCGAGAGGAGTGGTGGTGGCCTCGGTGTTGGTGATGTTATCGCGGGTCCAGTCGACCATCCGATAGTTCTGGTATTCGCGTTGGTTTTGATAGTTGGAGCCGTAGCATATGAGGCGACGAAGGAGGCCGGGGCCGGTGCGGGCAAACTAAAATCGCTAATTCTAGATGGATGCGTCGACTGCGGGTCTTTTTGGTTTGACAAGGGCGAGATGGACAGCATCAAGAAGAGTTCCTCTGTAATGGATTCTGATTCAACGGGCTCACAGGCTAAGCCGGACATAGAAACAGACAGGAGGCCCGATCTGAAAACTCATTACTGCACCCACGTCGATGAGGTTTCAGGAAAGAAGTGTAGGGCCGTCTCTTTCAGGGGCGGCCCCCTTTGCTGGAGACACAAGTAACCACTAAGCAACCATTGATCCGGGGAGGACTCCGTCTGGAAGCTCGAGGAGCCTCACTGTTCCGTCTGGGTCCAGTGCTCCGAGAACCAGAAACTGCGACACGAATCCTGTTGGCAGTGTCTTGTCGCCGAGGTTTACTGCGCCTACCACCGTCCTTCCAACCAACTCATGGCGCGGATAGTTGGTTATCTGGGCGGAGCTCCACATCTTTCCAATGATGGGGCCGAAGTCGACTTGTATCTTGTATGACGGTTTCCTCATCTCAGGAAAGTGATCTACATCCATTATGACCCCTGCCCTGAGGTCTAGGTCGAAGTACGCCGAAGCGCCAACGTACTCCTTCCTCTCCAAGTTGTCTGGGTGATAGGGGTTGCCGTCGGGGTCGATAACGTGCAGGCCCATTCAACCACCCGCCACGTCGGACCTTAGGATAAGCGGCCTGAGGTCTATTCCGGCATCACTGAAGGCGTCGGCTCCGCCCTCCTGCCTGTCTAAGATAGTAATGCAAGCCGCGACGTCGCATCCCATCTCAATCAGCATCTGCGCGGCCTTCAGAGCGGATCCTCCTGTGGTGGTTACGTCCTCCAATAGCACGACACGGTCACCGGGCTTGATCGTGGCACCCTCTATTCCCGGCGGGTTCCCAGTCTTGCGGCCGCCTCTTCCCTTGGGCTCCTTGCGAACCATGAATCCCCTGAGATCGGATCCCCTGCCTGCCTTGGCAATTGCGATTGCAGTAAGAGGGACGGCTCCTAGCTCAAGACCCCCAACTGCATCGACACCTCCTAGGAGGCTTAACTGGTCATGGATAAGAACACCAAGGAGGTGTGCGCTATCGGGGTCCATCATTACCGGCTTCATGTCGAAGAAATGGGGGCTCTTTCGACCGCTGGCGAGAGTGAAGAGTTCGTCCGGCGAATGTAGATACGCTAGTTCCCTTACTCTGTCGATTAGGCGGTTCTTCGCCTCCTCTGCGCTGATGGACTGCATCTTCTTCCCCCTCTCCGGGGCAACAGGGTCGCATGAAGGTTCGCAAAGGTAAACGGCCCAAAGGGCCGAGATTACGGTCAATGTTCTTGGACGGTCTACTCCGGTAAGGAGATGTTCGCAGCGGAGCGTATGGTGATGAGCGGAGAAAATGTAGTGCAGGCCACCTATGACTCAGATCGTCTGAGCGGAGAAATTGCCGCCTATCAGAAGTGGCTCGATGAGAGGGCGGAGGCGGAGTACGTACTGGCTTCTGAGGCGAAGTCCAGAGGGCTTGATTTTAGCAGGGACGTCGAGATCCCTAGAGCCGCTGATCTAGCTAGTAGGACCGAGAAGCTACTAGAGGAGTACCTCAAGGGACTGAAGATTGAGGAAGAGCTTCGAGAACTACTGGGGTCCACAGACAGAGAAAGCGCTTCCATCCAGATCGCAGTTGATGTCGCAAAGAAGATGCATGTTAGGGATGGTGACCTTAGAGACGCAATAGATTGTGGTTTGAGAGTTGGCCTAGCGGTGCTAACGGAGGCTGTTCTCGTTGCTCCTCTGGATGGGATTGGCGCGGTCCGAATACTGAACAACGGCGACGGGACTGAATTCCTTTCTATCGACTTCTGCGGGCCTATTAGGGCTGCTGGGGGTACTGCTCAGGCCCTGTGTGTACTGATAGGGGACATGATCAGGAGGGAGCTTGGAATAGGAAGGTATGTTCCATCGACACCTGAGGTTGAGAGGGTGAAGGAAGAATTCGGTCTGTACAGGGTGGGACTACAGTACAAGCCTCCCCCAGAGGAAATTGAGACCATAGTAAGGGCGTGTCCAGTTATGGTAAATGGCGAGGAGACAGAGAAGCAGGAGTGCGCAGGTTACAAGGAAGTTCGGAATATCCAGAACGAAAACGGATCTTTCAGGACGCGTGTCAGGGGCGGTGTCATGTTGGTTATTGGAGAAGGGCTGTGCCTGAAGGCCCCAAAGATCGTTAAGCATACAGAGAGAATGAGGATCCCTGGTTGGGATTTCATCTCACAGTTTGCAGAGAAGGGGAAGCCTTTAGAAGACAAAACTAGTGACTTCAAGAGTCGCACAATACCGAAAATTTCTCGCTATATGGATGATGTTATCGCGGGGAGGCCCATTTTCGGCGAGCCGGGCGAGCCGGGCGGGTTCCGGCTTAGGTACGGACGTAGCCGCGCTACCGGACTAGCCGCTGCTGGCATGAATCCAATTTCCATGGAAGCGGCAGGGGGTTTCATTTCAGTAGGGACTCAGATGAAGATAGAAAGGCCTGGGAAGGCCTGTGCTGTGACCCCTTGCGTAGAGATAGACGGGCCAACCGTTCTGATGACAAGTGGCGAATACCGAATGGTTTCTTCATTGGCCGAATGGGGTTCGATAAAGGACAAAATTGTCTCTATTTGGGACAACGGGGAGATTCTGATGGGGTTAGGGGAATTCCTGGAGAACAACAAGGACCTTGTTCCCTCGGCATATAACAGAGATTGGTGGGCTGCAGAACTCGTAGATTCGATTGACCATCCAGACAAAGTTCAGAGATTTGCAGAAATACTCGGTTACGAGAGGAGCGATCTACCACCCGGAATTCCATTCAACGGAGCGATAAATAGGGGCGGCGAAAACGAAATAGATAGGAAGTGGAGACGTAGGGATTGGTATGTTTTCCTTAGGGATATAGAACTCACATGGGAACAATGCAGAATGGTTTGTGGGGATTTCGGAACTGCTGTTCCTCCTCCATGGAATCTCTGGTGGGCCGATTTGCCAATTTCGTTTACTTCTCCTCTTATCGAGGCGTTGATTAATTCAGAAGTAGGGAGTGAAGGTCTGAGGATTAGGGGTGCAGCAGAGAATTGGAAAGCGGATGGGGATATTGGAGATTTGGGCATCGAAGAAGGGGAGCATGAGAAGTGGCCTAGATGGACGTCCGTCCGAATGCATGGGGTGACCAAGTCATCTCTGATGACATTGGGCGTGCAACATGTTCATGATGGGAGTGACATAATAATTCCAAAGAATTGGGAGAGTCTTCTTGATGGCCTAGGTCTAGAGTGCATGGGGGGAGAGATTGTCCGTGTAGTTGAATCTGAGCCCCACATAAATAGTAGGATTCAAAGAATTAAGGAGTCGAACGAGATCATCGAGGAAGAGGAAGAAAGGCTAGAGGTGTTGGAGTCCAGGCGTGCGGTGGCGAGGCTGGAAGCCACTACTGCCGCGATGCAGTCGGGGAAGGACACTTTGGAAACTGAAGCCATTGGGGATGAAGCAGAGGAGAAGATCGTGGATCGGGGTCCTAGGGACTCTGCGGCGCTAAGAAATTCCAGAGTCCTCCTTGATGACCACGAGGTTGAAAGGAGCCTGTGGCTGGTTCGGAATCTTTCCCAGATGAGATGGGAGAATTCTGTTCCATGCAGGGTTGGAGCAAGGATGGGCAGACCTGAGAAGTCAGGTGTCAGGGAAATGAAACCGCTGGTTCACGCTCTCTACCCAATAGCGGAAAATGGGGGGCCCCAGAGGCTCCTTGGGCATGCTTCGGCTAAGGGCAATCTCAGAGTCCAGCTAGGACCTAGAATCTGTGAGGATTGTGGGAAAGAGTCGCCTCACATCAGGTGCCATAATCGCCCCGACCCGCATGTGGCCGTCGAATGTGGCGGGAGGACAATTGAGCGTCGAGGGAGGGGTTCGAAAAGAAGGAGG
>CAYFGD010000092.1:0-4902 GCA_964342715.1 uncultured Candidatus Poseidoniales archaeon | reverse complement strand
GACAATCAACCTCCAAGGGTCGCCCTTGCTCATCTTGGAAGCCTTGATAGCAACGTACTCGAAGAATCCGCATATCTCCAGGATTGAGGCGAAAATCATCATCCCCAGTAACAGGCCAATAACTTCCCACTCAATCCATCCCAACATGGTATGCTCAAGTGTGTAAGTATCGATCAACTGACCGGCTGAGTTGTACTCCTCATGGAGGTGGAAAACTCCTGTCCAATGGCCATAAATTAGCATCAGTACAGAGCCGAACCATGCAGCTATTGTCCTATGTACGACTTCAGAAAGAATCAATACAAACGAGAGTATGAAGATTCCCAAAACTACCTGTTCCTGGCTTACCATGGTTAGCCGACCTGTGAACAACCTAAATATTTCACGATTTGAGAGATTCCACTAAGGAGGGTTTCGAACACTATCTTCCTGACCAAAAGACCGCTACATTTCCTCTTTGGAAAACTAACCTCGATTCGGTCTCAGTGGCTATGGAGGAGAAAAGCTCGGCCCTCTCACCGGAGCTTCCTACGATTCCCCTGTTCGCCTTAAGTTTGACAAGCTCACGGGTTTCCAACTGATTCTTCAATTCGACAATAATTGCATCGGTGGGGCCGGATTTGCCAACTCTGACTGTGACCCTCAGGGAGGGGTCGGATGATTCCCTGAGGATCCTGTTTGGTATTGCTTCCATTCTAATCCCCCGGACTCCTTCTCGTCACATTTCCGCATTCATCACAGGTAGAGACGACTTGCTTTGATTCTATTCTGATTCTCGAGTTATTGCCCGGGGAAAGCGCGCTCAAACATTTCCTGCAAATCATCCTGGAAATTTCTGGAGCAGCCCTCGTTCCATGCCTCCTTCCTACTCTGATAATATCCCTAGCAGCGGCGTCGGCAATTCGCTTGTCTTCTATATGAGAAGACAGGGTTTTGGAGAGTTCCGCTATTGCTTCGGCCGCGTCCGACTTCCTCCCCTTTCTAGAAGAACGGGAGTGAAATTTCTTTCCTCTAGAAATGATTATCCCTCACAACATTGAAGCTATTGAATTCCCCACATCTTCGATTGGCCTGTTTCCATCTATTCGGATTAGCAAGCCCTGTTCGGAATACCATTTTGCCAGGGGTGCAGTCTGTTCATGATAGGCAGCCAGTCTACTTCTCACGGTATCTTCAGTGTCATCCTTCCTCTGGACGACCCTAGCCGAAATATCCTCAGGAGGTGGCTTGAAATGGATGTGGTAAATCTCACCTGTTTCCGGATCCATCCTCCTGCCCACAATCCTTTCCACTATCGATTCGTCGGGTACTTCTATAGAAATGACGGCTTCGACTGAGACTATCTCCGCCAATGCCTCCGCTTGTGGAATAGTTCGGGGGAATCCGTCGAACAAAACCCCGTTAGCCGCGTCATCGTTTGTTAGCCTCTCAGATATCAATCCAATGATGATGGAGTCCGGAACTAGAAGCCCTGCCTCCATGAACGTCTTGGCCTCATGCCCCAAATCTGTCCCCTTGGCTACAGCAGACCTAAGCATGTCACCCGTAGAAACCTGCGGCTTTCCTGTTAATTCTGATATCCTCCCAGCCTGCGTCCCCTTTCCGGCACCGGGAGGTCCGAATAGTACAATTGAGCCAGTCACATGAATCCGACCCAGTTGACAGTGATAACGGTCACTGACGATTCTGCTCCCACCAGAGGTGCCCATAAGCAACCCATTGGTCCATGGTCCACCCCTCTGGCAGTCCACCCAGTGGAAGTGGTGGTGCTCCGTCAGGGGCTTTTGGAATCTCGAGCGAGGGGAGGGAAGAAGAGGTCAACGCAGATTCGATTTCATCATTGCTAACTGTGCCAGTAAGTACCTCCCCTGAGACACTCGTCTCCATCGCTGCAGCCCTTCTCTGTGTTTGTGTTCCTGAAAGCAAGGCCGAACCCGGAGGAATCAGCTCCTCCTCCGGCCTCAAACCTTCCGAAGACGATCTCCTCATCCTCAATCCAATTACTAGTGTAGATGATAACAGAAGTAGGAAGATTACTGCATATGCCCAAGAAGGTATGATGCCTGAGCCGGAATCTCTAGATTTGCTAACCTGTAAAGCCAGGTTGCCATCGGTTGAAGTCACGTCGGAAGAAGTCGAGTTTGCATGCAATGAGAGTTGGACGAGTCCGAACTCAGTGGAATCACCGGGACTTGCTGTCACTGTAATTTGGACTGACTGTCCGGGAGAAAGAGGGCCTGAGTGTGAAGAGTAAATGAAGACCGTCCAACCCTCTGGGGAAATGATATCTATCGTAAATTCGGAGTCTACATTGCCCCAGTTGGTCAGTGTTACTTCGAACTCCCCCTCTGAACCTGCTACGATTCCCTCTAACAGGGTGCTTTCGCATTCTAGTTTCAGCCACGAGGATGGTAATACCTCCACTTGCATCCATACTGTATAAGACTGAGATACCCCACTGGGAGTGGATGCTTCGATAATAACTGGAACAGTATTTGGCAGAGGACCCGAAGATAGGTTTCCCGGTAGCTCCAAGGCGACAGTGACTGTGGCTTCTTGATTCATGCCCATTTGGAAGTCTCTGGATGACAGGAATCCAGCGGACCATCCGTCTGGAAGGGTACCCATTGTTAGCGATATAGAGAGTTCTACGTTCCCAATGTTGTGAGCGTGAATTGACGCAACCCCGCTTGTCCCTAGGGCAACTGAGATCTTCTCATCGCCTACTAAATCTAAGTGGGCGAGCTCCAGAACCACTAGTTTCGTTGCATTTGTCACAGTTTGGCCGCCATCCTGGGTTGTCCTTATGGTGATCGTGTTGGAATCGCCCATCTGTGCTGTCATAGGGACTATTGTGTTGACTGTGACTGTCGTCTGAGAACCGGCAGGAATTGTGAATGTGACCCCCTCCAAAGACTCGTCTTCATCGTGGACAATTTGTACTGGCCAAGTATTGAGGGAAGAAAAGGCGGTGACCTCGAAAGAAATTGGCACATTTCCGTCATTTGTAACGACTAGTTTTGTTGCAATAATGTCGCCGTTCAAAACCGCCCTGTCATCGGCAACGGCTAGAGGTCCCAAAGGAGTCCATTCACCCGATAGGTCGACGGAAAAAATGTCTGTTAGGAAATCCGTGTTCTCGAATACCTCGACGGTTGCCCCTTCGGTGGTTGAAAGTGCCGGGTCATTTACGGAAGTCGTTGTACAAGAAAGGTCCTCGGTAGTTCCCGCGGCAGGCTCCCCATTCTCTGAATCGGGCACCCTTACCTTAATTGGTATTGGCAAGAACTGCAACCTCCCTAGGGGATCCAGTGTTACATCAGAAGACTGGCTATTTCCAATTGAAATTGGCCATTGATTTTCGGATTCGCAAACAACTCTGTACTGAGTGGGGCCGTTGCCAGTATTCTTCACAGAGAGTGAGAAAATCGCCAACTCCCCGGGTTCTGCTCCCAACTCCTCGGTACCAGCTGCAATAGTGTATAAGCCCTCGACCCTTTCCACCTCAGCTTCCAGCCTCATCGAGTGAGAGACTGTTGGGGCATTAACGTCATAGAGATTTAGGTCCGTGACAAAGATTCCAGGCAGCGCGTAAACAGCGCCGGAGGGGTTGTCGATGTCCGTATCCACATCGGTCAGGTTCAACTGAACGAGGATCCTGTCCCCATCTTGCCCCAGTGGAGCTAGTTCCCAGGGGCCGGTTTCATTGAGTAGCTTCCACCACTCGTCGGAGGGCTGCTGCAGAATCCCGTTCTCTGAAACAATCTGAACTGGAGACACACTCAATCTAACCGTAATTGGCGAGGTTCCCTCGTTCCTTAACTCAAGATCGAAGTATATCGAGCTCCCTGTCCGGGGGTCGAGGGTTCTTGTCATCGCCTGTTCCAACTGCGAAGGCGTCTGGGGGAAGTTACCATCCTCCATCATCGGGGTAACCCTGACCCCAATTTGAGAAACGGTAACTGAGATGACTATCCTATTGTTATCAATACCAGAAGATTCGTCATTTAGTTCCTCCACATCATTATCCGGGTCCAATCTTAACTCGAGCAGGTGTTCGCCCGTAGAGGAGAACGAATGTGGGAATGAGAGGGAGTCGAGATCGCCGCCGTCAAGTGAAGATCTACTGGAAGTGTGAATTATTGTTCCCGTGGTCAAATCTTCGATCTCGATCCAATAGTTTCCAGTTGGTGCTGAGGCTCTGTTCCCCCAAGCCGCCTCAATTAGTAGGGTGTCGCCCTGGAGTGGGCTATCGACTGATGTTGTCAGGGAACCCTCGAATACCGCGAGATCTGCTTTCTGAACCTCTACTAACGCAGCCGCTACTACTAGGGAGAAATCCTGCAGGTAACCACCGGCATGACCCACTTCGACGGTCCACGTTTCGATAATATCGCTATCACCCGATGGCAATCTAATTCTCTCGACATTGTTCAATCTGTCCTCAGTCCCGGACCCCATGATGCTGAATCCGTTCGAGAAGCTGTTTCCAATGTAAACTGAGCCATTTGGGGCAATGAGCCTGAGGTCAAGGTCGTTGACCAAACGTGGAGCGCTCTGGTTAGCAATTGCTGATCCCTCTCTGTCATTCCACACCAATGTGATGTCAAGTCCCCCCATGGCATCATTGGACATCTCAAATGTGTAGGCAAAACTGTGACCCGGAAGGAGTTGCCTAGAGTCGTCATAGAACAAATTCAGGCTCCCATCTGAGCCGTCATCGAAAGTGCCAGATGGATACAAACTCTGTTGAAGATCCAGTTGCCCCCATCCCTCAAGTGCGTTTGGAATGTCGGGATTGCCAATATCCTCGGCCCCATTAATGAGGATGGCCCTGATTAGATCGGAACGAGGTTCGCTAATTCCCTCTGATTCCCTGAGGTACTGCCTAGTCATCGCGGC
>CAYFGD010000091.1:0-4913 GCA_964342715.1 uncultured Candidatus Poseidoniales archaeon | reverse complement strand
TTCGAAACCGCCGCTCCATATGTACCTAGGTGCTCGTCTGCACTAGTGGCCACCATTCCATCGGTGTTCAGCAAGTCACTCAGAATCTCTCTCCCCTCAGCATCATCATTAAGCGCGACCAGCGCGTCTTGTATTATGACTATAGTCTCGGCATCCATGTTGTCGGGATTGTAAAGAGCTGGGTGACTAGGCGCCTGTCCGAATGAAGGAAGCATGACCAAATCTTCGAGATCCATGCACCAATCATCGCCATCCGCAATCCCGTCATCATTCTCGTCACAATACAGGCCGTAAGCAGTATCCTTAGTCAATGCAACATCTCCATGACCGGTCATCATGCACTTCATCGCTCCCTTGTATCCTGAGTATTGAGTACCTCCCTCGGGAATACTGGAGTCCTCGTGGAAGAAGTTGGTAACCGTGTCCCTCAGGGACTCAATCTCTTCTGGGTCGCCGACTACTTCAGCATAGCCATTGCCGATCAGGTATCCCATTGGTATAAGCATACCAGCGCTCTTCAGCCAGCCAGTGTGACAAGATTTCTTGCCCTCCATTAGTGCAAATGGGTCTGTGTCAGGATCATCATCAAGGTGTGCGGCGGCTATCTCCGAATCAGCCTTCACCCAAGCAGCAGCATTGTAGTAAGTCCTTCCATCAGACTTCCATTCTGCTGCGAGAACGTCTAGGTCGTAAACCTCCCATGCCAGCCACGCCGCAGCACCATCTACAAATCCGATATCGGCGTTTCCTTTGTCAATCGCCTCAATGGTGCCACCTGAGTTAGTAACTGGATAAATCTCAACCTCCATTCCCGTCAGAGAGCTCATTTTGTCAGCAAGGTGCTGAGGATTCTTGTCCCAAATCAGATACGTGTCCTGTACTTGGAAAGCTATTGTGATGCAATTTTCATCATCCTCACACTGGTCATAGTTCACATCGAATATCAGGTATAGGACAGCGGCCGATACCACTATCCCGGCCATTAGAAATGCCTTGTTCGCCATTGCCCAATCAGTAATCTCTGCACGCTTCATGACCACGTCGAACAATAGTCCAAACATAAAATTTAGGGTGGCCTAAAAAAATTTATTGGGCCTGTAGGAAAACGGTAAACCGTTCCTAAAGTCCGAATAACCATTTACGTCTGGCAAGAAACCATCTAATCGGCGATTTAGAAGATTTGAACAAGTCGACTCTGTGTCTCCCAACTCTAACTAACTCCACCCCTGCTATTCCGAATGCTTTCTCCCACTCCTCCCTCGTTTCTGGCGGGAAGATCTTCTCGAATCTTTCCGGGGTCGCCATAACTTTCCACCTTTCCCTGGACGAGAGTGAATCGATCACTTCTCTTCTAGCACCGTCAGTGAGAATATGTTTAATCTCCACCATAACAGACTCTTCTCTGTCCTCTAGTTCCAATATCACTTCCTTAAAGGTCGGTATGCGAATTCCAAGCTCCATTCCTGCTTCGAAAATCTTGGCGAATTTCATTCTGGAAGTCTCAAACTTCGAATCGCCAGAGTCTATGGTGTCATCATGGAAAACGAAAAGAACCCCATCAGAAGATTCTCTAATGTCAAATTCCCAATACTTGAATTTGGGATCGGATGAAACATCCAGCGACCTCCTTAAACCCTCAATTGTGTTCTCAAGATTAGTTCCTGAGGCGCCCAGCCTATGTCCCGGATTCCCCATGAAAACCCCTCACGCTATCTTCTCCCACGACCTCTTGAGTGACCTTTCCTAGCCCCGCTCCCTCTGCCACGGCCCTTGTTGTGCCCCCTATTGCCCCCCCTGGTCTTCCTGCTGCGCTCCCATTTCTTGGGGCCCGTACTCCTCTGTCCTTCCCGTCTTGGACCCTTCCCTCTTGGGCCTCCTCTTTTTTTTCCGGACTGATGTCTGCGGCCGTTTGAACGGCCCCTGGGCGCTACTTCAACAGGCGAACCTATGGCTCTCTTGGAATCAACCCCGTCGAATATTGGGTGTATGTGAACTAGCCCGGAATCTACTGGCCCAATGACGCTGTCGACCCTTCCGAGAACCTTGCCCCCGCTGACTCTAATCGTATCACCGAGATTCGGTGACCTACCTTCGAATGAGGCCAACAGGCCTCCTGCGTGTGAGATCTCTGTGACCCTGCCGGAGAAAGCCAAATTCAGTCACCCCTTCTTCCATAGATGAGTGCAGATAACGCTGAAACGACAGTAACCCAAATTCCCGGTGAGGGGAGGGAAGCCTCCGTTTCTTCTATGGGTTCATTTGGAACCGGCTCCGGTTCTTGAAACAGTGCGGAATTATCCACTACCTTTGAGATGACGGAGCATTTGTCTGACACATCGCACCCCTCCACCTCTACTACGTGTGTGCCTTCATCCCAAAGGGAGAAATCAATCATGGGGGTCGACCAAGAATTCCCCGAAACACTGACCGAACCTGCCGCAGACCCGTCAACCCTCATCGTGAATGAGACAGACTCTCCATCCGGGTCGCTGAATTGCCCCTGCATCGACCACTTCGAACCATCCCAGCTAGAGTCCGATATCGATAAAAGAGGAGGCGAACTCTCCTTGGAAATTCCCAAATCGTATGAGCCTTCCATATGGTGTGAGCCATCGCCCTGGGCTGAGATAGCGACCAAAACAACTCCTGGTATCATGTCAGAGCTGGGAGTCATGATGGTCGTCTCTCCCGATAGCGAAGTAACTTCAGAGCTCTGTGAAGAGCCTTCCTGCAATAGTGAGACAACCACTTCTAGCTCTGGCCATTCACTGTTCGGAGTCAGGGTTATCGGATGGGGGTCCGAAAGTTTCTCCGAGCTAGTTGAAACCGTGAAAGGTACCCCAAGGTGCCAAGTTCTGTTTCCCGATGATTGCATCGCGGAGTCGACGGCTTCGCACGTAACTTCTTGTGCCTCGCTAGATGGAATAAGTGCAATAAAAGACCTATCATTACCTTCGGTTAATTCCAATGAAGTGTCAGCCGTGCATCGGATATCCAATGAGGAAACTCCAGACTCATCGGTGAACCACGTAGAGATCGAAGACCAATCCACCCATGTGGATAGCCCCGGGTGAGGGGAAGGGAACCATGATCCATCCGCCGGCGCAGTTGAAGTCCATTCTGGCGGGTCGTCCACTGGAACGGGCTGGGTCGTGAAGTCAAAGAACAGGTCTTCACCCTCGGGCCAGTCCTCGCTCCACCCATTCGGACTGAGCTTCAGTGTAAGACTCTCATCTTCGTTGGTAACAAGCTCGAAGCTTGAGGAACCATCCCCTATGCAACCGCCCCTGACTGGGGCATGACCTCCTGCAGTCGACTCATTGAGGCCTACGTCCCTGCCCTCGCACTCGTCCCACATGTCGAGACGGAGCCCCTCGTCAATTGGGAATTTGAAGTCCAGACGTGCCCCTGACATGTTCGACGCGTTGAATGCTAAAGTGAAACTATCGGGGTTCGATACTCCCGGTATCGCCATGGTTGCATTAAGCCAAAGCTGAACCCGGCACTCATCCACGTTGTCAGAAGAGTGGATTGACGTATCGCAGTCCCTGTCTCCATCTGGGATAACTGGGACCTCCTCGCAATCGCCTCCAATGGACGAAGAGCAACCCCTTATCTGGGAGTGCCTGGGTGGGACGATGTTGAATTCCTCGATCATCACTCCATCCTCCTCCCAGCTCGTGTTTTTCCAATCGATTCCAACGCCTCCCCTATGGGCGGGCCCGTCTCTGAGTCCAATTCTAGTCAGGGTGTGCTCTATGCACTGACTCGCTAGGGCTCGGAAGAACTCCCTCTCATCGGTCGAGAACCACTCGTCCCCCCCCTTGTTCGGGTCAATAAGCTCCATGAATTCATCCATCGTCACTCGGAGGTCATCGGCCAGAGTGTGATTCACCCAAGCAACAGCCCTTACTTCCGCAGATTCCCAGCCATCTTCAATTATCACATCGAAAGTTGCCGCTGAATACTCAAACATGTTCTCGAAGGTAATTGACCCACATTGCTCCTCCAGACTTCCGCCTCCACCTAACTGATTCATCCTATTTGGATCATCACTTAGTTGGCTTCCAGTGTCATGAATAGGGATATATGTGAATGTCATTAAGAGCACTATTACGATGGAGGCAACCGTCGCTCGCATATGCGCTTCCATGAGGTATCTTGGGAGCCTCAGTCCCATGACCTTATCGCCTGAATAAACAGAGTTTAGGGTGCCCTAAACATCATAAGCAACTTCTGTCCCGCCCCCGAATTGAGGATAACATGAACCTAAAACTGACAACAGCAATGATGACTATGATGTTCCTTTGCAGCGCCTTGGCTGGCTGCACTGGAGACGACGACGGCGTTGAGCTAGATGGCTCCGATGGCGGCTACGATTACGCCTCCAACGTCGACAACCACCGAATGCTGATGGGTGATGTCTGTGACATCAAGGACCTATCAGGAGCATACGACTGGGACGGCGTGAAGGAAATCTACGAGAACGGAGAGCATGCAGAGAAGTCCGATGGATCCTACAGGACCCTAATGGGATTCGCAGATGCATCTGGTAAGAACCACGCCTACGACGCATACTATGGTGCCGACGGTTCGTGGAACGACTTCGTGTCTGCGGCTATAGACGGGACCGGCGCATTCGCCGGCGAGTCCGACACCGTAAGGGACCAGGCCACTGAGAAGGGAATCCAGAACGGTGTCATGACCGCATACGCGATTCACGAGCTCAATGCCGCCATAAGCAAGGCAGAGGCAGGAAACTGGGGTCCAGACGACGCTCAGCACGCATGGGACGAGGGATGGGCATTCTACCACGGACCGGATGACGCAGACGCAGACTACGACGGATGTGGGCCATACGCGACCGCTGACAAGAGGGCAGGCAACTTCGGAACCGCCAATGCTGACGGTAC
>CAYFGD010000090.1:0-5134 GCA_964342715.1 uncultured Candidatus Poseidoniales archaeon | reverse complement strand
GAATCCTGCCGCGCCCGCCACTATCCAAATGCTAGACCGTGTCGCTCGCCTGCCGTGGAAACTCTATGCAGAAATCTCTCTATGGGGACCCTGGGTTGCATAGTCCTCCTCAGACTAGTGTCACATTCCGCGAGGGCAGTTAGCAATTCTTCACGGAGGTCGTCTGGTATTGAGAGCCTCCTGCCTATGAGAACATCGTGCAACTGAGAGATGACGTCTTCGGCATCTAGGCCATGGTGGTTCATCAGGCTGTCAATCTCTGCGATGGCGCCTGCGAGAACCCTCCTTTTTCTACCTCCAGTGTTCTCCCACCTCCATTCGACGACTCTTCCCCTCAGTGCCAGTTCTATGACGTGCCTGCCTGCCTGAAGGGTGGTTGATTGTACTAATTTATGCACGGCTGACCTGTCTTCCTCGAGCCTCCTTGCCCGTAGCATCTCCAATGTGAAGATGGATTTCCTGAGGTTTCCGTCGCAGATGTATGCAATGTCCTCCAATACTCCCTCGGCGGCTTCAAACCCCTGCTTCGAGGAAACGTCCCTCAAGGTCCCTAGAATCTGTTCCTTTCTCGTCCCCGGTATCCTGATCATCCGGCTTCTTGAACGCAGTGCGTCTATTATCCTAGAAGGGGCCCTGGCCACCATTATGAATCTGGAAGCGTTGCCCACGGTTTCGAGCATTCTCCTCAGGTATGCCTGCCTAATCTGGCCCAGGTGGTCTGCGTCCTCGAGAACTATCAGTCTGCTAACTGGAAGTGTTCCCTCTGGAATCACGGCCTCGTGTCCCGCGGGCGGGACATCATCATCTCTGGTGACCATGTTCCTGTCGAATGCGTCTAGGCTCAGACGGCCAGCTAGGGTGTCGACCGAACCGCCTGGTCGGAGGAAGTTCTCGAAGGTGGCCATTGCCCCCGCCTGCCTCGCTAAGTCTCTGCATTGCAATACGTGGGTTGTAGACCTCCATCCCGGCCCGAGTACTTGGCGCGCCACCAGCTTCCAAGAGGTCGTCTTTCCGACACCAGCGGGGCCTGTGATGAGCAAATGGGGAGGGTCTGCACTTGTGCTAGAGGAAACCAAGGCCTCACGTACTAAGTCTGGCAGTGCCAGTTCGTCGAAGGTCTTGGGTGCGTGAGACTCTAGCCAGCTCGCCACATGGTACCGTCGAGGTGACGGGACTTGAACTCCACGCCTCAAATAGCCTTCAGGGTCTTATGTGGCCTTCCCTGGCTCCTAGGTTTGGCAAACACCCTGTAGCCGCACTTGTGGCATGACTTTCCGGTGGCTCCAGCCTCTATCCATGTCAGGTGACCGCATCTCAAACACTTGTATCGAATCTCGAGAGGGTCCATGGTCGATTCGCAGTGGCTGCACTTGGGCGGGTCCATGGGCGTCCAAGGCCTCCTATCTGTGCGATTGCACTTCCTGCACTTGTGATTCACCGTGTGCTCTGCTTCCTTCGCCATCAGGGCGGCGACCTGCCTGCCCTTCTTCAACCTGTCCTATGGGTCAATGAGCCCTACGGGCTCGTTCGCATATGTCCACGAAGTTCCGAAAAATGGTCCCTCCATACTCGGAATCGTTGACTTCGGGGTGAAATTGGAGGCCGAACCTGTCGCCATCCTCGTTCTGCATAGCCTGGACCTCGCAGGACTCGCTTTTGGCAGTGATCCTGAACCCCTCAGGTATCTCTGACACCTCGTCGTTGTGACTCTCCCAAACGGTCTGGGTATCGGGGGTTCCTGCGAAGAGAGGTCCTCCCCCATCAATCAGATCTATGGAGGCGGCCCCGAACTCCGGTGCCGGTGCCTCTCTGGCCCGGCCTCCGTAGTGTCCCGCCATGAACTGGTGACCAGCGCATATTCCCAGTATCGGGATTCGCATTCCGAGGTACTCCGCGCAGTTCCCTAGCTCCCCTGTGAGGCCCACGCGGGCAGCGCCCCCTGAGAGTATCAGCCCGTCCACGTCCCTCATCTCAGAGATTGGCGTGTCGTTGGGGAGTATCTTCGTGTCCACACCAAGGTACCTGAGCATTCGCCACTCACGGTGTGTCCACTGGCCGCCGTTGTCTATGACGTCAATGACGAGGCGGGGGTCCCCCATGAGCCCTCGTTACGCAGGAGGGAGATGAATGATGCCCCCCTCAAAGATTGAAAAAGAGAACCCGTGTCGTAGGTCTCCAAGCCCCGATGGTGTAGTGGCCTATCATGCAGCCCTGTCGAGGCTGCGACCCGGGTTCAAATCCCGGTCGGGGCGCCACTAATTTTTCTCCGGTATTGGAGCAATCCAAGCCTCAAATGAGCACAATCGGAGTGTGGAGCTGTAATCTCGCTTGATTTTGAGAGTCGGTTCAGAGGTTCCTTCTAGCCGGGGGGGAAGGGCCTTTCGAATCGCCTCACTTGCCTCCTCGATCCCTGACTCGTCGGTGATTACCCTACCCCTGACCATGCTAGGACTAGTCCTGTCGAGAAGCGGTACTAGGGATGGGAGGAACTCGACTGTTCGATGGGGGAGGTTGACCAAGAGCAGGTCCCAAGATCCGCTAGTGCCGGGGTCCTCATGCAATTTGGTCGCATCAGCCGTGCCCACCACTCTGTCTTCGTGGATTCTCGACAGAGTCGTTGTTTCTGAGGGGTAGTTCCTGCGATCCCAACGACGCAGGTTGTCGAATAGCATCTCTACAGCATCGGGGTTGAGGTCCGATGCGAGCAGGTCCCCCACAAGCTCGGGCTCTCCCAGCAGTGTTGCTAACGCCGGGCCGACGCCACAGAAGGGGTCGCAGACGCGGAGGGGGCGGCCCAACAAGGAGCGGAGCTCCTTGGCCAAAGCTAGAGTCTCCAGCCTCTCAGCTTGCAGCTTGGTGGAGAAGTAGGCGCGGGTGGGGTCGCAGAGTATGCTGCGGCCCGACTCCCTTACCATCACCCTAGTTTCGATGAGATGGGGTGGGAAATTCGAGGTCAGGACATGCTCGCCATTCCTGCATCCTATTGGCTCAAGGTCGCGAATCCTAAGTTCTCCCTGCACGCCCCTGTCATCCATTACCAATCTGACATGTGGATGAGAATGCATCTTCGCCTTCGCTATGGCTTGGGTGTGGTCCCTTAGCGCTTCGTCGATCCTCACAATCATCATGTCGCCTATGAATTCGTGATTGGATGGCCATGACTCCCCATGGAGTGCGACTTCTTCCTCGCCTAGGATTTCCTTGAGGTGCTTCCACCAGTCCGAAGAGGGCCTCTCGTCGGCCCTCCCCTCTAGCAATTCCACCTCGTATGCTGACGTCAGTCCTGGAAGTTCCGAGGGAGCCTCGGTGCTGATAGGAAGTAGCCTATGGGTACCGTCCTCGTCGGGGATGACCCGGAAGCCAATAGCGAGCCACTGCTCGGCCTTCATCTGGGCTAAGACGCCCTCGACCTTGCTGTTTGGAACTCTGAGGTGTCGCATCACGTTCATGACGGGCAGCGGGGCAGGACGCTTCACAATGACGGATGAGGGCGAGTCGGTCGGACTTTGGCTAGTTGGGCTCGGACCGGGCGATTTGGGGCTGATGACTCGTGAAGCGGTGGAGGCTGCTAGGTCTTGCGACAAGCGGTACTTGGAAGGGTACACGGCCATTCTCCCTGCAGATCAGGAGGATGTTCTTGAGGAGATTGTCGGGCCTTGGGAGAGGCTAATGCGGCCCTCCATAGAGAGCCCTGCTGAGTTGCTGGGGGAGGCTTTGGTTTCCTCGGTCGCGCTAATGGTAGTGGGAGACCCGCTCCAAGCGACGACGCACGTTGACCTGGAAGCATGGTGCTCCGAGTCTGGAGTGAGTTTCAACATTGTTCCGGGGCTTTCGGCGACATCTCTCGCGGTTTCCCTCTCTGGCCTCCAATCATACAAGTTCGGGCGGCAGGTCACCATACCATACAAGTATGGAGAATACCTAGCTACATCTCCTCTGGAGATGGTCGAGGCGAATTACTCTAGGGGGTTGCACACGTTGGTTCTTCTCGATCTTGACCCTACGGGAATGGGTGTGGACAAGCCAACGCCAATGAAGCCGAGTGAAGCGATTTCCCTAATTGGGAGCATGGCAGAGAAGTGCATTGGGGAGGGTTTTTCTGGCAGGTTCTCAGAGACGTCGGTGATGGAGTGGGATGGTTTTCTTCTGAGTGACATAGGTACTGATTCGCAGAGGATTTTGTCTGGTAGCCTGGGTGATCTCTCTTCTGTCGAAGGAGGGCTTGTTCACACGCTAATAATCCCCGCAGAAATGGGTGAAAATGAGAGAGATGCGTATGAGCGCCGGAGACCGCATAGGTGATGGGTCGGTCTCTGTTCGGATGGTGTGAAGGGGGGACGAGGAATGGCAAAGCCACCAGCAGAAGTTAGGTTCCCCGGTGACAAGAACCGCAGGAGGAAAGTTAGGGTCAGGGGGATCAAGCAGGCCTCAAAGGAGATACAGAGGAGGCTTGAAAGCAACCTTGATGGTTTGTTAGATGACCCTGAGTGCTTCATACCTGACATAACTGGGGAGCTCGGGAAGGTGTCCTTCTTCGGTTCGAAAGACATGCTGGCAATGACTCTGAAGGAAATAGAGATCGTGGCAGCGAAGAGGAACGACCTCAAGTGGCTCAGAAGGAGGATGGTGAAGAAGGGGGGCGACGAGGTGTGTAAGTCCCTTGCGGGAAGCCTCGTGGCAGCGAGTGAAGAGGACCTGTCCACTGTTTCTGTGTTCAAGCACCCTTTGTACGGGACCGCTAGTTACCTGAGGAGAGGGAACGGGAAGCAGAGCCATCAAGCTGGGATTCAAAACTTCAATCACCCAAAGCTCAGGCTACTGGTGTGGGACGGTCATGCGAAATCTGGGCGATTCTTCTTCTCGTGGGACGGTGGCTTCGTTTGCTCCTGCGCTGAGCCTAATGCTCCTGCGGAATGGGTTGACTGGGTTCTCGACAAGTCGTCAGTGGACCTGTCGGGAAAAGATGTGCGTTGGTCTCTGGGCCTTAGCGAGGAGATCGTCTCCGAGGGGGCCAATACCGAGAACGGGTGGCTGCGGTTGGAGTTCCAAGATGGCACGACTGTTGGATTCTCTACGTCTGCGCTTGCAAAGACAGAGGTCCCACTCGCACAGAGCATTGCCATTTCGATGATGC
>CAYFGD010000089.1:0-5220 GCA_964342715.1 uncultured Candidatus Poseidoniales archaeon | reverse complement strand
ATGAGGTCTTGGTGAATGTGCACTGGGAGCAGTTGGATGTGTCGGAGTTGCCATCAAAATCGTTTGAATAAACGGTTGTGTCAGTGCCCCCTAGGACCTCCTTGACCTCAAGGTCGACATCTATGGATCCCGAGAGCGGGTTAAGTCCCGTGTTCTTCACGGTCACGTTTACCCATCTTGTCCCCTCTCCAAGTTGTGCCTGACCGGTAGAGGGATTGTATGATGCCGGCGCTATTGTGACGCTAGTGATCCCGAGATCCTCGTTGTCCAGAGTCAGGACTGACAGGAAGTCTCCAGCACCGGCCCATCCCTGGGTGTCCAGCCACATGGTGTTGTCGGCGAAACGATACGAGTAGTCCCTCTGGCCAATTACGATTTCGAAGGCGCTGTTGTCCCCTCCTTGTAACTGTCCTGGAATTGCCATTGTTGGTCTCCTGCCAACATCGAAGGATAGTGATGATAGGTACCCTGGCCCAGCGGGATCTGCTAGAATTATCTCCACGGTATTGATCTCTCTTAGGTTATCGAGGAGGAGGTAAGTTTGGTTCTGGGCGCTAGAGTCCTGAAGTCTTGTTAGAGTCAGCTCTGTTGGTACGAAGAAGTCGACCTCTCCATCTCTGTTGACGTCTTCAATGGTGATTGATGCGCCTTTGAAGTCGCCCAGTGTGACGTAGTTCTGTGTGTTCCACCCACTTCCACTCTTTTCCGCATACGATATGTTCCCGGTAATTCCATCGACCACAGCTATCATGTCGATCTCGTTGTCGTCGTTTGTGTCCGAGATGTCCATCCCATACATCGGGTAGTTATGCTCCGCATCCAGCTTGAATTCGTTTATGCCCTGTGCTGTCGGGGTCATTGGGTTGGGGAACTGATTCTGAAGACAGTCATACTCCAAGACTGTCATATTGTCATAATGACCAACCGAGTAACCTACTCCGGTGTTGTATGGAGGCGTCCTAAGTAGCCAGAGGTCCAAGTCCTCGCAGTCTCCGATGCTGCCCGGTAGACCACCACCCTGGACGGTCTCCCCCCAGTGGCCTAGTTTGACGTGTTGGTAGAGTCCATTTGTCAGTGGGACCGGGAGTTGCTGCTGATTCGTGATCAGGCTTGGATCGGGGCCTCTGAAAATCTGGATGTACTGGTTTGTGAATGTGGCATCTATGGTTACGAGAACGATGTCGTCGTTCCCATCGTCGTTAATGTCGCCAACATCCATCCCTATGTGATATGGATTTGAAATTGTGATCTCTGTGTCAGACCATTCGTGAACGAGATTGTCGCAGTCCCCCCAAAGAACGGTAAGATTGCCTGGCCTTACGAAAGTCTCACCGACGAATCTGATGTTCTCTTGGTAATAAATGACATCATTTTTGCCATCACCATCTATGTCGGCTATCTCTACATCTACACCATTGGCAGTATCTACGAATCCAGCCCTCTGTGAGTCGTTGTTCGAAATGAAGACGTCTTGCCTGTCTGCGAAACCACCTGAGCCGTCATTGTAGAGCGCTGTAATGTAATGTCCCATTGCACTTGCGGAAACGATGTCGTTGTCCCCGTCGCAGTCGATATCACCCACTGCAGCGTCCTGGGGGTCCCTCTGAACTGCGTATTGCGTGATGTGTGATGCACTGGCGGCGGGAGCGAATGCAGCTAATGGTGAGGCGAGTAGCAAAATCACCAGAAGCAGGGCCCTTCGGCCCTCTCTGTTTCGGTTTTGGGCGGTCTTCGAACTGAACGACATGCCCTTTGGGACATTCGGCCCTCTCTTATGCCTTGTCTAGAGGTGAGTGATGCAACCCCAAAGGGGTTGTAGTGGAAAAATGTGTAATTAATGCGATTCTAGCCAGCTAGGATTGGGTGCGTAGTGATCCTCAGCACCGCCGTGAATTCTCTCAAGTTTTCCTATTCTCCAGAGCCTATCCAGGAATGTCTTGATCTCAGTTGAATTCTTGTTTACCTTCTCACCAATAAGTTTCTCAATGTCGCTCAGGGACATCGAGGTGTGGCCATGCTCTCTCACGACCATTGTCAATACTAATTGAAGCCATGCCTCTGCAAGTGGGTCACTAGAAAGGACGTTTGATACGGGTTCCGGAGGGTCAACCTCGTCTATGAACTCGGCTAGAGCGGCCATATCTGGATCGGTCTGACTGGACATGCCAATTTCTGAGGCCCTTGCTGAGAGGTCCATGTCGCCAATCGTCCTAACCACCGAGGGTATTCTAGATGGGTCGGGAGGGGGACCAGGCAATGTGGGCTTGGTGTTCGAGGAGTCCGCAGGCCCATCTGTCGATTGATTTTCTTGGGCCGACTTGTGTGTTGATTTTCCGAGAGGCCTTGTGAATCCTATGGCGCCTTTTAGTCCCAAATCGGAACGAAGTGAGTTTACCCAATCTGCATCTCCCTGAAGAATGACTTCTATGGAGTCTTGGTGGGACCTGTAGCTGAACCTAACATTCTCGCCCTGGCCCATACAAACCCCTCCTCTCCTGTCCGGACGCTCCTCATTAACTAATTCACGCCTTTGCGAGACTCCTCAAAACCGTCTGCAATATCCCACCATTTCGGTAATATTCGACATCTACCGGCGTGTCGAGCCTGACGATTGCATCGAATTCCACCTTCTCGCCCCCTTCTCTGGTAGCTACTACGCGGATGCTAGACAGCGGCTCTAAGTCTCCGCGGGAGGGGATGTCGAATGACTCAGTTCCATCCAATCCCAGACTATCTGCGTCTTCGCCTTCTAGGAACGTGAGAGGAAGTACCCCCATGCCTACCAAGTTGGATCTGTGAATCCTCTCGAATGAGGTTGCGATTACTGCCTTGACTCCGAGCAGAAGGGTTCCCTTGGCGGCCCAATCCCTGCTACTTCCAGTGCCATACTGAGATCCGGCCAACACGACTAATGGAGTTCCTTCATCGATGTACCTTCTACTGGCCTCAAACACAGTGGTAACCTCGCCGCTAGGCAGGTGAGTGGTGTAGCCTCCCTCAGTCCCAGGGGCAAGTTGGTTCCTAATGCGGACATTGGCGAAAGTGCCCCTCATCATTACCTCGTGATTGCCCCTTCTGCTTCCGAACGAATTGAAGTCACGTGGAGAAACTCCCTTTCCTACGAGATACTGACCTGCAGGGCCTTGGTGGGGGAATGCTCCGGCGGGACTGATGTGGTCTGTAGTGACGGAGTCACCTAGCTTCAGCAGGACTCTGGCCGAGGATATCGGCTGTATCTCGCTTGGTTCAGGAGTGATTCCTTCCAAGAAACTTGGAAGTCTGACATAGGTTGATTCTTCGTCCCAAGGGTACAAGTCTGAGTCCTTGCTTGGAATTGAATCCCACCTTGGCTCCTCGAGAACATCGGAGTACCTCTCTCTGAACATCTCAGGACTGATGCAAGAGTCGACAGTGTTCCTGATTTCCTCATCACTGGGCCAGATATCTGATAGGAAAACTGGATTTCCTGATCGGTCATTACCGATTGGGTCTGATGAGAAGTCTATGTCCAATGTTCCCGAAAGTGCATAGGCCACTACCAGAGGGGGGCTTGCTAGGTAGTTTGCCAACACCTTCTGGTGGATTCTTCCCTCGAAGTTCCTATTACCGGAAAGGACACTGCCGACAACGAGATTGCTACCATCTATCGCCTCCTCTATTTCGGGATCTAGGGGGCCGGAGTTGCCAATGCAAGTCGTGCAACCATATCCTACCACACTGAAGCCCAATTCGGACAAGTCCTCAGTCAGTCCACTTGCGTCTAGGTACTCTGTGACAACTCTACTACCTGGGGCGAGGCTGGGTCTGACCCACGGCTTTATTGACAGCCCCTTCGATCTCGCCTTCTTGGCGAGCAATCCAGCGGAAACCATCACGCTAGGATTACTGGTGTTAGTGCAGCTAGTTATGGCGGCTATGACGACATCGCCATGAGATAGGCTGCACCCTCTTCCGGAAATTTCTGACCTGTCGCCGTTCCTTGATGGGTCTATGCCATGGCCCTGATGGCCGACGGGCGAATTCAGGCTTCCTCTCCAGTGGGACTTCATCTCGGAGAGGCTGACTCGGTCCTGTGGCCTTTTCGGGCCTGCCATTGATGGGACAACTGTGCCGAGATCTAGGGTAAGGCTGGAAGTGAAGGAAGGGGTAAGGGACGAGTCGGTGTGGAACATCCCCTGTGCGGAAAGGTATCTCCTCACATTTTCGACGTGCGATTCGTCCCTGCCTGAGAGTTTCATGTAGTCCAATGTTACCTGGTCCACCGGGAAGAAGCCACATGTAGCCCCATATTCTGGAGCCATGTTCGCAATTGTCGCCCTATCAGGAAGGCTCAGACTGGAGAGGCCGGGGCCGTGAAACTCAACAAAGCGCCCAACGCAACCATGCTCCCTTAGCATCTGTACTATCCTGAGGGTCAGGTCAGTGGCTGTGACGCCGGGAGGGGTTTTTCCCTTCAATTCGAAGCCTACGACCTCAGGAAGTAGCATGTATATCGGTTGACCGAGCATCACTGCCTCGGCCTCTATGCCGCCGACTCCCCATCCAAGAACCCCTAGTCCGTTGATCATTGTAGTGTGGGAATCCGTTCCGACGAGGGTGTCTGGAATCCAAATTCCACCTTCCTCCCTAGCCACGGAAGCTATCCACTCGAGGTTTATCTGATGCACTATTCCCCTACCTGGAGGCACGGCTCTGAAGCTATCGAGGCTCTGCTGACCCCACTTAAGGAACTTGTAGCGCTCCATGTTCCTATGGTACTCCATCTCGAGGTTCTTCTCACGGGCGTTGGGGAAAAGACCGGAGTAGTCGACTTGTACGGAGTGGTCCACCACGAGGTCGACTGGCACCTGTGGGTTCACTACCTTCGGATCTCCACCGAGTCCCACCATTGCATCCCTTAGAGCTGCGATGTCGACTACAGCTGGGACTCCTGTGAAGTCCTGCAGGATTACTCTACTGGGGCTGAACGGAATTTCAGCAGGCTCCATTTCAGGTGACCATGATGCTATTCTCTTCACATCGTCCTCTGTCACTAGGAAACCGTCGCACTTCCTTAGAGCGGCCTCGAGAAGGCATCTGATTGTGAAGGGCAGGGAGTCAAGTTTGCAGACGCCTTGTTCCTCCAGTACTCCTAAGTCGAAGAAGGCCCCTGACGAGCCGTCGCTTGTCTCGAAAGAAGAGCGAGCGTTGAATGGGTCGTTCGAGGACATGCGGCCACCG
>CAYFGD010000088.1:0-5271 GCA_964342715.1 uncultured Candidatus Poseidoniales archaeon | reverse complement strand
TCGGAGGAGTACGATCCTAGGAACACGGAGTCGCAACCAGCGTCCATAACTGCCTGAACGGCAGCTGCGAAGTCGGTGGTCGTCTCCTCGTATCCGGACTGCAGGCAGACGTTGTCTGCGCCTAGGTTGGCTGCGACTGCGTCTGCTAGACCTGCTCCGTACGCGTTGGTCATGTGCACGATAGCGGTGTTTGAAACGCCGCCTGCTGCGATCATGTCAGCTGCTGCCTGGCCCTGTAGTGCGTCGCTTGGCACAATCCTGAAGAAGTGCGGGTGTGCGGTTGCGTCGCTCAGAGCTGGCGATGTGCTGGCGTAGGAAATCATCGGGATTCCTGCAGCCGATAGGATAGCGTTAGCGCCCATCGAAGCACCGGAGCAAGCTGCTCCAGCCACTGCCGCAACTCCTGCGTCCACTAGGGACTGTGCGGCCGACTGTGCCATTGTACCGTCGCATCCCGAGTCAGCCTCGATGACCTCGAAGACGTAGTCGTCTCCCATTGCGTTCAGGTCATTCATTGCTGCTGTCCACGCGTAGGTGAACGGGGCTGCGAACTGGGATATAGGCCCAGATGCGTCATTCAGGAAACCTAGCTTGATGGTCACTGCTGGGTCCTCCACGACAGGGGCCTCGAACATTGGGTTCTCGGTTCCCATGTAGTGAGCCGCGATCTCGTCCACTAGTGCGTGGGCGATGTCAGCGTCGAAACCAACTACGGATCCATCGTCAGCATAGCTCTCGAATGGAGGGTAGAACGGGTCGGTGCACAGCCTGAGGCTGCCAGACTCCAGAACTGCTGTCAGGTCGCTGCCCTCGCTTGGCGTGGGGTATGCGGTCGCTGTGTCAGCGGTGCTGTCGTCAGCCAGTGTGACTGCTCCGTCGAACCAGGCGCCGTAGATGGCGTCGTACTCTCCGGATGCAACCATGGCGCCGATAGCGACGTTCAGTGCGTCCAGAAGCTGCCCGGAGGTCTCGCGGGTTGCGAGCCCGAAGTTCTCGTCAGAGAAGGTGACCATCAGGTCGCCCTCTAGGGAGAGAACGGGGGCGTCTCCCATGGCGTAGTGCGCGTCACCGTTGTTGATAGCGGCGATTACCGAAGGGAAGTCATCGAAGGCGCTGATCGTAGCCATACCTAGGTTCTCATTGGCGTATAGGTCCGAAGTGGTCCCGGACTGTACGGCAATTGTGGTACCTGCTGCGTTCAGGTCCGAGACATCCGATATAGCGGCTGCACCTGATGCGCCGATAACACCCTGGCTACTTGTGTAGTAAGCCCTGGTGAAGTCGACGACCTGGTCGCGCTCATCTGTCTTCGTCATCGCCGAGATTATGGCATCGCACATCTCGCCGGCATTCAGGTTGGGGATAATGGGGTCCCATCCGGACTCCACGAAGTCGGCGCTCACGTCGCTGGCCATGGTAATTGACCAGTCATCTGCGGGCTCCTCCTCGTCCCCACCAAGGCACCCGGCGAAGCTAGCCGCCAGCATGCTCATGGTAAGCATCATTGCAATCATCTTGTTGTTCTTCATTAGAAACTCACGTTCCAGTGCGCCGCACGACGTCGCGTTCTCGTTATAGACGATTCGCTCAAATTTTACAAAAAACGCGATTTTTTGCGAAACTGGCCTATAATCTTAATTTTCATGTGGTTTTTTGTCCATTTATGAAGTAAACGAGAGTATCATGAGCATTACCGCACCCGGTCGACCGTGGAAGGGGAGCCAATGGACTACGCGTCGAGTGGCGTGGACATAGATTCAGAGTCAGAGGCGATTGCTAGTCTGATTGGTGCTCTCTCGGCCTCTGGCAGGAAAAGTGGCGTCAGAGGCGCTCCAGTGGACCTACCTGGCGGTTTCGGGGGAATAATTGAATTCGGGGACTCCAGACTTGCTCTGGCCACCGATGGCGTTGGATCGAAACTTCAGATTGCCAATGAGGTTGGGCGTCTGGAGGGAGTTGGAATTGACTGTGTGGCAATGAATGTGAATGACTTGATTTGCGTGGGTGCTGAGCCGATCGCCTTCGTGGACTATATTGCAGTTCCTGAGACTGATCCTGCAGTTCACGCTGCTCTTGGTTCCTCCCTTTCGGAGGCGTGTTCAATCGCTCGAGTCACTCTAGCAGGAGGGGAGACCGCAACCCTTCCAGGGATAGTGAAAGAGTTGGACATGTCTGGGACGGCTTTGGGGTGGTTTCCGGAGGGAGGGGAGATCACTGGTTCCAAGTTAGAGCCGGGGGACGTCATTATTGGTTTGCCAAGCAGTGGAATTCACTCAAATGGTTACACTTTGGTAAGAGCTGTGTTAGAGAGGTCTGGGCTGGGTCTTGATTCACCGGCGCCATTCAAGGCTGAGCATCCAGGGAGGGATGTCAAGAGGTTCCCAAACAACGAGGGGGCAGTGAGTATCGGGGAAATTCTCCTGAATCCGACTAGGATTTACGTCGACCCCGTAACCGATCTGATTAATCTGTGCAGGTCAGGAGGAGGGCCTTGTGAAATTGGCGAAATAAGAGCCATTGCTCACATCACAGGAGGTGGGCTCTCAAACCTACTACGTCTTCACGGATCTCTTGGGTGGCACATCGAAAGCCCGTTGCCAGTACCTCCAGAATTTGAGTGGATTGCCAAGGTCGGGAATGTGAAAGCCAGGGAGATGCATAGGACATTCAACATGGGCATGGGCATGGCGATTGCTGTTTCGAGTGAGGCTGCTGAGGCCGTTAGTTCTTGGATAGCGGAGAGGCTCCCAGGGACACAAATTGTCGGTAAAATAACAGATAGTGGCCACAAAGTTACCCATGCTGACAGCAGGGTTTCCTTCGATCACTACTGATCTATTATGACGTCAATACCTTGAGTCATGAGGGTGTCGCGGTGGTGTGGTGTCGGACGAGCCAAGAGGGTGGCCCGGAGTTGTCCATAGGGAAGGACGTACCCTGATGAGGGTGGATGAGAGGCCCGATCAGGGGCGTCGGGGGCCTGCTGCCAAGGGAGGGAGGGCTTTCCTCAATCCGGCCATGGCAGGTAGCAGGACCAGGAGTGTTCTGCTGATGCAACACGCGATTGAAAGTGGGATGCTGGGCGATGGAACAATATACGCGCTAGATGGTTTGGCGGCTACTGGAGTGCGTGCTCGAAGGTGGGTCAACGAATTGCCCGCAGAAAGCGCGGAGAGGCTAGATATCGTCATGGGCGATCTCGATGAAGAGTCTCTATCCTGGGCAGTTAGAAACCATAACGAGTTTCCACCTGTTCATGGTAAGGGGGAGCTTAATGCAGTCATAGGTGACCTGAGGGCGATGGTTCTCAATCATGGCAGACACTGGGTTGACATCGATCCGTATGGTTCGCCTGTTCCGTTTCTTGATACAGCTGTTCAATCGTTGGCCAGAGGAGGCGTGATTGAGGTGAGTGCAACAGATACGGCAGCATTGACTGGTTCATCGAAAGACCCACTACTAAGGAGATACGGAGCGAGAGTGAGGACCGATGGTCTTGCTCACGACTCAGCGTTGAGAGTACTCTTGGCGACTCTTGCCAGAACAGCTGCAAGGCATGACAGGGCCATAGTGCCCCTGTTGTCGGTCTGGGATTCGCATCACCTACGTGTTTCGGCTCGTACGATTAAGAGGAAGGGTACGGCTAGTGAGGTGGAGGATAATCTTGGCTGGAGAGTCCACTCGCCCAACTCGGATGAGGTCTTATCCTCTATCAAATCGGGGCTGCATCCAGAGACATCTCTAGAGACGTTGCCAATGGACTGCATGTTGCCGCTCTCGTACCCCGTTATGAGGGGTGACGACAGAGTATCGGGCCCAATGTGGATAGGTGGCATGGGCGATGAGGGAGCCATGGCTTCGATGACTGAGGAAAGGGCTCTGTCCATGTGCTCGGCCACCTATGAGCGGGATGATGTGGCCGGTTGGACAGAGGAGGACTTCACAAGGGAGAGGAGGAGGGTTTGCAGGAGTGTTAAGAACATACATGAGGAGTCTCGGGTCATTGACTCGGCGCACCACATTGTGGTGGACGACCTTTCTAGGTGGCTAGAGACCCCGGGTCCTCCGAGTCCGAGAGCCTTGGTCGAGTGCCTAGAAAATTCGGGGTTCAAGGCGGGACTGACCCACTATGGCAAGCCATCAATCAGAACTGATGCGCCTTGGGATGAGATAGTGAGTTCAACAATGTCTCTTCAACCGCCGATGTAGGACATCTCGACCCTCTCTCGGTTGGCTGTTTCTTCTGACCTGATCTCAGAGTATCTATCTTGGCGGTCCTCCCAGTGTTGCCTTATTATCGCCTCAATTTCACTGTCTGAAGACCCATTCCTTAGGGGCGTCAATAAATCCAGGCCGCGATTTGCAAACAGACAGGTGAAGAGTCTCCCATCCGCAGAGATTCTAGCTCTAGTGCAATGTTTGCAGAACGGTTCTGTGACGCTGGTTATTATGCCGACCTCGTCGCCCTTTGGGAGAAGGTATCTCTTTGCAACGTCACTGTTGCTGCGAGATTCCAGGGGTTCAAGTCTACCGATGATATCCCTGATTTCCTCCGCTGTAACAACCTCATCTAGACTCCAGCCATTTGTATTCCCCACGTCCATGAACTCGATGAACCTGACAGCTATGTCCCTATCCGAGAATCTCTCTATCAGATCCAGTATCTCGTCTTCGTTCGATCCCTTTCTCACAACCGTGTTAATCTTGATTGGCCCCAGGCCAACCGATTCCGCGGCCTCAATCCCCGCTAACACGGAAGCGACGGTGTGTCCGGAGTCGGTAATTGCCGCAAATGTCGCTTCGTCTATTGCATCCAGACTAACAGTGACCCTGTCCAAACCTGCGGCGGAAAGGGCGGGTGCGTACCTTGGCAAGAGGACACCGTTAGTCGTCATAGCAATCTCGACATTTCTCAGGGCGAGCATTGAAACCAGCTCATGCAGATTCCTCCGGAGAAGTGGCTCACCACCAGTTAGGCGTATTTTCTCTACTCCCAGGGAAGCGAATATGGCAACCAACCTGTCTATTTCCTCGAAAGTCATGATGTGGGATCGTTCCATGAAAGGAAAGTCCTTTCCAAAGACCTCTCTTGGCATGCAATAGCGGCATCGAAAGTTACACCTGTCGGTAACTGAAACCCTCAGATCTCGAAGGGGTCTGCCCATTCTGTCTGTTACTTCGCGTCCCGCCACACACCTTGGAGAGGAGGGATGACGATAGTGATACCTGAGCAAGCCTTGAAGAATGACGGGATGGTACGGGAGTCGAGAG
>CAYFGD010000087.1:0-5344 GCA_964342715.1 uncultured Candidatus Poseidoniales archaeon | reverse complement strand
CCCTAGACAGCTCCTACTACGATTTCGGATGGACTCCATTCCTATGGGCCGCCGAATATCACAAAGGATACACATACCTCTCTTGTATCACTACTGGACTGTATATCGTTCAATTGGACATAGACAGGCCCTATGGCCCAGTTTCTACTTTTTAACGGCCCTCCAGGGTTGTGCCATCCCAATGGGGAATTTGATAGGCGTTGGTCTCACGCACCGGGGCATGCGGACTGGGGCGTGCTTCGTAATGGTTGGATTGATGGCTCTAGCTCCACTGTCTGGTTGCTTGTCAATATTTGAAGACGCGGACGACGTTGAAGAAGGCAATTATGGCTGGATAGATCCAGTAACCGAGATCGAGGATGAGAACCACTCCCACAATGACTTATTCTCCCACAGGCTATGGACAGATAATGCTGTTCTTATCGACTACCACAACCTGAATTGTGATGGAAATGTAAAGCCGCCAGCGGAGCTTGACGACACTGCCGGAAGACCTTGTAGTGAGGAATTTAAGAATGTCGGACCTACTCCTGGTGACAACTCAGAGATAGCTATCGAAGGCAACTTCGATGAGGACTGCGAGATTTATGGGGATGGGACCGGTGGTTGCTATGCATATGTTTCCAGCTACAACCAATTCGAAATTCTCGATATCAGCGAGCCGAACAACATCATTCTGCTATCCACCTATTATGCTGAAGTTGCTAGAATGATCGACATCAAGGTAACTAAGGACAACAACTGGGTTCTTGTGAACCACGAGTTGACGAACAGTGAGCTTGACCCGATACCTAATGACGATGATGCAAACAGCGGCACTAATAGGCTCGATGTGATCGACGTAAGTGACAAGACTCGTCCTGTGAAGGTGGCAGAGTGGAACAACCCACCTGCCGGATTCCACAATCAAGACCTGGCAGTTTATTGTGGCTGGGATGGTGCTTTTGATCCGTATGAGGAGTGCAGCCTATTCCTTTTCGGTGCGGATCCGTATCCGGAAATGGTGGAAGGGAGTAGCGGGACATTCTACAAAGGGACTCAGATATTCTACGTCCCCAATGGTTTCGACTCTTGGATAACGGGGGATAATGCCAGCAGAGAAATACTCAGATGGGGCGGATACACCCCCGAGCCTTACACCACTTGCGGCGGCTCTATATTCAATCACGACCACGTTTACTTCGTTCACCCGATAACAAAGCAGAGGTTGCTTGTCGCCTCTTATTGGGGAGCGGGGCTTCGTATAGTAGATGTCAGTGACCCTCCTCCTGTGGCTGACCCACTAGGGGTGTCATGGCCGCCGGAAGTTGGCAGGTGGCTGGGATGCCCTACTGATGACTCGGGGTGGTATGGCCCGGACGGAGGAGGTCATGCCAATATGACTCCCGAGGAATGGCTAGATGCCGAGCAGGGGAATGACAATATCCACTACGCAGTTCCATACGACCACTTGATTTGCAATGGGATTAGCGAGTATGTCTCCCAGTCAGAATGGCCAACAGAATGTGGAACTGGGCCGGATGACCCTACTTATGGCGAGAACTGGCGTCACTACACCATCATTGCTCCCGAATATGGTAGCAACCCGGGCCATACAGGATTCCTGTGGACAATCGATACCACCGACCCGACTATGCCTTTCCTAGTATCCAAATGGAGGCTTCCCGGAGAGGGGACCTTGGCCAACGGCTCCAAACACCCGCAGCACTATATCCCAGGAGGATACATTTTCAGTCCGCACAATGGCGATACGGGGGTCAATGGACACGTCTACTGGACTCACTATCATGCTGGAAACTGGTTAACCGATCATGGCAAAATTTGGGAAGAAATAGTTTGGTCTGATGGAGTCCCAAACCCGGAATGTGGGTTCAAATGCATCGAGGAGTTAGCTCCCACCCATACTCTTGGCTACTACCTACCAGCGGGCCCCACGTGGATTGAAGACCCGACTAACACTTTGGGATACGACATGGCGGATTGCTGGGCCTCATGCATGATTCCGTTCGACTGGGGTCTTCAGTACGATCCTAGGGGTTTCGTATTCATTTCAGAGATGGTGAGCGGCATCTATGTTGTGCAGTTCGACGAGGATCGAGACCCTCGGTACGACTACCCCCCGCTTTGGTCGGCGGAGGCTAGTGACGAATGAGGAGTATTCTTGCCTCATTGGCGATTTTAATGCTGCTTGCACCGGCTGTATCTGCACATGGCGCGAATACATTCGCCTTCGTCATGAGAGGGGAGAGCCTGCAACCGGAATCAGCACAGGTGCTGCAAAATGATACGCTGATTTTCTACAATGTAGTTGACTATGAGAGAGAGATATTCCTAGATATTGAGGAGGATGGTGTGAATGAAATCAACTGTACCGCAGGGCCATCTTCTCCCGATACCAATGACGAGTGCAGGGTTTGGCTGGATCCAGCGAATTGGACATCTGGAGACTATGAAATTCAGATTCTTTCAAACGGAAGTGTTTGGAAGACGCTTAGTCTGGGCATATTGCTGGACAACCACACCGAGAGCGTAGCTCCCGAAGGCTACTCTTTCAACAACGAGCGAGGCGAGGCAGATAGTGGGAGTGACCCCAGTTTTCTCCCATTAGCATTATTTGTAACACTAACTGTGGCGATAATTGTTGGAAAGAAGAAGTGACATCATGAGAAGGTTTTGGGCGTTTTCTGTTATACTCATAATTGCCCTTCCAGGGTGCTTGAGTAAAGAAGAGCAGGACATATTCTACGGAGAGGACATCAACCCTCCAGTCCCTGTTTCGGACTTTCTTCTGATCGATCAGAGTGGGGAGGCCTTCTCATTCTCGGATTACGAGGGAAAGGTTGTCGTGATTGCATTTCTGTTTACTCGGTGCCCTGACATTTGCCCGATAGTTAGTGCTAATCTTGACTACTTACAGATGCTTCTTGGTGAGGAGTACGGAGAAACTGTTGAGATACTCAGCATTACTGTCGATCCTTGGACTGACAATCACACCGTGATGGCGGAGTACTCAGAGCAAAGGGGCCTGGAGTGGCCACACCTAACGGGGAATTTGAGCGATTTAGAGGAGGTTTGGTTGGAGTTTGACGTGGGCCTTACTACGTATGACACCGATACAGATGGAGATGGGGTTGCAGATGGATTTGACACCTGTCTCGAAACACCCGAAGGAGAGCAAGTTGATGACAACGGATGTGGACTAGAGACTCAGCAGGATGATGAGGGGGATGTTTCGGTTAAGCACCACCCACTTGGATATTGGGTGGATCACACTACTGGTACCATAATTGTGGACAAGCAGATGAATCAGAGGGTATGGTGGGGAGATATGGACTGGAATGTTGAGCTGGCATTAGAGGACATAATGCTACTAGTTGGAGAGTGAGGAGGGGTCCTTATTTCGAAAGAGGTGGCCGTACTAATCGCGTTGTTCGTCCTTTTGCCGGGGTGCCTGGGGGATTCAGGGGACTCAATTGAGATTCTAGGTACTGAATACAAGGATCCGCCAGAAGCCCCTGAATTTGCCCTTTTCAATCAGAACGGGGATGTCTTCAGACTATCCGACCACAGTGGCAAGGTAATTGTGGTGGCCTTCGTTTACACTTATTGCCCCGATGTTTGTTTAGTGATTTCTGAGAATCTAAACTATGTCAATGAGAATCTCGGAGGACATTCCGATGAAGTGGTGATTGTCTCGATAACCATCGACCCGGCGAGGGACACAATAGATCACTTATCCGAATGGACCGAGGAGAGGGGATATGACTGGCCTCACTTGACTGGCCCGGTTTCTGATCTTCAGGGAATTTACAGGTCGTGGAATGTTATTGTGGACAACGAGCACATAGCGGCCAGTGTACCGCCAGAAGACAGTCTTAACAGATTGGTTGTGCTTTTCCCTGACAATTCAACCTTGGTGCAAGACACTACGGGATCAGGGATGAACGGTGCCGAATATGTCGAGGGGGCATTAATCGAAGCAAATACTAGTTACAACTTCTCGAGCGGGGAAATTGGAGGCTGGGAGTCTAACGAAACTTGGGATTGGGGACTGCATTCATGGGACATAAATAACGAAACCTGGGTGGAATACTCAGGTGGACTTGATTCGATTGAAATGACATCCGATACCCATTTGGCATGGGCGGCCAGCAATGCGAATCTAAGTTTGATGCCTCCTGGCTCTGATTGCAATAACCATGGGTGGATTATGGGCTCGGGTTCCAATGCTCACTGCATGTGTGACGAAGGCTACGAACGGCCGGATGGGGATTGGCTATCCTGTGTAATAGAGGGCTCGGGAGATGTTTCGGAAGAGGACTCTACCGATCCCCATGGTGAGTCACTTGGCGAGTATGAGGTAGGACACTCAACGACCACTTTCATAATTGACAAGCAGATGAGGAAGAGAGTTGCTTATTCCGGCATCAATTGGGACACTTCGGAGTTCCTACTGGACGTTATCTCTCTTTCTGGAGAGTGAGGGTTTTGATTGCATTGCAGGTTTTTCGTGCATTTTCACTCAATTGATTATATGCCCTTGCCCCCACATTGAATCATGGAAGACGGAGGGGCAGCGAGGTCATTGATGCTGGCTGGGCTCATGATTACCAGTGTGATGGCGGGCATCCTTTTCTTCGGCGTTGAAGACGAGGGGCTTAATCGAGCGCCCACCGTAGACTCAGATCTTCCTGATACGATACTGATAGGCACTGTTGACTCAGTGAGAATAACCATAAGCGACGAGAAGATGTCAGATCTCTCACTATTGGTCACACTAGACGGAGATGAAATCGCCGATTTGCCCGATCATAATGGAGTGATATTAATCGACATCTCTGAACTAGATGTGGGCAGCCATGCACTGAAAGTTATCGCCACAGACAGTCTGGGGCAAGAGACTTCCTGGTCCAAAGCGTTCATTGTCCACTACCCCGAGGAAAGTGAAACTGAGCTCACGGTCTCGCAGAGTTCATACCAAATCGAGAAGGGGGGCGGTGCGCCAATCTCTGGACATGTGAACCATGACGATATTTCCACGTGCGAATTGAGATGGAGCACTACGGAAATAGATGAGTCCAGCCTTGATCTTCCAATAGGTGAGGATGGTGCCTACGAATTGGGCCTTTCAAACATCCAAGAAAATACAACCGTTTCTCTGGAGGCTTCATGTGGCATATGGACTGAGACATCGGCTCAGCAAACTGTCATTATCACAGTACTAGAATCTGAGTCTGAGAATAGTGAGGGATGCACCGACCCAGAGGCGAACAACTACGACTCAGAGGCAGAAGAAGAAGATGGATCTTGTGAGTACGATTAGAAATTATCAGGGTCAGAGAAT
>CAYFGD010000086.1:0-5355 GCA_964342715.1 uncultured Candidatus Poseidoniales archaeon | reverse complement strand
ATTCTTTAAATAAAGCTTTTATTGGCGACCATGTGGAATTATTATTTGTTGCACACGATCCGGTGCAACCATCGGCAAAGGCGACATAAACGCGCCCTTCTCTGTCGATATGTAAGTCATTGAAATCCAGTAGGTTCCTGTTTGAACCGCCGATATCACGGCAATCCCCACTATTTAGACAGATACTCCCTACCTGTACCGGATCGTCGGTCACCCTCATGGTGTGGAAGACAGGGTTTGAGTCTAGAGCATTCAGACTGTAGGTAATATAGAGATGATAAGTAACATTGTTCGGTGCATAGTGGGCATTCCCGTCCCAGGGATTACCATCGATGTCTGATTGATTTAGCATCTCATAATTCTCACTTCCAAGGTACATTACTGCAATCCGTCCCGGGTCACCAGCATCAGTCTGAGGAAATACCGAAGAAATGACTTCGACCGGGGAAATTCGAATGCTCTCTTGCTCCCAAGATTCACCAGAATCGGTTGAACGGGACATGTAAACTCCCTCATCAGCACCTGTCCATATATGATATGCGTTGGAGGCTGAATCAGTCGAGACCTCCGAATTCTTACGGGGATAAGGTGTGCTGACATCTTCTCCCATCGTTCTCTGAAACCATGAGAATCCATTGTCCTTGGAGACGATAACTGTTGGAGTCTCTACTCTGGGGGTGACGTATACCGTTCCATCAGGAGCGGTAGAAATCGCTCCATGCACACCTCCGTTGGTAGTTGCCAAACCGATAATCTGCCCACCAGCTTCAAAGGTTGCCCCCCCATCAAAACTTGTGAAGCAGAATATCCCAACTAATTTGTTGTAGCAATAATATACCGCAGTTTCGTAGAAGCTCGAAGTAAATTGTCCCAACGCACCATATCCTTCACTAGTCCAAGGGCCGCTTGCCAATTTGATGTGATCATTGATAGGAGTGGTTCCTGAATCATGTGGATTTCCTAGCCAAGAGTCGCCATCATCATCACTCCAACATATCCATGAAGTCTCAAGACCAATCATCTGCACGTTGAAGATGCGATCCGTGATTGGATCGACCCAGCCATAGGGGTCGCTGGTAGTAGGCGAACACTGTACGGGATCCTGAGTCTCTTCCCATGATTGGGCATGGTCACAAGATCTCATCACCTTCTCCATGGCGATAAAGAAAATACATCCACTCGAAGTGATGCCGATGCTGGGTTCCTTTCCAGTCTCTCCCACATCACTGAATACGAAACTTAGGGGCAGGGGTGGTACATCAACAGGGAGACCGCTTGGGCCCGTGACGAAGAATCGTGGTTCGGTGCCATCTTCATCGACCACATCAGAGGAGGCTTCATCCAAATGGATGCATCCCGAAATAGTGGTAGTCACCATCAAGAGCGTAATGGCTAAGGCGCAAGTGCGCATAGTGCTTCGACTTGGGTGTAGGGCATTTATTTTGCCATGGCGTAGGAATTTTGTCAATCTTCTGACCCATACTCGGTAACTCTGATTCCCAAATTACCTCTCCTTGCCTTTCGAAGCATAATTTTGTCCATCTTCTTGTGGAATTCTGTCTCTAAATCAACTTTCATCGCTAGAGAATGGCCCAATATGAGTATCAATAGGTCAGCCAATTCCTCTGCTGCCTGGGAATGGGGCTTGGCCTTTGTTATTGCAGCAGATAGCTCTCCCAATTCCTCCACAGTCAACGCTATTCTGTATCCCATATCGTGACCATGATTTTCATCCGAGGAGAATGAGTGCTTGTGGTGGAATGCAGCGACTCTTGCCATCATCGTCAACCATGATCCATCGGGGACCAGTGAAGCCTCTGACGATACCCATTCTTCCACGGTGGTCTTCCTTTCCATGGTTGTCGGAATGAAAGGAGCCACATCAACATAGTTCCAGAAATAGTACTATCTGGCTAATTAATTGATTTTAGAATCGCCAAAAGGCAGTTTGTTACACTGCCCCTCATAGAAGAGGCCATGGAGTCTACGGCATGATGATCGATCATAGCAGAAGGGTCGCCTGGCTCCCTTCCAGCAGCCCAGTTCGAAGAGCAGGCTAGTGCGACATGACGGATCCCTGTCTCGGACATGAGCCTTGACTCGGGGCCCAACGTCATGCCAACTGCATGGGCGCCAAGTTTCTCCAAAGCATCTATCTCAGCGGGACTCTCGAATTGAGGGCCCACGCATTGAGCGATTATGAGGTCAGAGGGAGTTGGCCCCTGGGTCAATTCTAGTGACCTTCTGCAAATCTCCGATGCGGTTGAATCGAAAGGGGATGTCCTGTCGGCGTGCTTGGCGTCATCATCATGGAAGGTCCATGGCCTGACTGCGAGATCTAGAACATCAGAGGAAATTCCGATAGTCCCCGGTGGGAAATTTTCTTGCATCGAACCCACTGAATTGATACTCATCGCAATATCTGGATTGCTGTTAACAATAGCCTGAACATTTGCCCTGTGTTCGATTTTGTGAGGAGGGGTCCGCAGTGTTTCATCGGAGTGATGTCTGTCTATTACAACAATGTCTCCAAACTCGGTAGATAGTATAGATGATGGGACGCTTCCCCAATCTGTATCTATCCTTACCCTTGAAATACCGATGTCAGTGGAGTCTGACATCTCACTAGCCAAGGAGCTCATTCCTGTGCCGCATAGCACCGCGATGCGGGCCATATTATTACTCCTCGAGACGCGCTATTAGGTCTGCTTTCTTCCCGGAAACTGGTTTTCCAGCGGCCTTTAGAAGCTCCTTTAGTTCTGCTACCTTCATTGAACTGTAGTCAACTACCTCATCGGCATCCCCTTCGGAAGGAGAGGCTGTTTCCTCATACTCGGAATCGGTATTATCGTCATCTGATGGTTCGGATATCTCGGCGGATGCCTCAGCAGCGGCGAGAACATCTGATTCCTCCTCTTTCGCGGAAGCCGCTTCGGCCTTCTCCTGAGCTTGAATCTCCTCAAGAGTCGGTCCCTCTTCCACCACTACGCCGGACTGGATTAGTTGAGTTCTCCGAATCATCACAGCTCGAATCGGTGTAATCTTAGATGCCCCCTCCTTGATTCTGGCTTCCAGCTCTCCGTCCATTACCGATTTCTGCATGTCTACCCATGTCGATGAAGCACCCGTCTTCAGAATGATATTCCTAGCAATTGCCCTGATCTCATTCTTCTGACTGGACTTTGCTCTTTCCCTGGTGATGATCAATGGTTTGAATCTGACATAGAATCCGTCATCGGTAACAATGTCTACTGAGTCGTCAATTTTCCCCCTGTCACGCCGTATCTGCCTTCTGATGTGATCTTGCATAATCTGGTGGCCGATGAACTCGGTGAGAGCGTCTGCACCAAGAACATCAACGACTCTGAACCTGATTTTTACGTGCATCTTTGAGAAGTCGCCATCAAGTTCGTTCTGCATAATCTCGAAATTTCGTCCTACTAGCATCTCTGGCTCTTCTGCCAGAGTCTCCCCGATTACCCTGAAAGACCAAGGATTCCTAGGGGCCCTGATTGAGTACCAGCGCTTGGACTTCCACTTATCCCTCTGTCTACGTGCCGCTGCCCTTGCCTTTGCGCCTTTTGCCATGACAACGACCTCGTATCTCGGGGGCTTCCCCGCTCGCAGGCCGTGCGACCTGCCCTTACTATTTGAAGCAAAGCCTTCGGGAATGAAAGGCGCCCCCCTACGAGGCTTCAAAGTGTACTGTCCCTTGGCGCATAACATGGGCCTACTTAGTGCGACATGGAGGGTCCATGCAAGTGGTGTAGATGATCTAGAAATGATCGAAAGTGGACTGAATTTTCTCACGGGGGGATGTTGTGAGGTAATTTGGTCGAAAGAAAAGTCATTTCATGGATCACCGCAGCATGTGGCTATGGCTAGGACCGAAAAAAAGAGGGAAGCTCGAAGATGTTTTGGCAGACTTGGGAAGGAAGTCCTAAATGAGCTGTCCAAAGAAGGAATCGGTATGAGGATAGATGGAGAGAAAACGATCCATGTAAGAATATCTCTATCGGAGCTATGCAGGGGCAGAGTATCGCTGATTGATTCTGGAAGTCGTGGATCGATTGCAAAGGGAACATTCAAGATCGAATCTTACCCAGGGGAGGATCCAGTCGATGTGGCTTCTCGATTAATGCTGAAACTATGCTCCGAAGAGTGATTGAAGCCAGCGCATAAGCAAGAGTTCAAATGTCTCAATCATTGAGAGGACTACGAGGCATATGACGCACGTAGTAACGAGTGCCTGTGTGGACCACAAATACCAAGACTGCGTCGCAGTTTGCCCCGTAGAGGCTTTTAGGGAAGCCGAAACATATCTGGTCATTGATCCAGACGAATGCATAGACTGTGCCGCGTGTGTAACCGAGTGCCCTGTTGAGGCAATATTTGCAGACACGGATCTTCCTGACGAGTTTGAAGAATGGCTAGAGAGGAATGAGGATGAATCCCCCGATCTGCCGATTGCAGAAGGTGACTCTCCAGTACTAGGTTAGGCACAATCCATCCTCATTCAAGAGGAAATAGGTTCATGAAGAAATTAGTGCGGGGCAACAGCATGGCACGTACGGTGGACATTGGCGAAATGCGGCATGGAACCGAGCTCCTCAAGAGGGGATTTGCCAAAATGCAGCAGGGAGGTGTGGTGATGGATGTGGTTACACCGGAGCAAGCGCACATTGCTGAGGATGCGGGCGCAGTTTCAGTAATGGCACTAGAGAGGGTTCCCGCGGACATTCGTTCAACGGGAGGAGTGGCTAGGATGAGCCATCCTGACATGATTAGAGAGATTATCGATACTACCAGCATACCGGTGATGGCTAAAGCAAGAATTGGACATGACGAGGAGGCCCGAGTTTTGGAAAGTATGGGGGTTGACATGATTGACGAATCGGAGGTATTGACTCCAGCAGACCCATTCTTCCACATAGCGAAAAATAACTTCACAATACCGTTTGTTTGTGGATGCACAAACCTAGGAGAGGCGGTAAGAAGGATTGCTGAAGGGGCGGCAATGATTCGGACCAAGGGTGAGGCGGGGACAGGTAATGTCGTTAGTGCTGTTCAGCATGCCAGGCTCGTAAAAGCGGAAATTGAACATGCTATCATAACGGTTGATGTCAGAAGGGAAGATATGATTGATACGATCATGAAAGGATACCGAAGGATGGAGGCTTCCTCGGAGTTCCCAATTATTACCAGGGAGACTCCTTTTGGTTCTATGGCTGATCTCAGAGAAGAAGTCTCCTCCGTACTTGGTGATGTCATAGAATTGGGCAGGCTTCCTGTGGTTACGTTTTCTGCTGGCGGTATTGCAACCCCTGCCGATGCGGCCCTTATGATGAGTCATGG
>CAYFGD010000085.1:0-5528 GCA_964342715.1 uncultured Candidatus Poseidoniales archaeon | reverse complement strand
ACGCCGATTCCCGCCGCGACCTCCCCGAAGCCCGCCTCCATCCCTATCAGGATTAGGAGGAATACCTGTGCCCCGCCACCCGTCGCCCATCCGCCCTTCGCTAGCAGCAGCCTCCTGATATCCGGACGAGCGAGAATGTACCTCCAACCTGCGAAGATTTCTCTGAACATTTCGATAGGATTGGCCGACTTCCTCTCCGACTGGTTTGGGCCTCCTTGTGGCAATGTGGATATCATCAGGGCAGCGAAGAGGAAGGTCACAGAGTCAACCATCAGGCCGACCTCGATGCCGTACTGCGATATCACTAGGCCTCCAATTCCCGCACCGAAACCCATCGAGGCCGACCACCCTCCTGAGACCAGCGCGTTGGCCGTCAGTAACTCATCGTCCGTGCAAACGTTGGGCAGATAGGCTGTTTGTGCTGGGTCATAGACCGCCCTTCCAATTACTAGGAAGATTGCAAGTAGGTAAACCGATAACAAATCACCCATGAGATCCAATGCCAGGAATGTTACCAGAATTACGAATGAAAGCAGGTTCGAACCCAGCATCAAAGCCTTTCTCGAATAGCGATCTGCTAGCATTCCGGTTATGGGCTCTAGAGGAGCGAAGGTGAAGCTCCGTACGACTAGGACCCCCGCTATTGCGAGCGGCGAGTCGTCGGTGGCCTCAGCGGCCAGCAGGAACATCGCAATCACCGTGAACCAGTCCCCGGTGAACATCACCATGTCACTGATGAACAGTTTGCGAAAGCTCCTGTTCTGCCTCAGGAACTGCACATACCCGATGCTTGCCATGCCACCCCCCACTGCTAGACGCCTATGATTCTGGCCCCCAACACTCAAGACGGCATCTATGTCGTCCTATTCTCATGGAGGACAGGCTGGTCTGGATAGACCTTGAGATGACGGGCCTATATCCGGATGAGAATACCATAATCGAGATTGCCACAATAGTCACCGAGGCGGATTTGACAGTAGTTGCAGAGGGGCCGGCATTGGCAATCTCACAACCCGAGTCCGAGCTATCCAAGATGGATGACTGGAACCTGACCCACCACACCAAGAACGGCCTGCTAAAGAGGGTCAGGAATGATGGGGTTCCTATGGCAGAGGCAGAGAGGGTAACATTGGAGTTCCTCATGGAGCACTGCCTAGCAGGAGTTTCCCCCCTATGTGGTAACACCATAGGACAGGACAGGCGTTTCCTTAGGAGGTACATGCCCGAACTCCACGAGTTCTTCCACTACAGGAGCGTCGACGTCACGTCTGTGAAGGAGATAGCAAAGCGCTGGTACCCAAAGGCACCCAGATTCTCCAAACCTTCCGGCCATAGGGCATTGGATGACATTAGGGGCAGCATCGAGGAGCTCTCCCACTTCAGAGAACATATATTCAGGGAGCAGTAAGTATAGGCCTTCCTTCAGAGTTGGTCAGAATCAGGTTTACCCCCAACCCCGTCCTGTGGAATGCAATTATCTCCAATCCGTGGATCCTGTGGCCAGTAATTGCCCTCCCGATATAGGGTGAATCGGAATCGGACTCATCTCCAACCTCATCGGCAGTCAGCCTCCTCCTTGCCCCCTCGACGTCGTCGAACCAAGGCAGCACCCCTTCCGGAGTATACCGAACTCCTAGGATCATGTCGCAACCTTCCGTCCATTGAGCCGCCTCGGCGTCTGCCTCGCTCGGTATCGCTACAGCATTGGGATGTGTGTGGATCCAGTGAGTGAACCTACCCCCTCTGACCCCCCTGTCCTCTGAAAGAACCCCGTCGACCCACTCCTCGGGTACATGGTGAACCGAGTAAGAATCGCCCCTGTTCACTAGGTGGGGGGACCCGAGGACGAACCCTTGGCCTGCGAATAGTCCCTCTGTGTGATCCAGGCCACAGAACATGTCATCGACGCCATCCGGGTGAGGGGTTCCGGGATTGGGGTCCATGCCCACCAGTATCTCGTCTGGCAAGGACTGGAAAGTCCATTCGAGAATTGTGGAAAGCGTGTCAATTGGCATCAGTAGTATGGCAGCATAGTCGTCACGACAATCTAGAGAGTGCTGATTATACTGGGCCGCAGCCCTGATGAGCCAGTCCTCTGCCACGCTCTCGGGCTAGCGTCAAACGACTTGAGTTCGACGGGTACTAACTTGCTTGGACGTCTAGAACGACGTGATCCCATTTGGGCGCGTAACTCTTGACTCTGACTAGATCGGAGACCGTGAAATCAAAACTCGTACTTATTGCCCGTAACTTGTCCAATACTTCCTCTGTCCAATTTTCATAGTGACCCGGCCTAGCAAGGCCGTGAACGTGAATAGCTCCCCCAGATTCACGAAGAATTTCTATCGAGGACTCGAAACTGCCCTCCGCTGTAGGTAGCAGTCCTAGGATTACTCTGTCAGCCACCCCTCTCAGAGCGTCGGACGTCAGACGGTTGTCACCCTCGTGAACGGTGCACCTGTCCTCGACACGGTTCTTTTTCAGATTCCACTTCAGAGCGACTATCGCTTCAGGATTCCACTCACAGCAGTGTACATGACTAGCTCTGGAGTGGACGAGTATTGGGAGGGAGTAATACCCTATGCCTGAGAACATGTCAACAACAACCTCTCCCTGACCTGCCACCTCGCCCATTCTCCTACGCTCATTCACATTCCCAGCCGAGAACATGCATCTCGTCATTCTGTACCCGTAGTCAATGCCACTCTCTCTTCTGACAACCCAGTCGTCATCACCCAGTAGCATCGCAACCCCACTCTCCCTGGTTTCTCCGGTTATCTCGCCATTTTGTCCGACTCTTAGTGCATCAAGTCCTTCTGCCACAGACCTCCAAAGTCCAACGCCCCTGAATCCCTCCCAGTCCCTGCCGGTGAAGGCGTCCGAAGGGAGAAGCACGACATCGGAGAATTTCTCCCATTTCTTGGGCAACGGCCCAGGCGGACTCCTTCCCAAGTACGTCGAAACCGAATCCGCTAGCCTCTCGTGCGGCCCACTACCCGACATACGGTCCGATGGGGGAACATCACTGATTCAGACTTATGGTAGGGCGCACGCCCCCAAGGGCGTGCGTCGTCATGCCCTCGTCTTGGTAATCCTGCTCCTCGCACCAATTACAGCAGCTGCTCCCCCTCCGGGCCAGCCGGAGGTTTCCAACGACATCTGCTCAACTTGGAACAGCAGTGAGGGAGTCTGCGACGACTATCAGTCGATGCTGGATCCATCTCCCGGACAGGAGTGGATGAGGGCCATGGTGGAGGTCGAGTCCGAGGACGCAGAGATGGTGGTAATGACCGTAAAATTGGCAGTTCACGAGATGTCTAGGCAGGATTTGGACCTAGAGGATCTGGAACTAGGTGGAGACAGCACCCCCCTGGATGGGATTCCAGCTGATTACATACGAAATTATCAGTCCCTCTCTCGAGGCGGCTCGACGGTATCAGACAAGATGCTCCAGAGGGTGGAAGAGGTCATCGAGCAATATGTCGATATCAACTTCCCGACTGCAAACACTTCGTCCATTACAACAATCTCGGAGATAGACTTCAGAACGCAGATGGACACCCAGTGCGTCTACGACTCTGACCAAGACTCAATTGACGAGGTCAACGGCATGCCAAATGATCCGTTCTATCCTCCCCTTTGCTTCGAATCCACACTCCTTCTGCAAGTGGACTCTGACAGGATGGGCATGGAGGAAAGCACCTCCGACTTGAATCGAATGATGGAGGGACTTCTCGTAATGGGGGCAGAACTAGAGTCGCAGTTCACAGCATCAGCAGCCCCCGGCCACGCAATCGACCTGTCAATATTCCCGCCTGACTACGCAATGGCCAAGGAAGTCGAGTCACCCGGCCAAATTTGGTCTAGGAATCTGAATGGGGAGATACAGAGATTCTCCGCCCTATCTCTGGACAATACCGAGTCATCAATAGACTCAGGGGTTTCGACACAGGAACTCATTACAACTCTGAAGCACCGACCAATTTCAACTCAAACAGTGTCAATAGATTCGCAGAGGCAGGCGCCCCTCGACATCAACCTAGTAATCGACGCTAGGGACTCTTCGAGCACTAGCTTCGATCTGGAGATAGGAATTCACCACCTCAGAGAAGAAACCCTGTCCGAATGGGGCGTTGAATTCTACGGGGGCAAGGTTTCCCTCCCATGGGTCACTTCCGACGGCATCAGGATGTTTGACCAGGAGTTTGACCAAGACCTATCCTCAATTCTGGACGGCCTTCCCGTTAGTGAACTATCCCAGTCGTTCTCCGATGCTATTGGCACCGATGTCGGCTTCGGGTCCCCCTTCTTCGTAGACTCGGGTTCAAATGACGGCCTCATGTTCCGACATACTCCCGGGGAAACCTGCGAAGAGTCTCTTGAGGTTAGGTACTGCATCGAGGGGGATGATGCCATGGGCGACCAATGGCCTGTTTTGGTCCGCAGCACGACCCCTCCCACACAAGTCAGGTTGGCAGGGATCATTGAGAAACTACTGACAAACAGTGAAGGGGACGCGTCCACCCTCGACCTGTCTAAAACGAACGATGAGGATCTAGCCACCCTACTCAGACTATTGGAGTTGAATATTGAGATGGATGTCCAGTGGCTTAGGGACATTTTGCCAGAAAACACCCCAGAGTCGGACCTAAGGATCACAGTAATCCTCCCCAACTGGATTGAATCAACAATTGGGGACCCTGATATCGTTGTGATTGAGATACCCAACAACGACGAGAGGGACGCTCAACTGGGACCCACTAGGCAGTTGGGCTTTGAAGGAGCGACCCCCTTCGATTGGGAGCACCCGATATGCCTGGAATCAGACCCGTGCGAAGATGACAGTCCAGACCTCATTTGCTCGGCATCTCAGAAGACCTGCGTTTCTTTCGAGGTGACCATTGACATAGAGAAGGTGGCAATACACGAATTGACATCTTCCGCCTCGGTAGAATTCACTTCTGAGGTCGTTTTGGAGATCTACAGATTGGGGATAGACCCTGGCGAGGACGAGATCCACCTCCTACCAGTCCCCGCCGACGCAATAAGGAGAATCATAGTCATGGGTGACAGGATGGAAGGGGGGCTTCTCGCAGGCTCTGAGTTCGAATCGACGATAGACACGGGATTGGGCGAACCAATCGACTTCGAGGTATCCAATGCAGGGATTCAGGAACTTGCCAGCATTCTTACGGAGTCCTCGTCTGACATGATCGAGGAACTGGGGGATATTAGCCTGACAAACCAAGACCTGGGAATCGGCTACTACACATTCAATGCCGACTTCTCAAGGACTCCCTTCACTGCGGATTTTGCCACTATAGAGATGAGGGACGATCCTGTCATGAGTGATAGAGTCCCACTCAGGCTCACCAGTAGCATCAATGATGCAGAGATAACAATGTCACTGAGGCAGGACGAGGTCGACATATCGATACAACCCGCTTCGATAGCTATGCGGACCTCCGGACTACTGGCCTCAGCATACGGAATGCCGTTTTTCACCGATACGGGTATGCAAATAGAAG
>CAYFGD010000084.1:0-5672 GCA_964342715.1 uncultured Candidatus Poseidoniales archaeon | reverse complement strand
GCGACTACGAGAGGATAGCAGACCAGCTCGGAGTGGTCTCGATGGACTTCGGCTCACTCACCGGAGGATCAGACTGCTACCACGGGCCATGCGACACCCTCGAGACGATGATTGACATGATGGTGACCGACAATGGGACTGGGGTGCAGAACCTGGTCGAGTCATTCGACCTGATTTCCTGGTGGCTGTTCAATCTCGCTATGCATCTAGACGAGTCGCCAATCTACAACGAGTCCTAGTTGTACTTTATCCCCGTACCGTATGCAAAGACCTCGACGCCCCTGATTTTCCCCTTCTGTGAAGATTGGGGAGTCATATCAGCAGTATCTATCCTGACGTTGACCACATCATCCCAGCCAGCCTCCATGGCATTCTCACGAAGCCTCTGCATAACCTCTGCTCTTCCCGCGGAGATCACCTTCTGGAATACAGTTACAGAACCGCCAGTTAGATTGTTCACCCAGGCAATCATCAGCTGCCAGTAGCTAGGTCCGAAAACGCCGCTAGCGTATATCAATCCCGAACTAGTGACATCGGACCTGACCATCCACCTGTCAACCGTGCTTAGCGGATCCCTTCCCAGAGCTGCCCTCGTGGACCGCTCCCTCGCGTTCGTCTCCTCTATCATTTTGTCCAGATTCCTTCCACTGGTAAGCATGCCCCAGATGAACATTAGCGGCATAGCAATGCCGTAAATTGCCCAAAATAGCGTAAGTAGGAGGAAGGGCAATGCAAAAATGCCCAATATCCCCAATATTGCAAACTCAGCCATCGAAAGACCCCGCCTCACTCGTACTTCACGGCGGTCCCGTAGGCGAACAGCTCTGCAGCGCCCGCGGTGATGGCGGAAGTCGCGAACCTCACGTTCACCACTGCTGTGGCTCCGATCGACATAGCATCAGCGACCATCCTTCCCACGGCCTCCTGACGGCTTTCATGGAGTAGTTCCGTGTACTGAGCAAGCTCCCCTCCTACAATGTTCTTGAGTCCTGCGAAGATGTCCTTCCCCACGTGCTTGGCCCTCACGGTCGAACCGCTGACCACTCCCAAAGTCTCGGTAATTATCTTCCCTGGTATCGTCTCCGTATTAACCACGAGTATGCCATTCACTACTTGTTCCATGAAACTGGAGGAGGGAACAGCCTCTTGAACATAGTGATTCTAGTCTAGCGGAAACCAGATGGGATGTCGAATGAGGTTTCTGGCTTGGACTTGCTAGCAACTAGGAACAATAGGGCCAGTAGTATTCCATTGCAGACTACCATCTGGCCAACGCCCATGAATAGGGAGATCTGGTTCACCAGGTCTGGGATGGCAGTACCCCCAGCCTCGGGACCGTAGTCGTCAATAGGGGTAAAGCCAATCTCAGACATCTTCCACATCATCCAGACGCCGCCTGTCAGATTCACAGCTATCCACGCGCCAACCGACTTGATTCCAGCCTCCCTGTTGGTCCACAGGAGTACCGCGCTTGCAAACCCCATTATGGCGAGAAGACCGTTGTGGAGAGTAATGGGGCGCAACATTTCCATCATCTCACCCATGTAGTCCTGCATGTCCTCCCATGCCGCCTTTCCTTCCTCCCATTCTTCCTTCTCTTCCTCAGTTCCATCCTCCGGATATCCCTCAATTTCCTCCCACTCCATTTCCATGAATCCCGAGGAAAATATGGGAACTAGTGCCATCATCACTGCGTTGAACAAGTAGAAGAGTCCCATGATAGCCATGAAGATGGCCATCCCCCGCAGCCACCAGGGGGAAGGCTCCGATATCGGGGAGTAAGCACCCTCTGTTCTAATCTGGGCCACAGTCCCCCCATGCGGACATTGCTAATAGACATGGATGGAGAAATCACAATTCCAGCACTATTCTCGGAACTGTGCGCTCACTAGAGTGAATGCACTCCCTCCTGGGGTGTATGCAGAAACCCCCCCTGAGGAAGCGCCTCCCCAGGATCAGCCGATGCTTCATCCTCGATCTATCCTGCAGGCACATCTCAATGTCGAAGTCCATGCCCGCTATCTCTAGGGTAGTCCTGATCACTGGCCTCAGTGTGTCATGACCTCCAGTGTCCCTCACTCTACGCCAATCGTGCAGAGGCCTCTCGATCCATCTTCCTTGGTCTTCCAACCTGAACCTGACCCGAGTCTCCATGTCGGACTCGATCACCTCAATGTCCGATGCGTGCAAGGTATTGGACCAAGCACCAGTGTCGATCTTAGCAAGAAGAGGGATGCTTTCAAGCTCGGGGATTCCAACCCATTCTCGCCACCCTATCATCACCAGCCTCTCAGCTCCCCTCTTGGACATGGTCCCCGGCCCACCAACCGGGGTTTTTCAATGCGACGCTTTCAATATCACAACCTTCCCTACGACTCATCCCCCGATACGACATAGAATCGTTCAAGTATCGATGCCATACGCCATCCCTAATGGCGCAAGACGGCATTCCCGAGGCTCTGACCTTCGATGACGTCCTACTGATGCCCGCAGAGTCGGCGGTTCTACCCGCAGAGGTCGACATCTCAACCAAACTTACATCGGACATCGCCTTGAATATACCAATCATATCTGCTGCCATGGATACCGTCACCGAGAGCTCAATGGCCATTGCAATGGCACAATCAGGGGGGATGGGAGTAATTCACAGGAACATGTCAACAGAGGAGCAGGTATCGGAGGTCGAGAGGGTCAAGAGATTCGAGTCTGGACTCGTCCTGAACCCAATCACCGTGCACCCTGACATGACGATTGGTGAACTAAGGGAAATGAAGACAAGATACGGGTTCTCAGGATTCCCCGTCGTAAATAGTGGAGGAAGGCTAGCTGGAATAATCACGAACAGGGACATTCGATTTGTGGAGGACGACTCAATGAAGGTCTCCGAGATGATGACAAGTGAAATCGTGAAGGTGGAGCAGGATTACGACCCCAAAGAGGCCCAGAGGCTACTCCAGAAGCACAGGATTGAGAAGATCGTCGTAGTAGACGACGAGGGCAACTGCGCAGGAATGATCACCGTCAGGGACATCCAGAGGACTCGGGACCATCCTGTGTCATGCAAGGACGATCAGGGTAGGCTAAGGGTGGCTGCAGCCACTGGAACTGGTGCCAATGGGGTAAGTAGAGCATTAGCACTAATCGACGCTGGAGCAGATGCCATAGTGGTGGATACGGCACACGGACACTCTCATGGGGTAATCGACACAGTCGCTGAGATTAGATCAAACTCACCCAATACCACCATTATTGCAGGAAATATAGCAACCGGAGCGGCCGCAAACGCATTGATTGACGCTGGAGCAAACGCAGTAAAAGTCGGAATAGGCCCCGGCTCTATTTGCACTACCAGGATAGTTTCCGGGGTCGGAGTTCCACAGCTCACTGCCGTTCAAAGCGTAGTAGAGGCATGTAAGGCAAGGGGGGTCCCAGTTATTGCAGATGGAGGAATCAAGTACAGTGGAGACATCGCCAAGGCCATAGCATCGGGAGCCGATTGCGTAATGATCGGGTCCTTGCTTGCTGGGACGGATGAGTCTCCGGGCGAGACTATCCTCTACCAGGGCCGATCATACAAGGTGTACCGTGGCATGGGCTCTGTGGGTGCAATGAGCAAGGGGGCTCATGATAGATACTTCCAATCTGAACAGGGAGACACCAGGAAGTACGTTCCCGAGGGAATCGAGGGAAGGGTCCCAGCTAGGGGCCCTGTCGAGAACGTCATCCACCAACTCGTTGGTGGCCTCCGCTCCTCGATGGGCTACACGGGAAATGGGAGTATTTCCGAAATGAAGGAAGGATGCGATTTCGTAAGAATCACGAATGCAGGCCTCTCCGAGTCGCACGTTCACGATGTTGAGATAACACGCGAGGCCCCAAACTACAGGAGGTGAAACGTTGGAGTCAATCGTCCTCGGAGGAGGGTGCTTCTGGTGTGTTGAAGGGGCCATCAAGGGCCTAAGGGGGGTATCAGAGGTTACTCCAGGCTACTCGGGCGGCCATGTGGAAAACCCGACGTACGAGCAGGTCTGCGGGAAGAGGACCGGTCATGCAGAGGTCGTTAAGGTGACTTTCGATCCTTCTTCCATAGATAGAATGGCTCTTTTGGAGGTTTTCTTCACCTGTCACGACCCAACCCAGCTTAACAGGCAGGGAAACGACATAGGGCCACAGTACAGGAGCGCAGTGTTCTACTCAGATGATCAGCAGAGAGCTGACGTTATGTCAGTAATCGAAGACCTCAGAGGAGCCTTTGAAGACGAGATCGTAACTGAAGTTTCTCCCTTGGAGACTTTCTACGAGGCCGAGGGATACCATCACGATTACTTTGAGAACAACCCCTCAAATCCCTATTGCCTGATGGTAGTGGCTCCGAAAATTGCTAAGACGAGGTCCAAGCACGCCCACCTGTATGAGTGAGGCGGAACTCGCACCCGAGCCATGGCCAGTCCACCTTCTAGGGCTGATCAGCCCCGCTCTAGCAATTTCTGGGAATATCATGGGAGGAGCTTACACTCTCATGGGTGTGGTTTTCATTTGGGGCGTCGGACCGGTCCTCGATGTGGCGATGGGTGAGTCGAAGACTCCGCGCCCCCCAAGGGAATCAGGCACTCCATTCGAGGCACTACTGTGGGTACATGGGATACTACACTTCGTAATGCTCGGAACATTCGTCGTCTTCGCGGCCTCTGAGGGAATGACGAAGTGGCTACTGGCAGCGTCCCTATCAACCGGCCTAGTGGCAGCCGCATCCGCCATAGTGACTGCTCATGAACTTGGGCACAAGAGGCCCAAGAGCCCAGGATGGAGGCTAGCTAGGGCACTACTGTTCAGCATCAACTATCCTCACTTCACCACTGAGCACAACCACAACCACCACAAGAACGTGGCAACAGACAGTGATCCTGCCAGTGCTACATATGATCAGGGAATCTGGTCCTTCTGGATGTCCACCATTCCAGGCCAGTTCATCTCCTCGGTTAGGGTCCATGATCGTAAGGGGAGGACAGGATTGAGAAACCCCTCCTGGAGGGGGCTGATCGCACAGATTGTCCTGATCACCTCACTGGCAGTATCCCATTTGCTCGGCCAGACATGGGCGCTGCCAGTTTTGGCCGGATGGATGGTACTCTCCATTATAGCGATACTGACTCTAGAGTATGTCAACTACATTCGGCACTGGGGGCTCAGGAGGGACGACGGAAGCAAGAAGTTCGAGGAAGACCATGCTTGGAACACCGAGGCCCGATGGTCGAGATGGAGCCTCCTCGAACTCACTAGGCATTCCGACCACCATCTGAGGGCATCAGTTCCCTTCTGGAAGCTCAGGCCATACCCCGACTCACCGACTCTGCCATCCGGATACTACGCATGCTGGTGGCCCTGCTTGGTACCTCCCATATGGAGGAGGATGATGAAAGGCAGAGCACCCGGCGTGTGATGTTTCACGGGGACTTCAACAACCACCCTCTCAGCTTCTTTCCACTGAGTAACCTTCAATGGTGAATCGGATGGCAGCATCACATGGTTGTGCCAATTGGTGAGGATGGAGAAGAAACCCCAGCCGACAAGGCATGGGCAATCCACGCAGCCATCATCGGTCTGAATACTGGTAACCTCTTGTTCAGAGGACTAGAACTCGACCCTGACAACCCTGAGATGGTCACAGTTGC
>CAYFGD010000083.1:0-5710 GCA_964342715.1 uncultured Candidatus Poseidoniales archaeon | reverse complement strand
TGGCAGCGTCATGGCCATCGAAGATGGCCGCCGCCGTGATTACGCGGAGCGGCATACCGCCTGCGGAATCGCCCCCTGCCATGATTCGCGGACACTAATGGCACCCAAGAAGGCGCCGGATGGCCGCAAAACACCGATTCGGCAGTAAATCGGCTTTATTGCGCAACATTCTGATATTTCCGGGTGATAATTCAAGACCCCCATTGTACAGCAAGAGTTCGTGTGCGGCGACGGCTCCATTCACTCCTGCCCAAGGGACGGCACACCTCTGTCCAGGCCGGAAGGATACAACCGATCCGCCTTCTCAGATCATGGCATCTTCCACTGCCCGACATGCTCGGGGATGCTCATGAACGCCGAGGCAGCAGCTAACACGATGTCCGAGATGAAGCTCAGGGAGATGCACGAGGCCTTCGAGACTGACTGCGATGAGGTCGACTTGGATTGCCCATGCTGCGACGCACACATGAGGGTCAGGAGAATAGTCTTCACACGCGTAAATGGGACCGAGATGTATCCAATAGAGATAGACGGGTGCCCTTCCTGCAGCACGTTCTGGTTCGATGCAGGCGAGTTGCAGAGGATTTCCAATCCTGAAGAGCCCCCCTACGAAGAACCCGGCAGGGAGGCTAGCGCCCTGCTTCTCGCACTGGAGGTCCTTATCCTCCTGCCTCACAGGTTCGTCTGACTAGATTGAGCCGCTCACCAAAAGCCCCGCGAACACGAACATCAGGACGCCCATAGCGCCATCGATTAGATGCGACTTCGAGCGGAGCCTATCGACGCCGTCCCCCCTGGAGAGTACGGTCGCCACGGTAACATACCAGGTGCCGTCGATCGTCATTCCGAGCAGCCCCATCCCAATCAGAGTCTCCATGCTGACATCGGCCTCTATGAACGGCGCGTAAAGCGCCAGCATCCATGCCAGGATCTTCGGATTGAACAGCGCTATCAGGAAGCCCTGCATGAACCCGGCCATCTCAGAATTCCCATGTCGGTCATCCGAACTGCTCTGCTGGGGCCCCTTCGAGGCGTGCCCGAGGAACGTTACCCCTAGCCATACAAGGATGAGAGTCCCCCCCCACTTCAGCACTAGTTCGGTGCTTTCGTGAAGCGAGAGAGCAGTCGCTATACCCAATGCAGCGAGGAAGGCGTACACCCCGAAGCCTATCCCATGCCCGACTCCCGTGGCGACTCCCTGCCTACGCCCGCCTGACATGGTATTCCTGAGCACCACTGCTAGCGAGGGACCCGGGCTCATCGCCCCGAGGACGAACACGCTTGCCAGTGCCGCCCAGGCCTCGGGTGTCAAGCTGATCACTCTCAGGCATCAGAGTACATGGCCTCGATCTCAGCCGCCCAGTTCTCCCTGATCTGCTTCCTGCGGATCTTCAGGGTTGGCGTCAGTTCACCATGGTCAACCCCTAGGTCACGCGGTAGGACGGTGAACTTCTTGACCTGCTCTGGGTTGCTGAACTTCCCGTTGAGCTCCGCCACCGCCTCCTGTAGCTGGTTGTGCGTATCGCTGCCAACGGCGGTGTACTCCGAAAGGTCATGGCCCAGCTCTGCGAGCTTGGCCAGCTGCTGTGCAGGGTCCTTGGGGACCTCAGTAGCCCCATCAAGGCCGTGAACATCCCTTAGGATTGCTCCCACGTCGAGGGTGAACAGGGCGCTGCAGTACTTTCTGTTGTCGCCGACGAGCATGCACTGCGATACGATTGGTATGGACTTCATGGTCTCCTCGATTACGAGTGGAGCGATGTTCTTCCCAGCGGAGCTGACATAGATCTCCTTCAGCCGGCCAGTAACGTAGACGAAGCCATCCGAGTCTATCTTTCCGAGGTCTCCCGACTTGAGCCAGCCGTCCTCAGTCATTGTCTCTGCAGTGGCCTCAGGATTCTTGTAGTAGCCAGCCATTACGTGCCTTCCCCTGAACTGGATCTCACCGTTACCTCCATCGTCGGGATCGGCAATCCTGAGCTCAGTGCCGGAGAGTGGCTTCCCGACCGAGCCTATCTTGTTCGCACCGGAATATCCGAGCGTCGCTCCGGCCGATGTCTCTGTCATTCCATAGCCTTCGTATATGGGAATGCCCAGAGCGTGGAAAAGGTGCAAGATTTCAGGGTTGATTGGGGCCGCGCCGGTGATCGCGAACTTCAGGTTCGAGAAACCGATCTTCTCCTTCGCCTTCTTCCTGACTACGTTTCCAAGAATTGGCAGCTTGAGCCAACCGACCTTGCTCCCGAGTCCCGCAACTAGGTTGGAGTACACCTTCTCGTAGATTCGGGGAACTCCGATGAACAGGTGGGGGTTGACCTCCTTGCAGTAGTCGATAGAGTGCAGAGGGTTGTCCACTACCCTCATGTGTATTGCGTCGCGAATCCAGATGTGGTTGTCAGCGAGCTGGCCGAATACGTGGGCGCATGGCAGCCAGGAAACATACCCCTCGCCTTGGTTGAAGGTGACCAGCTTGTGGACCTCTCCGATCTCGAAGTCCATGTTGTCGTGGGTCAGGACAACTCCCTTGGGGTTTCCAGTGGTGCCGGACGTGTAGATTAGCGAGGCGACGTCATCGGGCTTTACAGCTGCGATCCTATCCATTACGGTTGCTTCGGGAGTCGAATCGGCCTTCGCGATGAAATCCTCCCATTGCATTGCTGTGGCGTGATCAATAGCTTCCATGCCCATCATGGAAACCACGGCCTCGACCTTTTCGAGATTGCCCATTGCGGCTTGAAGGCGGTTACTGCACATCTTGCTGGCATCCCCCCCGTCCATTGGGTTGGTCCCAACGAAGACGACCTTGGAGTCGGAGTTTCCTACTACCCACTCTACCTCTTCCGGAGAGCAAGTGTGGTACACCCCTACTGCAGCTCCTCCTGCCATGTTGGCAGCGGCATAGGCCATGTACCACTCTAGTCTGTTGTATGAGTAGATACTTAGCTTGTCTCCAGCCTCGAAACCGAGGGAGATTAGGGATCTTGCGACCTGCATTGTAGCCCTCTCGATTTCGGACCATGTCATAGTGACCCAGTTGCCAGAACCGTCCTTCCACGAAAGAGCGGGTTCGTTGGCGTATTTCTCGGCGTTTGAAAGCAGGTACTCCGGCGTTATCATGGCGGACATGCGTATGGACAAGTCATTCGTCGACTTAACTTTTTACTTGGGATTGGGATGGCCGATTTCGTTCATTCAGGGCAGCACGGATGAAACATTCTGCCTCCAATCCCTTCCCTCGTTCCGGTTTGCGAGGGGAGATGCTGGCGAGGGGTGCCAGCACCCTCTGATCTCGATGCCAGTGCCCTCCAGTGCTGCGAGAGCCCTCCTCTCGGCGAACTTCCCTATCCCGATCACAGTTTCAGCGCCCAATATATCCACGACCTCGACTAGGTGCTCGTCACACCTTTCCAGAAGGGATCTCGCAGTGCCTCCTGATATCTTGTCGGGGGTCACGTTCACTGCCCTCTCCCCATCAAGGAGCATCAGGGGGCAGTGGTTGACTAGGAACACCTTCTCGAAAATGGACTCAGAGCTGCCGTACGTGTCCGAGAGGAGGCCCCAAATCCTAGTCCCAGAGACTTCCTCCCTCGGGTAGTCCAAACCGATAACCGGCCTCCTTGGATGGGGATCGGAAGGCTGCCCAACTGGAATTCCCGAAATTCCGAGGAGGTCCCTGACCATGCTAGTGGCCGCGAACGGTATTCCCATCTGCCCCATTCCGTGAGGGCCCGGGTTCATGCCCAGCATGACCGTCTTGGCACCTCCTCCCCCTGCTATCTCGATGTACTTCTTGTGGACGTCCCAAGCATACATCAGGGGATTGTAAACACAGTCGACGGACCCCTCCCTTACGAGTTCCCTGGCGTACTTCTCTGAGTCATCCCTGAGGGCCGAGGCGCAAACCAGTAGGTCATCCACGGCCATCCGATCACTACTGCCTCACGTCGGCCAGGGTCGCCCCGGAAATCTCCAGAAGCTCAGCGGGCGTAATCGGGAAGACCGTCTGCGCCGTACCCGCGGCCCCCCATATCGTATCGTACCGCATCAGGTCCTCGTCCATCATAACACTGACTTCCCTCGTGTGCCCGAAGGGAGGGACGCCCCCGATCTGATATCCGGTGCTCTCTAGGACGTACTCCGGGGTCGCCATTCCCGGCTTGTACCCAAGGGCCCTCTTGAGTTTCCGTTTCCTGTCGACCCTGTTGGCGCCCGAAGCTATCACTACTACCGCGCCACTCTCGCCCACGAAAACAATCGACTTCGCGATGTGGGCGACGTCGCAGCCAAGCTGATCGGCAGCGTCCTGCGACGTACGAGTCCCCTCCTCGTACAACCGTGCGTCCGGCGAGAAGCCAATCTTACGGCACTCGGATAGCCACAACTCATGCCCGTCCACGTGGCTCCAAGACGGGCATACGACTTGATGGTTAGGGAGTTCTCCGCTCTTCTCCCATCCCTACATCGCCAAATGGACGAGGCATACCTGAGTATCCAATGCCCAAGCTAAACAAGGTGTAAATAGTCAGACTATCCAGAATTGGCTATGAGGCTTCTCGCAGTCATCACCATACTTGTCTCGGCAGCACTCACCACGGGTACGATAGAGGGGCAAGCCATCTCCCAGGACGAGGTCGTCGTCACTGTGGATAGCACCAACTTGCGCTTCTCGCCCGAATCAGTAACCATAACCGAGGGGGACTCAGTCCGGTTCTTCTGGAGCGGCGAGCTTCTGGCCCACAATGCGGTAGCTTATGACGGCCTGTTCGACTCGGGGGACGCGTCTAGGAATGTGGATTACTTGTTCAAGTTCGAAGTCGGTACCAACGGGACCCACGAGTATCTTTGTGAGCCTCATGAGGCGTTCGGCATGACCGGGACTGTAGTCGTAGAGCCCCTCATTATAGTGCAGGAGGAAGGCCCCGATGAAGATGGAGGGACAGGGTCACTGCCCGCCGCAGGGTTACTAGGAACTGCTACGATGGCCTTTGGGGCAGCGATATATCCCAAAAAAAGAGAGGCCGATTGATACTTGGAGCCCATGGCGGAGCGTGGAGTGGCCGCTGTCCCGGGAACGATGATGCCACAGTCCTATTTGTGCAATGTTCATGACTGAGGCACTTCGGCACGAGGCCTGATGTGGTGGCCACTCGGACCGTACGGGACCATCATGGCCTTCATTCTGGCCTCCACCATTCCACTCAGGAACCTGCTCACCAGGGACGAGCCAGAAGAGAGGCTGAGGATATCTGACCTGCCCGCGGAGATCAGGTCTAAGGGGTACAAGTGGCACATTTCCCTATACCTCGCAATGTACCTGTACAAGGCGGTAATAGACCATCACAACGAGCCGCTGAAGGCACGGGTCGGGGGCTACACCCACTGGATCCACCAGATCGAAGGCGACTTCACACTTTGGGCCCAGGAATCGTTCAGGAGCGACCTGCTGACCGAGATACTGTCCTTCCACTACCTGTTCGTATACCTATTCATAATCTGGTTCGTTCCGATGTACTTCATACTGGTAAAGGACCATGTCATGGCCGACAAGGCAGCCCTGAACTACCTGGTGATATACGTTCTGGCTGTCCCGCTGTACCTATTCTTCAACGTCGAGGTCACGAGCTCATACATCCCGGGGATGGACGCACTGCTCTACCACGACTCATGGTACCTCGAGTTCATCACCAACAACGACCCAATGGACAACGGC
>CAYFGD010000082.1:0-5755 GCA_964342715.1 uncultured Candidatus Poseidoniales archaeon | reverse complement strand
CGTTGACCGCTCCGAGACTAGCCTTCCAGGCTTCCTCCAAGCGACTATCAAAGCGATAATCTAGGACCATTGATCCGTCCTTCGACTCCAGTACGAAGCCTCCGAGCCCCTCAATGTCCTCGCCCAAGGAAAACTTGGATGAAGATAGGGCCTTCCGATCCGTGGAGACTGGCCTCAGAACCATGTCTGAATCAGCTCCATCGGCCTCCTCAAGGAGACTTGCTATCATTTCTGAACGTCCCTTGAAGTCGGGCGACCCGACTTGTTTCATGACTGACATCCATGTCAGATCTAATTCCTCCCTTCTGGCGATTAGCGCTCTCTTCTGATTGGCCTGCCTTGCCGATGCTACTACCTCAACTGAAAGCTGCTCACTATCGCGTGATGCTCGCATCTCGGCCTCAGAAGCAGCTGTGGCAGCCTGTTCCCTGGCATCGTCCTCGATGCGCTTGGCCTCGGCCTTGGCAGCGTCGATGATTGACTTAGCTTCGGCCTTCGCCTGACTGGCGATTTCGGCCGCTAAAGCGTCTAGTGTCATCTTCTAACCTCTCGTCAATAATTCGTCTTTCCGGTTCTTGCAACCCGCCTAGAGCAGGAACAGTGCAAGGAATCCGAACAGTACGATGGTCTCAGGTAGAGCTGTGAAGATCAGGCCAGTAACGAACTTACCGGGGTCTTCAGCGATCATTCCAACCGCTGCTGCTCCGATGGGTCCCTGGCTTAATCCAGTTCCAACGCCTGCTAGTCCGAGTGCTATTCCAGCTCCCAGCTTAGCTGCGTCCCAGTCGTAGGACGCGGCGGTCGATGCCTCCTGGGCCGAAACCACCGATGCAATCATTGCAAACGAGGTCAGGACCATTAGGGCGCTCATTCCTTTCATCATATTTCTGTTGTTCATTCTTTTTTCCTCCATTTTTTCAAAGCCTAGGCTTGGAATCTAATCTACCTCCACGAATCTAGAATTCAGGCCGAATGGTTTGAATTCTTCACCGCTTGAATCGTAATACTGTCTCATCCACTCCACGAAGTGAAGCCTTGCTGCATGTATGTTCGGACTGAAGACGCCTAGCCCCCATGCGAAGAATTGGACTGAGAGCCAACCAATCAGAAGAAGAGGGATGAAGAGGTAGTCAATCGTTGAGGCATGGGAAATGTCCTCTAGAATGTGTGCCAGTGGCTCGAAGAGTTTCTCGTTTCCTGTCTCTGCGATCTTCACTCCAACTACTCCTACTGCAAACAGCCTGACATAGGAAATCACGGTTGGCATCATCCCAACTGCCTCAATTGGGGCCAAACCAATATTGATTGGGAATGGGACTCCATGGTAGTTGTACAGGGTCCACATAAGCATCACAGTGGCTGAGATTGAAATCGCCGCACCCGGCATCATCATCCACTCTGCGTCGGATGGCCCTAGGAAGCCATATGCGAACATGAATCCTCCAACTAGGAGGATCATCCAAACGCCCTTCTCGAAGAAAGCGCAGACAAGCCCGAACCCGCCGTGCCCATTGCCATACAGCATGATGTCCCTGAATCCTATTGACAGCCCTAGGAAGACGTGCAGGACACCTAGATAAATCGTAAGCAGGATAAGATGCTCGAGATTCCCGTGGTCTTCAACCATAGTCACCCTGTGGAATGGGAATGCGAGTTCTATCCCGAGGGGAAGTGAGGCGTGCCAGAAGTGATAGTAGTCGAAGCTTGGGTACAGTATGGAGAGTGCCTCTGCGGGGTTATGACTGTGGTGAGGGAAAATCTCCCAACCTGCAAATTCTGCATATATATATCCGAAAACCAGGGTACCGAAGCCTATGTAGGTCAGAAACTTGCCACCCATCTTTAGCATCTCATTGGTTCCTGAGTTTCTAATTAGCGCCCACCCTAGGGCCATTGTAATGAGTCCGTAAGCCATGTCTCCGAGCATGATGCCGAAGAATATTGGATAGGTCACCATCATGAAAACCGTTGGATCTATCCTCCCGTATGCGGGACGCCCGACTGCGTCTGTGAGAAGCTCCATTGGCTTGCTTGTATTCCTCTCTTGGAAAGCTATGGGGGGCATTTCTTGGTGGTGATCGTGATCCGAGTGTCCGTGGCCTCCCCCTCCTGCCTCCATCTCGAAAGGAGCGACTTCCGTGTATAGGCACACGGACTTGAGTTCTGACTGAACCTCCTCGGCCCTACTCATCACTAGCCATCCATCAAGAACGAAAGCATGCTCTGACACCGCGATCCTAACTGGGGCGGTTAGAACATCGTGATCCCTCTCCAGCACCTCAAGGCCACAGGCCAGCATCTCGCCATTGGAATTCTCCCACTCTCTGATCTGGTCCATGAGGGCGGACTTCTCGCTGTCGAGCGAGTCCCGTGAATCCTTGATTTCCTCTAGCCTCTCAGAGGGGGATCCTTTCCCCTCGGGGATAGCAATGGACTCGAATCCCGCGGATTCAAGGGATGAAGACACGGTTGCGGAATCCTCTGAACGACAAAAAACGGCCACGATGGACTGATTGCCTTTCTTTGCTTGGAAAATTAAACCTCCAGCAGTTGAGGCGATATCGGAGTCTGTCACGGTACCTACGAATGAAGAGATTGAGTCATACCCGCCGAGTAGCTCTATGTCTATGCCAAGGGGAGCCACCATTGACAGGTTTTCCATTTCCTCTTCGAGAGCGGATATCTCGTTTTCCAAATCGTCAGCTCTCGAACTTGCCTCAAGAAGTTCGTCGATCCTTGAGGGTAGAACGTCCGAAAGGCTCGTACGTACAGGACCCGAGGGAACTGGCTTATCAGGCCCATCGGTGGACACTATCGATGCTGCAGAACGGGCTCTTACCAATACCTTGCCGATCTCCTCAGAGGAGGGGTTTGGTGAGCCTAGGGAAAAGCCTTCTTCGGAGCCATCGTAGTCAATGATGTGTAACGCTTCAAGGCGTGCAAGGATGTTGACTGCATCATCCAACTTGTCAACACTCCCTGCGGCAACAAGCCTTCCCATCTGCTGGGTATTGACCTGTGACATACGAGGACCTCCTTGATGTTCTAGGATCTGAACGCATCCAGGACCGTCTTCACTGCTGCCGCCCTGTTTCCGTCGCTGTCATTGTGTATCGACTCGATTGACGAGTCTCCCTGATCTGATACCTTCTTGGCCTCGGCTTCAGCCATGGCTCTGGCATCGGAAATCAAGCCTTGGCTGCTTGCCTCTGACTCTGAACGTCCCTCTTGGATAATTTCAGTTGCGGAGAGTCTTGCCTTTGAGATGATCTCAGAGGCATCTGACTCTGCCTTAGAGACAGTGTTCCTTGCTTCATTCTCAGCCTTTCTTATGGCACGGAGTACGTCTTCTCTGCCCATTTTCAGCACCTACGGTGCACTGGCGACCATTGTGGAGTTTATGATGGTAACCTCGCGACTATCACCGGAGTAACAAAGCGACGTGGAGAGGGGTGCCTCGGGAACCCTCCAAATACATGCCACATAGCGGGAGACACGTGGACAGCGAGAGGATAGGGGATGAGGACTGGGCTGAGCTCCAGAGAAACCTAGAGGCGACCATTCCCGTATACGACCGAGTGAATCGAATCGCCACCCTCGGACAGGTCTCCAAATGGCGTAGAATGGTCAGAGACAGGCTACCAAAAAATTGCCGACTACTAGAGATTGGTTGTGGACCTGGTAGCTTCGCTGAGGATGTGGAGGGTGGCGAGTTGTTCTGCCTAGACCCGATTACAGAGATGATCAGAGTGGCGGAGCCGAGAGTCAACTCTTCGCGGGAGTCAAGAGGGGACTCTCCTGCCACGTTCGTAGAGGGCACAGCAGAAGAGCTGCCATTCGAAGACGGTTCATTCGACGCGGTTTGCTCATTGTTCTCCTTCCGGGACTGGTATGACAAGAGAGTGGGGCTATCCGAGTCCCTGAGAGTCCTCAGGCCAGGTGGAAAGCTGGTAATTATCGACCCAGCCAAGATGAATCGCGTACACGGCCTTATCGGATGGCTTTGGATGAGGACCTATGTCAGTGCCTATGCAAGGACAATATACCGCTCCGGTGATCACCCCTGGAAGTGGCTGACCAAGACATACTCGAGTTTCGGGACTACTCGCGATTACGTCAAGATGATCGAGGAGGAGGGCTTCACTGATGTCAAGGCTAAGGTGATTTTCCCGGGAATGGCGACAATCTGGGAAGGCAACAAACCGGATCATGGCGGGGGCTGTTGCTCCAAGTGTTAAGTCAGAGGATGAAGAAGGGCTTCCTGCAAGTTACGAAGCGCCAAACGAAAGGCTTGGTCAGCGGGTTGAAGGCAAGGTTGAGGACCCAGTCAGGAAGGCGCATTATCCAACTTCCGACACTGAATGAGAGTTTCGAGTTTCGCATGACTGATCCCATCTGACGTTTCCACTCGACTTCATAGTCGTGTAAGGAAGTGCCATTCTCCAGATGTGAGGCTATTGCCTTGCCAGCTATTCTTCCTCCAATCATTGCGATCGTGATACCTGCGCCGTTTGAAGGAAGCACCATTCCTGCTGAGTCTCCAACAAGGAGGTGATTGCCCTTCACGAAGTGTTCAATTGTCCCCGACATTGGAAGAGATCCGGCCCCTCTAAATGTGACTTCGCCATCATAACCACTGAGGAATTCTTCCGTGAGCATGTTGAGAGACTTTCCCCTAGAGAACTTCTTCTGTATGCCAACTCCGATATTGGCGCCTCCCTTCTTAGGGAACACCCATGCATAGCCACCCGGGGCCATGGAACCGAAGTGGAGTTCCACTGCCTCTCCGAAGTTCCCATCCATGAGTACGAACTTGATTGGGATCTTGAGGCCGGATTCATCCCAATGATCTCGTCTGAGCGGATCATTGTGTCCTCCAGCCCCTACGATAACCTTGGCCGTGAAGCTTCTACCATCCCTTAGGGTCACGGAATTGTCTGATACAGACTCAACTCGTGTGCCAGTCAGGAATCTGGCGCCCTTGGATGATGCCAGGTCGACCAGCCACTCGTCATGTGCGACCCTATTGAGCATGAGGCCTTCGAAAGGGTACCTCAGAGAGCGGCCCGAGGGAGGGACTATGTGCATCTCACTGGTCCTCATTGATATGGCCTTGTCCGGTGTCTGCAACAGGTCGTCTATGTCCGGGACATCAGGGCACAATCTGCGCATTTCGTCATTTGAGGGGACGAGTTCGCCACACTGCAAGGGAGACCCGATGGGATCCCTCCCGTCGATCACCAATACCTTGCGACCGCCTTCTGCCACGTATCTGGCAACTGTGGCTCCGGCAGGGCCTCCGCCGATCACTATTACTTCCCAGTCGGTGACGAAATCTGACATGTTACCCTCGTAATCAGATTCTCCTTTTCTTGGAAACCAGCGCCACTTCTGACATTAGTTCCCTGGCAGGAGAATCTGGGAGAGATTCGAGAATCTCTAGGGCTCTGTCTACATGGTTCTGGATTAGCTGTTTTACGTACTCCATTGAGTCGGAAATTTCGAGCAGCGAGTGGAGTTCGCTCCATCTTTCATCGCTGAAATTTCTAAGAACGTCTGCCAGGTGCTCCCTCTCGGCGCCGTGGAGGGTCGTCAGAGCGTGTATCAGTGGAAGAGTCATCTTGCCCTCGTGCACATCTGTGCCCCTTGGCTTGCCCATCGAGGGGTCCCCTGTGAGGTCAAGAAGGTCGTCTACAAGTTAGAACGCCCTTCCGAATTCGGTTCCGAATTCATAGAGCATGTCCGCAACCTCTTG
>CAYFGD010000081.1:0-5819 GCA_964342715.1 uncultured Candidatus Poseidoniales archaeon | reverse complement strand
TCAACTCTGAGGAGGGTGCCCCCATCCATTACATTGACTACTACGTCGCTCGTGTTTGACCCCTCTCCCGTGGACCCAGTCCTTAGCAGCCCCATCCACTCGCAGTCGCCCTTCACAAGTGTGACTAATTCCAAATTCGCATGCCTACCAATCTTCAGGCAAACGTGAACTGCCGATATTGAGGGCCCTGCATCTATCTCCAACACCACTGTCTTACCCGGATTAAATTCTGGATCTACCTCTACAGTCCAGGAAGACTCCTCGGTAATCGCTCGCATGAAGCTTGAAGTCGTGGCATCTGACTCGGGAAGCCCATCGACCTGTCCCGATCCATGGATTAGCCTGACTCCGTCAGGCGTCTCCCCGTCTATGCAAGAAAGACTCAATTTTGGTGCGCTAATTTCTTCGGGAATGTCTCCGATGTTCCCCGTTGGGTGGACCCTCCTCCATGGAGTGTACCTCCAAAGGTGGACAGCCTTATCTGGCTCTTCCAGTGACAAATACTCCGAACTAGAATCCATGGATACACTCAGCCTATGCTTCCTTCCATTTCCAGTGCCATAAGTTTGTTTAGTTCCACGGCGTACTCCATTGGCAACTCTTTCGTGAAGGGTTCAAAGAAACCATTCACTATCATCCCCAGGGCCTCTGCTTCTGTGTGACCCCTGCTCATAAGGTAGAACAGTTGCTCATCACCAACCTTTGAGACGCTGGCTTCATGCTCGCAGTGAGCACTTGCATTGCCGACCTCCATGGTTGGATATGTATCGGACCTGCTCCCCTCATCGAGGATTAGGGCGTCGCAGACTATGTTCATCCTGCAGTTCTCCGCCTTTGGCATGACTTTCGCCATTCCCCTGTACGACCCCCTCCCCCCATCTTTGCTAATGCTCTTTGATAGGATGTTGCTTGTCGTGTTTGATGCCAAATGATGCACTTTTGCCCCCGCGTCTTGATGCTGCCCAGCACCGGCATATGCGACGGAAATAACTTCAGCGTGCGAACCCTCCCCTTTCAGAATCACAGCTGGATACTTCATGGTTAGCTTGCTGCCAATATTGCCGTCAACCCATTCGATCTTAGAGTCTTCATGAGCAACTCCCCTCTTAGTTACAAGGTTGTATACATTGTTACTCCAATTCTGAACAGTCGTGTATCTAATATGCGCGCCAGGAAGAGCAATCAGCTCTACTACCGCCGAGTGTAGTGAGTCAGTGGAATAAGTCGGAGCAGTACATCCCTCAACATAGTGGATGCTGCTGCCCTCATCAGCAATAATCAGGGTCCTCTCGAACTGCCCCATGTTTTTCGCGTTAATTCTGAAGTAAGCCTGTACGGGCATTTCCACACTCACTCCTTTTGGAACGTAGATGAAAGAACCCCCTGACCATACGGCCGTATTCAACGCAGAGAACTTGTTGTCACTGAATGGGATCACAGTTCCAAAGTACTTCTTCACAATGTCCTCATGCTCCCTAAGTCCCGAGTCCATATCTAGGAAGATTACCCCCTGACTCTCCAAGTCCTCTCTGATGCTGTGATAAACAGTCTCGGACTCATATTGTGCAGTTACCCCCGAAAGCCACTTCTGTTCTGCCTCAGGAATCCCAAGACGTTCGAATGTGTTCCTGATGTCCTCAGGCACGTCTTCCCAAGATTCTCCAGTTTCTTCTGAAGATCTAAGGAAGTAGCAGACATCATCAAAGTCAATCCCATCTAGAATTTCTGAATTCCCCCATGTCGGCATGGGCCTCTCTACGAAGTGCCTGTAAGCCTTCAGCCTCATTTCTGTCATCCACTCTGGCTCATTCTTTAGCTCCGAGATGTCTCTGACCACCTTCTCTGAGAGGCCAAAGTCGAATCTAATTGTGGAATTTTCGGGGTCGTGCCAGCCGGCCTTGTAGTCACCGACAGCCTCCCGCGCCTCATTAGATTCGCTCATTCGAACACCTCTCCCCGTGCAACCTTATCTTCTAGCCAGTCGTATCCATTTTCTTCTAGTAGGCCTGCAAGGCCCGACCCTCCACTGGCCACGATCTTTCCTCCTATCATCACGTGAATCCTATCTGGCTTAACATGATCTAGTATTCTCGAGTAATGTGTGATAATTAGTGCCCCATTGTCGGTGCCTCTGACAACCTCATTAATTCCGTCCGCCACTGTTCGGATACCATCGATGTCAAGGCCGCTATCAGTTTCATCCAATACCGCCAGACGGGGTTTCAGAAGCATCAATTGCAGAATCTCAAACCTCTTCTTCTCGCCACCACTGAAGCCATCATTGACATATCGTGATAGGAATGATGAGGGAATGTTCAGCTTATCCATTGCATGCTTCAGATCCTCTCTGAATTCCTTCCCCTTGGCCGCTTCCTCCCCTCGGACACTACCAACGGACTTCCTGAGGAAATTACCAACCTGCAAACCGGGCACTGCTTGAGGATACTGGAAGGATAGGAATACCCCCGATCTGGACCTTTCCCAAGGTTCTAGTTCGAGGATGCTATCTCCGTTGAGCAGGACGTCACCTTCCTCAACATCGTATGACGGGTGTCCCATAATGACATTAGCAGCCGTAGTTTTGCCACTTCCATTGCGCCCCATGATGGCGTGAATCTCGCCAGAAGGAATGGTTACGTCAATACCCTTCAGTATGGGGGTCCCCTCAATGCCGACGTGAAGATTCTTTATTTCCAAGATGGGTTTTCCATCGCTCATTAGTTCCCCCCCGCTACTCCCCGATGTTGCACCCTTTTGAATACTGCTTATGACGCCAAATCACACTTTTCACGGACACAGTAAAGAGACGCTGCCTTATGCTAGGTTTGTGGATGGGGGCAGAGAGGAGCAAACTGAAATCGGCGATAGGCTCGAAGAGGCCTATAGTTCCCAAATCGAGGAACTGATGAGGAAGGAGGCCGAAAGGAGGGTTTCCGAAAGTATCGATCCCGTCGAAAACGACAGACTGCGTAACCTTTCTCTGTTCACACTCATTGAGTCAGATAGTCCTGACACTATCCCGGCCCTGATGTCGAGGCTGGGACCGGTTAGGGCCGCACTGGACGGTCATGGCGGAGCATTGGTTCTTTCCGGATGGAGTGCCGAGAAATCGGAGTCAGGGGATAAGAGACTATCCCTGGTCATCGATCTTGATGGAGCTTGCGTATCTTGTGGCGCTGCTCCGGGGACGCTGAAGGGAATTCAAGACGACCTTCTGATGGATCACGAGGTCGAACAGGTCAGATTCGACTCGTCAATGCTGGAGTGGTTCGATGAACTACAAAGAGAATTTGTCCTACTCCATGGAGGAGTCACTTTCGTCTAGATATTTCATTCCTCAGAAACTCCATCGATTCCGAGGCTAGGCCCAGTACCGTGACCTCCTTTCCCTCCACCAGTCTGCAATGCATAGAGGCCCTGCCAGCCATGTCATAGCTGCCAGCCTTCCCCTTCCATGAACCGCTTTCTATCAATTCAACCATACTCTCCTCCGAAAGCTCCTCAAATTCGACGATCGAGCTCTCTGTCCAAATCTTAGATGCCCATCCTCCATGTAGGGGGGCATCAAACAAGGGACCTCCGGACCTGCTTAGTATCGCTGTTGAAGACCACACCCGGTGCCTCTTTCCCGACAGTCTAAGGAGCATCGCGACCGCCTCCAAACTACTAGTTGGCTTACCCATAGAAATCACACTATCATCAGGGTCTTCCACTAGTGTGTCAGAAACAATTACCACGTCGAAAACGTCACTCCCTGAGTCTCCCTCGTTATTCGAAATCGAATGCTCCTTCGATGCACTCTTCGCCTTCGCCATGCATGTGAACTCCACCTTCTTCCCCACATCCAGAAAACTCGGGGCTACCTCTTCCTCAGCAGAGAGCCCTCTAGAGTGAAAACTAACTCCCTCACCTTCCAAGAAAGACGCCAGCCAATCCCGACGCCTCTCGGACTCCGAGGCGAGAAGAACTCTTGTCATCCTTTCACCACAGGTCTATTCTCTCATCGCAGACTGGGCACTTCGTCACCTTTATCCCGATGGATACTTCGAATCTTCCTCCACAATATTCGCAAAGCACATTTCTATTCAGGGGGATCGGTGGTGGCAAATCAGAATTCTCAGCCTCCTCGGGAACTGGGATAATGGGAGGCGCGACAGCAGGGGGAAGGGAGTTGGCAGGGGGGGCTTGGGATCTGATTTCCCTACGCCTACGCCTCTCTGACGCACCCTCGCTCTGTATGTTCTCATCTTCTACCAATTCCACGTCACTCGAACTGACTGAAATATCACTCTCCAGTATTACGTCTACGACATCCTCCTCGAGCATCACAATGCCCGGTGCCGAATTCCTCCTCCTACTCCCTATCCACCTCACAGCCCTGGCTGTCATCGTCAACAATACAATGGCACTGAGGAAAATCACCGTGAGTGCAGTACCTCCCAGTAGAACATTGAAATTCTGCTCATCCAGGCCAAGTGAGATTCTTATCATTTCCAAAAAATTACTTTCTCCTGATTTTGGAGATGAGTCATCAACTAGGGACCTAATCTGCCATCCACTTTGAGATGTATGTAGGATTACGGCCTCTCCTCCCACAGGGGACCTATCCACGACACTAAACCTTCCAAGGCCAATCCTGTCAGAAAGCCCAATCCAACCGTCTTCGGCATTGATCATCCCATACTGCATCTGGGGGCCACTCGGTCCAACGAAATCAAAGAAAACCTGAATCCCCCTTTCCGTCTCCAGCAACTCAATCACCCCAAGGCCTCTAGCTGGCACCCTAATCTCGCCATCTTCTATGGCGGTAAATGTGGAATCGGCAATTATAGCGACTATCTCAGAACTATCTTCTTCTCCCTCGCCCCACACCGCCACGAGTACCTCCTCACCATCGTCGATTGAAACAATCATTTCGGGAGTGAAGGCATGATCGCCCACCGCCTTTCTGTAGCCCCATGAAGATTGATCAGACAGACCATGAGCATACCAAAGCCCCAATCTGTCAACGCCTGTAGTGTCGTTTCTCAATGATTGGTATAGTAGGTGCACGTCTTCGTCCCCGAATTCTATGTCGACTGGGTCTGTCATACCCGCAACTAGATCGAGTTCACTGACGGCTGCCGGATTCATTTTCCAGTCAGAATTCTTAGTCGGAGCATCCGAACTCAATACGAAAACACTGGTTATGTCCTGTTGAGTTCCGGCAGTTAAGATGTCCCTGTGATAACCAGCCACAATTATCTCTGAGCCCCTCACATCCATGTCCAATCCCCAGTATTTTCCATCTGACAGCAGGATTGGAGGCATTATGTCCTGTATTGGCGTTAGCTGGCAGCTGGAGTCCAGTGTCGTGTAACTCACGGTCTGCCTGAAGTAACCGGAAGAATCCAGATACCTCCTGCTCCAGGCAACATGGGCATAACCATCTTCAGAACTTACGATAGAGATATCACCAGTCCACATTTCCTCGAAAACATTGGTGCATGGCGTCAGGGCGCGATTGAGATTCATCCTGTGAAGGCCAAGGACCCCCTCCTTCTCTGTAATCACAATCCCTCCATCCTCGTCCAAATCAAGTATCTCTACGGGCACCTCACCCACTGAGAATGAGGCTAATCTTGAGCCAGTCAGGCTAGTCTCGTCCACAAGTATGGTGGATTCTATCTGGTTGTTGGACCAGTCCAGATCCGCCAATGTCGATCCGGCCAGAGTTATCCTCACCTCTATCGGCCCGGAGGCATTAACCCAGTGGGCAAACGATACCTGCGAGGCGCCTTGCCCTCTAGCCCAACATTTATTACTCCCGATCTCTGGAC
>CAYFGD010000080.1:0-5846 GCA_964342715.1 uncultured Candidatus Poseidoniales archaeon | reverse complement strand
GGCTCGGGCTCGGGCTCTGGCTCTGGCTCGGGCTCGGGCTCTGGCTCGGGCTCTGGCTCGGGCTCGGGCTCTGGAATTGGGATATCTGGAAGGGCCCCGGGCTTCTTTGCCTCCGCCCACTCAGGGAGATTGGGCTCATCATCAACCTCTTCCCCGAATGTTGCTCCGTGGTAGTCTTGAGCGTCCGAAACCTTGTATTCGGATTCTGGATCTCCCTGAATCTCATACTGAACGGTTATCCTCTCGCCCTTCTCTATCCTCCCAACCTTCCATGTGATATGTGTCCCCTCTCGTGCCGGTTCCTTTGTGTATGAGGAGTCTCTCTCTCCCGTTGTACTTGATTTGACATTCGAACTCTCAAGCGAGAATGTGCCCGGGACGACATCATGAAGTGCCAAATCCTCTAACGCACTGTCCGAATTATTCTGGAAAACAAGCAGAATCTCGTATCGTCCCTGCCCACCTCCTGGATACACCTCCTTTCCGGTAGTGAAGCTCCTTCTTCTGTGGATGACGCTGATCTGCGGTGGCCTGATCACGGTCCTGGTGGCCACAGGGCCAAATCTCTCTGCACTGAAATCGGCCCTAGCCGGTGCAGCTAGAGTGCCATTGTCCTTAGATGGCTCTTGAGCGTGCAGTGGGTATCTAATGACGAGAGTCTTTCCTGGCTGCAACCCTAATGGCGCGGATGTACCGACTGTGACCCTCAAGGAATACCCGGGGCCGTCAGGAGACACCAACTTCTCCTCTAGTTGGATTCCATTGACAACCTCTACTCTGAACTGATCCTCATTTAGCTCAGACCCACCCATTTCTATGCTGATTGAGTCACTGGAAGGGGGATCGAAGACACCGGGTATGTCATCCATCAGTCTCATGACATTGATTGTCGCCGATCCAGTATTCTCAACGGTGATTGTCGCCTCAATATCAGATTCTATGAAAGACCTAATTCTTGACCTATCGAACTTCTTCAGAATCTCGGCATCAAGAACGGTGAGTTTCTGTTCCTTGAGGCTGACTTCGCCTCTAGAAATAGCAGAAACCCGGGGCAGGATTGAGTAGGACAGAGTTGGGAATGTGAATCTTGGCTGATCTTCTGATTTGACTGTCTTAACCATTGAATCCCAACTTCCCTCAGGAGGAAGGTCGACCCTCAAATCGGATGCATCTAGAATTGGCTCATCCCTCCCTGCCAAAACAACTGTAATGTCAGAAAGTGTGACTACGAAGGATGATTTATTCTCGAAAACAAATTTGCTATGCCATATTCCCGGCCTGTCGTCTTCTTGGGGAGTTACAAATGGGGCAGCACGGCTCCTAGCAGAAACCTTGTCAAAATTAATTCTAGAGACCGTGGAGTCTGCCGAAAATGTTGCTGTGGCGACACCGGCGGAAATTTTCTCAATGTCACTAGTCAGAACGGTGGGAGTCAATTCCAGAGTCTGGCTCTGTCCCACTGCGAGTCTCCCTACCGACCAAGAAAGCGTGGATTCTTCGACATTATATTCCGGGCCTTCTGGAATCTCAAAATTACTGGGGAATGTCCGATTTACCTCTACGGCAGTAAGTGGGACCGTGGAAGCGTTCTCCACCTTGATTAATATCTCAATCTCCTGTCTGTCTTCAGAGTTGACTAAGGACAAGCTTGCTTCCTGCTCCCTCTCGGGCTCAGTATCTATCTTCTCACTCAATACAAGCATTCTTGGGCCATTTGCCAAGTACGGAATTACTGTCTCTTCGGTTGCTTCCAACTCTCTAACTGTCACCATTGGTCCGCCAATATCTGTAGATTCAAACTCTGAGAGGGAGACAGAAATATCCCATGCCCTATCCTTTCGGCTGGAGTTCCTCAGAATTAACTCGCCCTCTATTGACTGGCTCCTAACACTGCCATCCGGATTAAGGGTCGATTCTTCGACCTCGCTCAAGGTGGCGTGGAGCTTATCACCGGGTATCGCGTCAATCTCCGATGCTGAACGAAGGTTCTTTGAGCCGGAGGAAGGGGCGCTTACTGGAGGAGTCTCGTCGTCAATCAGTTTTTCTAGTTCTGATGCGATTTCCGAATCTTCCCCCCAGATGTCCTCATCATCGATTGCGTCTTTATCCGAATCCTCAAGTGCGGCTAGAGAGTCTGAGAGTTGATCTTCTTCCACAGGGTTGGTTGTGTCTTCAGATGATTCCGATTCGGTGTCTGGTGGCGATGGCGAGGGGGCCTCGAAACCCGGAGGCGGGGGTGGAGTGGGGGCCTCGAAACCCGGAGGCGGGGGTGGCGGAGATGTGCTATCCCCTGAAGATGAATCTGTGTCCTGAATGGTGTTGGAAATTACCCCATCTATCTGCCCTCTTGTCTCTTCATCGTGGGATGGTTCTGGGGGCGAATCTGGTTGCTCCTGTTCAGTAGACTCGTCATCTTCGAAGTCATCTTCGAATCCCGGCGGCGGTGGTGGCGGAGGAGGCATCGGGAAACCGGGTGGTAGCGGCGGTGGTTGTTCAGACATGGCTCTCCCCCCATTGAAGGCATACCGAGACGTGACAGCTGTTGGTATAACGGTTGCTTGTGACGAATCTATCCAATTACTGAGGAATCCTTCAAGACCTGATGCCTTCGGGCTACGTAATGAGCACTATGGATGGGACCTCCCCCCCTGTGTTATTTGTAGTTGGAACTGCAGGTGCTGGGAAGAGTTCCCTAGTTACCGCATTTCAAAGATGGGCCAGATTTCTAGAAGTAGAAGCTTTGACGATTAACCTCGACCCGGGTGCTGAAAGGGTTCACTACGACCCCGAGTTCGATGTCAGAGATCTGATTTCACTTTCTGAAGTCATGGACGAATATGACCTAGGGCCGAACGGTGCTCAGATACTCGCTGCCGATCTTGTTGCGGCACAGGCAATAGACATACACGAGGAATTGGATGGGCTAGCTGGCGACATTATGGTGATAGACACGCCAGGACAGGTCGAGTTGTTTGCATTTAGAGAGGCGTCCAGTCACCTTGTTGAGGTCCTGGGGCAGGGAAGGGCTTGTCTGGCCTTCCTTTTCGACCCAATGCTATCTCAGACGCCAAGTGGTTTTGTTTCCCAAATGCTTCTTTCCTCGATAGTCCATTTCAGACTTGGGCTACCCACTGCGAACTTCCTTTCCAAGGCAGACCTTCTGGAGCCAGAAGTACTCGAAAGGATTGTGGAATGGGGAGAGAATCTAGGTGCCCTAGAGGCGGCGCTCTATGCCGAGTCAGCAGACCAATCAATGAGCCATGGAACAGGCAGCCAGAGGGCCGAGTTTGCAATTGGACAATTGAGGATGATGCAGCATGCTTCGATACAGCCTGGACTAATTCCACTGTCTAGTGAGGAAGAAGAAGGTCTGGCAGATGTACTGACCTTCGTTCAGACCGTCTATGGAGCCATGGCAGATGCTAGAGATGGTTTTGCAGGAGATATAGAACATGAGCGGCAATAAGAGGGATTTGCTAGCAATAGATGATCTCACTGACGAGCTTGCTGATATCATCGAGTGGGCTATTCGATTCAAGAACGACGACGGTTTTGCGGAGGATTTCAGGCCTCTCGATGGGATGTCGATTGGGTCAATATACGAAAAACCATCCACTAGGACAAGGGTTTCATTCGAAGTTGGTGTTCGTAAACTCGGGGGCCAGCCACTGACCCTGCTTTCCAATGACATCCAGCTGGGGAAGAGCGAATCTATAGCGGATACAGCGGCTGTTCTTTCGAGATATCTAGATGGGATTACTTACCGATGTTTTGGTCATGATACTGTCGAGGAGCTTGCGAGGCATTCCACTGTGCCGGTCATCAATGCGCTGTCTGATTTGCATCATCCCTGTCAAGCGGCCGCTGATCTGATGACCATAACCGAACATGGCGATTCTGTGAAGGGGCATATAGCATGGGTAGGGGATGGAAACAATGTTCTCCATGATTTGATGCTGGCTGGAGTTGCGCTGGGGCATGATGTCAAATACGCCACTCCAAGGGGATATGAGCCAAATCCGGATGTCTTGAAGAGGGCCTTTTCAATAGCCGAGGAATCGGGGGCTGTAATTACCGGAACGAATGACCCAATAGAGGCCGTTACAGGCGCCGGTGTGATCTATACGGATGTTTTTGTTTCCATGGGAGAGGAGGGTCTCAAGGACAAGTTTGCGGACTTCGATGGTTTCCAAGTCAACGAGGATCTAGTCTCGTACGCCCATCCGGACTATCTGTTCATGCATTGCCTACCCGCACACAGGGGTGAGGAAGTAACCGACGGTGTTGTGGATTCGGCCAATAGCGTTGTTTTCGATCAAGCGGAGAATAGGATGTGGGCCCAAATGTCATTGCTAACCATGATGTGCAACAGAGCCGCTTGGGAAACATATCTCGAACTGAGCTAGTCACCCTATCAACGAACTGGCTAGGAAGGCTGCAAGGCATAGGGTCATTGACTTCTTCAGAAGCCTCGAGGCTTCATGGTCCTCTGAGTTCAGAAGCTTCGACTTGACCAACATAAGAGAAACCACAGCTGGTATTGTGAATACCACGTGCAATGGGGGGAATATCTCGAATGCGAATGGCATGATTACTGATGCGAATGCAATCAATGAAAGAATCCACGCGACGGTTCTCGCGGAGTCGGCACCCACTCTCATTGCTAGGGTGTTCCTCCCCTCATCCCCTTGCATGTCCTCAATGTCCTTTACGACCTCTCTGGATGTGTTGTAGAATGTCCCAACAAGGAAAAGGGACCATGCCCGGTGATTGTAGGGTTGAAGGACGCCTGCTGCTCCGAAAACAGCCACCAATCCAACGGACATACTGATTGCTATGTTCCCAGGGAGGCCTCTGTCTTTCAGCCTCAGACTGTTGGGGAACTCGTAGTTCGACAGAAGGAAGAGTGCTACAATCCAGACCGCAAGAGATGGTGCCCATTCACTGAACTTGTTTCCCATGGAATCAACTGTGAACCAAGCAAATACCATACAAAGAAATGAAGTTCCCATCATCAAAGATGTAGCAATCTTGGCAGATCTGATGCTTATCGCACCACTTGGAAGTGGACGATCGGGACGGTTTACTTTGTCTATCTCGAGGTCGAATATATCATTGAGCGCGTTCCATGATGCCATGAAAGACATGACAGATGTAGCCTGCAGAATCGTTATGATTGCGAGTTTTCCTGAGGGGATTTCACCTAGGGCAACTATTGCCCCTAGGAATACCCCGACAACCCCAGTCAAGGTGTTGCCTATCCTGAAGAGGGTCATCCACGCTTGACGACTGCCTGTACGGCTCACGGCCCTGTGTCATGACTCGGGGACTTGACTTATTCCCTCTCAAGAGACCTTTACGAGTGCTTCATTGGGGCGTAGGCCCCAGACGCAAACAGTGTAGACACTTCCCCTAAACTGGCCCCTAACGTGTCCAACCTTGTCGAAACGTGAGTCTTTGGCCAGAATGTTGCCGACCTGGTTCATGGTAGCGCCCCATCTGAAACGCTCGTTGAGGTGATCAAAGATTTCCACCGTATTGGCAGTTCCATTCTCCTCTAGAAGGGTTCGTACCTCCTCCCTGAGCCTGGTGGTCCTGGACATCAGGCCACCGCCTCGGCAATCGCCTTACTGGCAAGCATCCTAGATCTGAGGCCCTCCCATGAAGATGGACTCACCTCTATCGGGGTAGGAAGATCCGGAAGGGGGTTCCATGTCCCCTTTCCGGCACCAATGCCATTGCTGTTTACCAGTCCTGTTTCGTTTATTGTTAATTCTGCGCTATCAGTCGTAACGAGGGATGACAGGGGGACTATCCTGGATGGCTCTGGCCTCTTCCTGTAGGAA
>CAYFGD010000079.1:0-5852 GCA_964342715.1 uncultured Candidatus Poseidoniales archaeon | reverse complement strand
ATTTTTACTCGGTTCATATGGAGAATCAATGGTTCAGTCACTTAACTGGGTTAACTTTTCACTAGTGTCCATAGTAGGCCTCATCGTTGTAATACCAGTCGCGAAGTGGTGGAATTCATTACTCGAAGAATAAGTACGAGTGACAATTTCGACCCCCGATTCGATTATGTGGTAGTGACATCTCGGAAGAGTGCAGCTCGCGTGGTGTAGTGGCCCATCATTCTGGGTTTTCGATCCGGCGACCCGGGTTCGAATCCCGGCGCGAGCACCAAAATCAGTCAACTTCGTGAATATCTGTGTCCAGATTCATTTGTGAGGCCATTTCTATCACAATCCTTGTCCACTTGCTGGTCGGAGAAGGCAAGGCCAATACATGAGTAGCGGAATTCACAATCTTCTCCGTAAGGGAGTTCGGTGCTTCGGGCCTTCCTCCGTCTAGAAGTCCAGTTTTCGGGTCGTTCCATTCTTCCGTAAATACCGCGATAGGAATTGAGTTGTTATCGGACCACCTCTCTGCTAAGTAGTCAACTCCACTGGCCCCCCCTACAATGATCAAGTCAGGGTAGCCGTAATTCTCAATCCATCCGCCCATGGCCTCTTCGAATTTCCTATAGTCATAGAACCTACTCGAACCGACGATTGCTAGATTGATTATTGACCCATCTTTGTTCAAGTCACGACTACCTAGGCGCTCGACGATATCTTGCCCCCGTCCCACTTCCATACTGGTTGCCGATGAGGGTGCCCAACAATAAACCTCCCCCGTAGGATGCCGATTTGAGGAATTATTGCAGAAGTTTGTCAGCAATGTAACTCCCGCTCTTCACTAGAATGTTGAATATTTTTTCAGCAAGTGAGTTGATATGTCTCCTCCTAGCCCCTCGGCTCGGGGTGTCACCATAGCATTAGATGTGGAGGAAATCCGCTCACATTTCCCAATCCTGCATAGAATTCTTCCCAATGGAAAACCCTTGGTCTACTTTGACAACGCCGCAACGTCACAAAAGCCCCTGGTGGTCATTGACGCAATGTCCGATTTCTACAAACAGTACCACGCAAACGCCCACAGAGCTAACCATACATTAGCCGATGAATCAACAGCGGCTCTCGAGAGTGCCAGAGACAGGATCGCCAAGTTCTTCGGCACGAGTGAGAATCAGATGATTTACACAGGTAGTGCAACCGAAGCGATGAATCTAGTAGCATATGGGTGGGCCAGGTATAATCTCGAGAAAGGTGACGTTGTGGTCACTACCGAGATGGAGCATCATGCCAACATTGTGCCTTGGCAGGAACTATCCAAGGAGAGGGGTATAGAACTCAGGTACGTTCCCATTGATACCGAGAACTTCACACTCGACTATGATGCAATGGAAGTGGCCATTCAGGGTGCTTCTCTGGTCTGCGTTGGACACGTCAGTAATGTCCTAGGTGTTAGAAATGAAATCGAGAGAGTAATCGAGATGGCCCACTCCCAGGGTGCAAGGGTAGCATTGGACAGTGCTCAGGGAGCTCCACACGAGAGGATAAATTTTGATGAGCTCGGCGCTGATTTTTGCTCGATAGCCGCACATAAGATGGCGGGCCCCACCGGTATAGGATGCTTACTTGTTAGGCCTGAAGCACTCTCTGAGATGGGACCATTTTTGACAGGCGGATCAATCGTGAAAAGAGTCTCAAAAGAAGACACACTTTTTCAAGATGGATATGCAATGTTCGAGACTGGCACTCCAAGGATGGCAGAAGCCATTGGTTGGCATGCCGCTGTTGATTGGTTGGAGGAAAATATTGACTTCGATGAGGCACACGAACACGTGCATGGAATCGCTTCTTGGATGGCTTCAGAGATGCGAGAAATCCCCGGAATTACAATATTTGGTAATCCTGAAATGGAGGAGGCCATCGGAGTCGTTTCTTTCCTACATGACACTATTCAGGCACAAGATCTAGGATACCTCCTAGATGCAGGGGGCTTTGCCGTGAGAACTGGACATCACTGCGCTCAGCCATTGATGGAGGCCATGGGAGTGGGATCAACAAATCGGGCCTCGGTTTGGTTCTACAATACAATGGAAGAGGCGGAGGCGTTTGTTTCCCACTTGAAAAATATCGTTGAAAGGTTCTCTTGATCGTAAATCGAACCCTCGCAACGGTGAAATCCCCACTGTGCCTAGCACCTCCATGGCAGACGAGAGCGAGTGGTCAGATGAGATCGTCGAAATTGTTGAGAGATTCCAGTCCTGCTTCGACGACATGGAGAGGCTAGAACTTCTCTTCGAGTACGCTGAGAAGCACCCCTCGACTCTCCCCATGGAGCTTTGGGATGATGAAAATATGGTACACGGTTGTCAATCTAGGGCTCATGTGGTATGCTCACTCGACAAAGAGGGGGGATTCATTGCCGAAGGGGGCGCCGACGCTCAGATAGTTCAGGGACTAATGGCCATCACAGCAATAGCTGTAAACGGAAAAACCCCAGACAAGGTGGCAGAGCACGATCCCTCTTACATCGAGGGCATGGGACTTAGTAGGATCCTTACTCCTAGCAGGGCAAATGGATTCATGAACATGGTTAGGAAGGTCAAAGAAGAGGCATCCTCGCTGATTTGATGTGATAATATGGTAAACGTGGAAGATGTCAGAGAATCCCTCGCCCCTGTCGAAGATCCAGAAATGAAGATCTCAGTCATTGAATTGGGCCTAATTTATGACATCAGGCTAGAGGGAGAGGGCGACTCAACACACGTGGAGATAGATATGACATTGACAAGTCCCGGATGCCCAATAGCACCGGAACTTATGGCAGCAGTTCACAGAGCAGCCGCCCAAACCCAGGGCATCGATTCGGTTCATGTGAACCTTACATTCTCTCCTCCCTGGGATCCAAAGATACATGCCTCCGAAGACGCAAGAATAGACCTAGGAATATTCTAACTGCCTCTCTCCGCAGCTAGAACCGTATTAGACATCAGCATTGCTATCGTCATTGGCCCAACTCCACCTGGCACAGGTGTTATTCTCCCCGCGATTTCCTTAGCCCCTTCTTCCACATCTCCGACCAAGCGATTACCACTCTCTCTTGAATCATCATTTATGCGATTAATACCAACATCGATTACAGTAGAGCCGGGCTTTATCCATGCAGACTTCACCATCTCCGCCCTACCAACAGCAGCAATCAGAATGTCCGCCCCTCTGCAAATTTCCCCCAGTGAACCGGTCTTGGAATGGGCAATAGTGACTGTAGTATCAGCCCCTTTCTGGGCAAGAAGGATGGAGAGTGGCATCCCTACAATCCTAGATCTCCCAATCACTACGGCCCTCTTTCCCTCTAATTCCGGTCCGTAGTGTCTGAGGATCTCCATCACGGCTGAGGGGGTGCAGGGAACCAATCCATTTCTATCGCCCATCACAATTCTACCTAGGTTAGAAGGATGAAACCCGTCAACATCCTTGGCCGGGTCAATCGTCTCGACCACAGAAATCTCGTCGATCCCTTCCGGAAGTGGGCTCTGAACTAGAATCCCATGTACGGATTCATCCTCATTAAATTCCTGTATTTTGGAAATCAACTCCTCCTGACTAATTTCCGATGTTAGGTCTATTCTGGTACTGACAATCCCGATTCTCTCGCATGCCCTCTGTTTATTCCGTACATACACATGACTGGCCGGGTCATCCCCCACTATTATCACGGCTAAGTGGGGGCGGACCCCTTTCTCGGCCAAAGAGCGAACCCTTCTAGAAAGGCCATCTTCTATCTCTCTTCCAAGAGCTTTGCCATCAATTATCGCCGCTCCCATGTCGGTTCGTCAAGCAACTTCGCTAAGACCTTTCACATGATTGTTGGAGCCCCAGGAGGGAGTCGAACCCCCGACCGTCTGATTACAAATCAGATGCTCTACCAGGCTGAGCTACTGAGGCCTGTACCTCACAAGAGACAATTGCTATTGAACCCTTTAGTCGAACAAACTCTCGTAGGGGTTGATGCGTAACCCCTCTCTCGGATCATCGTGGCAGTTGGCGGATCGGATCACAGAAGGATCAACATGGTACTCTCCGCATGGCTATGTATAGCGATAGGTAGTGCAGTGATACTTTATTCGAGCTCATCGCCATTCTCTCTAGCTTTGGCAGCCCCCATTTCCATTGCCGGTGTCGTACTACTAGTAGTTGGTTTGGGGATGAGGGACGAAAGCTCAGTGGATCAGGAGACTATCGAAAATTGGGAGCCAGGGTCTGATATCCTACCAGATGCAGGAGGTCCGATGTATCGTATTGACACCACTTTGGTCGAGCCAATCAGGACTTCGATACTTTGCGGTAGGTGCGGAAATGTGCATTGGCTTGAAGGCGGCAGACCACATTTTTTTGAATGCCATATTTGTGAGGAAGAATTGTGGAGAGATGAGGAAGAGTAATCAAATAATTCTTCGGGAACCGTCAAGTGGGAAACTCTACTCGAAAGGCCGGGGATAATCTTGGAAATGAGTAACAATGAGCGAACATTGCTCAAATTCATGTTATCAGAACCATCCAGAACTTGGTCCTTAGATGAACTCCTTTCAGGTGCTGGCTGGGATGACCAGGTCCATGTTGCGGGCTCCGGTACGGCACTTTCCGAATTAGGTCTAGTTTCCATTAACGAAGAAATCGAGGCCTTTGTTTCTCTGGGAGAAGAGGGTGTGAAGGCCCATCAGGAGGGCCTTCTAGAGTTCAGAATTTGGAATTGCCTTTCTTCTCTGCCTTTGTCAGAGAGGACGATGAATAGGCTATTCGAGGAAGGGTTTGAGCGACACGAGGCAGGTCCGGGGATAGGTCTTCTGAAATCCCTAGGTCTTTCAATCAATTCTGGTAGGCTTGTCGTCGAGGACGAGATTTCTCTTTCCAATCAGATCTCAGCAAGAGCAGACTTCATCTCTTCATTGTCAGAAGGCCCTGTTGCCAAGCTAAAACTCGATGATGAAATGGTTAGCCACTTCCTAGGAAGGAAGGGATTAATTCTGATTGATGAGGAAATCTCTAGATTTTGGTCACTAACCGACGCTGGCTCATCGATTGAACCGTCAGAACTTGAGCATGTTGAGATGATTGGCGAGGTGACGCCAGAGCTTCTTCAGTCCGAAGAATGGAGGGGTGCGAAGTTCAAGCCCTTCGATGTAAATTCGCCAGCACCAATTCCCATGGGTGGGCGCCCCCATCCTATGCAGGCGTTGATAGAGAGGATAAGACAGGTTTTCTTGGAGATGGGGTTTTCAGAGATAGAGGGGGACTTTGTGCAGTCTGCAGGATGGAATATGGATGCGCTTTACATCCCGCAATCCCATCCAGCAAGGACCATGCAAGACACCTTCTACCTGTCTGAGCCTAGTCAGATCGACATCGACGACCACTACCTCGATTTATGGTCCAAGGTCCACGAGCACGGACATGACACCGGGAGCAAGGGATGGGGCGGCTCCTTTGACAAGGATGAGTCCCGTAGGCCGTTACTGAGGACCCATACGACTGTAAACACAGTAAGACACATCGCGGAGAATCCCGATGAACCGTCAAGGGTTTTCGGAATTGGCAGGGTATTCCGTCAGGAGACAATCGATCGAACCCATCTTCCCGAATTCCACCAGATAGAGGGAATAATTCACGAGGAAGAAGCTAGCCTTCCAATGCTTATCACAACTCTGAAGACATTCTACTCCAAAATGGGCTACCCTGATGTCAGAGTACGCCCGGCATATTTTCCATACACTGAACCTAGCGTAGAGGTTGACATCCTTTGGAGAGGCCAATGGCTTGAACTAGGAGGTGCAGGAATATTTCGTCCAGAGGTGACGGAGCCGCTAGGCTCCGAG
>CAYFGD010000078.1:0-5947 GCA_964342715.1 uncultured Candidatus Poseidoniales archaeon | reverse complement strand
CGACAACGGCGCCGGTCGGCTTGTCATTGATGTAGAAGTTTCCAGCGGTGAACCTGAGCGCTTCGTAAGCCTTCTGGACATTCTCCTCGGAACTCGAGAATATTGATCCGGTAAGTGCGTAGGGAGAGGCCTTGTCACATACTTCTAGGACGTTCTCAAAGTCTTCATCGTCGTAGAGGTAGACTGTCAGAACAGGGCCGAATATCTCCTCTATCATGGACTCGGAATCTGAATCGGTGGTGACAATTATGGTTGGCTCGATGAAGTACCCGAATGAGTCGTCATAACCCCCTCCGCAGACTATCTCACATGTGTCCCTCTGGGATGCCCTGTCGATGTATCCAGAAATCTTGTCGAATGCCCTCTTGTCGATAACCGCAGTCATGAAGTTCGTGAAGTCCCTTGCATCTCCCATCTTTATCTTGCCAATCTCGCTAATCAGGTCCGCAGAGATCGCGTCCCAGACGGAACGGGGAATGTATGCACGACTTGCCGCGGAGCACTTCTGCCCCTGGTACTCGAAAGCACCCCTTAGAAGGGCGACCATGAGGCCTCTCCTGTCACAATCTGGGTGAGCGACGACAAAGTCCTTGCCCCCCGTCTCACCGACTATACGGGGGTACGACCTCAGATCGGGGAGGGCCAGTCCTATCTCCTGCCAAAGACCTTGGAATGTGGCAGTAGAACCAGTGAAGTGCAGGCCTGCGAAGTCTGGGTTCGATAATGCCACTTCGGTGATCTCAGCGCCGGATCCAGGTAGGAAATTGATGACTCCGGGGGGCAGTCCGGCCTCCATCATCAACTGCATCAGAACGTAGTTTGAGTGGTATGAGTTCCTACTGGGCTTCCAAACTCCAGTGCAACCTACGATGGCGGGCGCGCTCGGCAGGTTTGCAGCGATGCTGGAGAAGTTGAAAGGAGTTATCGAGAGTACGAAGCCCTCGAGGGGCCGTATGTCGGTGGTGTTCAGGACCCCTTCTGGGGATACCAATGGCTGGAAGTCGTCATGGAACCCTCTGGCGTAGTGGCAGTTGAACCTCCAGAAGTCTATCAACTCACATGCAGCGTCTATCTCGGCCTGGAATGCTGTCTTGGACTGGTTTAGCATGGTTGCGGCGTTGACCCTCATCCTCCAATCCCCCGCAAGCAAATCTGCGCATCTCTCGAATATCTCGCACCTTTCCTCAAGGCCGATTCCCATCCACCCCTTCTGGGCATTGACTGCGGCCTCACAGGCGGCCTCCATCTCGTCCCTTCCTGCGAGGTGAACCCTAGCGATAACGTGACCGTGGTTGTGAGGGACAACCTGGGTCGTGGTGGTTCCGGTGTAGACCTCCTGGCCGTTGATGATGCAGGGTATCTCAATTACCTCAGACATCTGCCTGTCCATCTCTTCCATCAGGGATTGTCTTTCCGAACTCCCTGGAGCATATCCCAATATCGGCTCATTCGTAGGTTGTTCTGACATGAATGTCGCTGGAGGCACCCATCTAACATTGTTACTGTTGAGGGGTTTGCCCCCAACAGGTCAGGTCCACTCGGTTGGCTCGTCCTTCTTGGCCTTCTTCCAATGCCGGTAGCAGGGCTTGCACACGGTAATCCTACGAGAATCCCTACTGAGGCCCGATTCCCCCCAGACGTCTGCTGCCCTGTCAAAGGCGAGCTTTCGACCGCCCACTTTCTTGTCGGCCCAGTTCTCGCATCCTGCTACGTCGCATCTTACCTCGCCCACATACTCCTCGTCCGACTTAGAGGACGACTTGGAATCAGTCCCGAACTCCTTGCGCCTCTTACGGGCATTGGACTTGAATCCCATGTTAGTCCGCCTGAGTTGGCCGATTAGAAGGTTGCCTCGACGGGGTTGACGTCGAAGGGGCCTCCGGCGCTTGCTATGGAGGCGCGCCGATCGGGGCCTACTCCTACGCTGACAACCGGGATGCCGGAAAGTTCCTCGATTCTTCGGACGTATCCAAGAACCACCTCCGGCATTGCGCCTAGGCCTGAGCCGGATGACCTTGACTCATCCGCCATGGCTATCCAATCGTCGTCCGATAAAGCGGGGAAGCCGGGGTGGACCTCGTAGACAGGGATGCACCTAGCTAGGTCGTCGCAGCTTGTGGGCATGACATCGATGATATCCCCATCCAGTTCGTAGCCGGTGCAGATCTTGATTTCCTCAAGTCCACCCAATACGTCTAATTTGGTCAAGACTAGGCCTGTGTAACCATTTATCCTATGGCTGTCCTTTAGGGCTACCATGTCTAGCCAACCAGTCCTTCTTGGCCTGCCTGTAGTGGTGCCGAATTCATGGCCCACCATCGCCATGTGGTTCCCAGGCCCTTCCTCGTAGGGCAGTTCGGTGGGGAATGGGCCATTTCCAACCCTTGTCGTGTAGGCCTTTGATATTCCGAAGCACTGTGAAACGTGTCCGGGGTGTATTCCAGCACCATGAGTTGCATTCGCTCTGCTGGTGACAGAGGAAGTGACGAATGGGTAAGTTCCCTGATCTATGTCTAGCATGGCCCCCTGAGCCCCTTCCAGAAGGATGTTCTCCCCATTCCTGAGTGCCTCGTCTATCATCAGACCTGTGGGCCTTATTGCATCGCCAAACCTCTCGATTATCCACTTGATGTCGGACGTGAGGGATTCCGCATCTATCCTATCTTCAACGCCGACCGAAGCGAGTTGCTTGTTCATCCTCTCCGCAGTCTCGGAAATCCTCTCTTTGTCTGATGAAAATGCATCTAGGTCGACGAATCTTATTCCGACTCTCTCTATTCTGTCCCTGTAGGCTGGCCCAATACCCCTTCCAGTTGTTCCAACGACCCTGTCCGCGCTATCGTACATCCTGTGGAATGGCAAGATTACAGAGGCCCTCTCGCTGATGAATAGTCGGCTTCCCTCCGGGCTTTCGCCCGTGAGTTCCCTCCATCTGTCCAGTTCCTCTTCAAGGACCCATGGGTCAATTACCATTCCATCACCAAGAACTAATTTGCAGTTCTTTGAAGTCACGCCGGAGGGTATCTGGTGTAACTTGAGTGTGGTATCGCCGAGTACTATGGTGTGGCCTGCGTTGTTGCCTCCTTGGAACCTAACTGCCCAAGATGAGTCTGCTGCCAGCTGGTCTATCGCCTTCCCCTTTCCCTCGTCCCCCCACTGGGCTCCGAGCACGACGCTAGCAGGCACCGTAGATTGGGGCGGTGCGGCGGGTGTTTGAATGCTTTGGAGGCCCCCTATGCGGAAAAAGACTGGAGATTGCTCGCGAAGCGGTTATGAAGTGCATGTAGGTCGGCCGTCTCATGGCTCAGAGGCACCCAGTGGCAGAGGAAAGACTCCTGAAGAAGTGGATATGCATGAAGTGCTCTGCCACGCACAGGGGCAAAAAGAAGCCCCGGGCATGCCGGAAGTGTGGCTACAAAAACTTCAGGCCCAAGACCGCCGAGAGGCGTCAAGGCGTGTAATCGGCTCCCTAAGCCACTTTCCTGGGCATCGCGGTTATGAACGCTTGACCTCTGACATCAGAGTCTCAAGAGCGGTCTGAATCTGGAGGCACAAGGGGCCGTAGTGGATTGGAAGGTTTGCATCATTGAATATCTCGTCCAGTTTCGATGCAGTCATACCGAGCCTGACATCCATGTCCTTGTCCTTGTTGAGAAGCCACTGATCGACTGATTCCTTGGCTGAGGCTCTGATGTTACGGGGGACCTGACTGTCGTCTAGCTGGGAGAGAACCTGTGCTATCTGCTGAATTCTAGCCTCGATGTCTGTCATTTCATCCCCTCCATTCCCGGCGACCGGTGAGTGCTCCTTAAGCGCATCCCCATCAAGATTCTCGAAGGGATCAGCCGTGCCACTCCGCCCATGGCATATCTGTATTCGAAAAACCCACTCCCGGGCCTTCATCACCCATGGCAATCAGACCAACGGAGACACCGTCGTCAATCAGTTCACTTATGCCCCATGACATCGCCTCAATCAGGGTCTCGTTGTTGCTCAGAAACCTCTCACTGACCCTATAGCTAAGTAGGGCGGTTGTAATCGCCTCACCCTCGCCCGTGGCAGCGACCGAAAGATTCTCTGAGACCCAGAATCCACATCCCGGGAGCGGGACGTCTCCCACTCTCCCGGGGGGCCTGTAACTGCAGCCTCCAGTGCTGGTAGCGCAGGCCATATCACCTGTCAAATCTCTGGCAATAACCCCGACTGTGTCTCCATCGCCATCGACTGGTGGCCTCCCCTCGACCTTTGCCCTCTTGTGGCCCTTTGAGTCGGCCCACAGCCTAGCTCCCTCTCCCGTGAGGCCATTGATTGGCTCATCTAGCAGATCGGCTGCCACCCGTATCGGGTTTGGAGTGTCTTCCATGGCAATTACGAAACCCATCCTCCCATCGCTTACGTGCAATGATGCATCAAGAAGTACCGATCCGTCGATACGGAATACACCTCCGGTTCCTGCATTGAAAACGGGGTCGTCCTCGAGGATTGCGCATGCCTCTACTGCCGCCTCAAGAGCGGAGGCCCCCGACTGGAGTAGTTTGGAGGCTGCATTCACTGCCTCTTCGACGTTCTTTTGACGGTCTGGCCCTGGTCCGGCCCCACCATGTGCAACGACCGCGGGTATCGACTCCGGCATCACATCCCCCATCCTAGGAGCGAGAGCAGGGACTTAGTTAGAGCGGTTCGACTATGCAGAAGGCTGCTTGTCAGCCTGAGATGTGAATGTGTCAATTACCTTGGCAAGGCGCTCCACTAGGCTAACCTTCTCCTCGGCCCCTACCAATGCAAACTGGAGGACCTCGTCCAATGAGTCGACGGGGTGGATTTTGACCATTGACTCGTATTTCTCATCTATTAGAACGTCCTGGAGATTGGCACGTGGGATGATTACTGACTCTATTCCGGCCTTTGCTGCGGCCTCTATCTTTGCAGTAACTCCTCCTATTGGGAGCACCTCTCCCCTGACTGAGAGTGAGCCCGTCATAGCTAGATTCTGCTCTATTGGGACTCCCTCGAATGCACTGATTATTGCGGTTGCCATGGTTATTGATGCGCTATCTCCGTCTACGTTGTGTGTCCCGGGGAATTGAACGTGGAGATCGAAATCCTTGATGTCTTTCCCCGTGAGTTTCTTAACTACTGCGCTGATGTTTGTGACGCTCTCTTTTGCCATTTCCGAAAGTCCGCCAGTAGCTATGACCTGCCCGGATCGTCCCTGTGCAGGAGTTACCATTGCCTCAACAGGGAGGACCACTCCAGAGAAATCCGAGAGTCCGCTATCCGCACCTAGAACGGCTAGGCCGTTGATCCTGCCTACTCTCGTCCCCCTGTTTACTAGCATTGCATATTCGGATTGTCGCTCCAGATACCTGTCAGCAACTTGCTGCTCGAGCGGCTTTGCTATTGCCCTTGCACGTGTGATGTGCTCGGCTCCAACGAGATCCGCCCCCTCTTCGGAGGCTAGGTCTCCTGCTATTCGAACGAGGCCGCCAAGCTCTCTGAGCCTCAGAGAAAGCCTGCCCCTTCGACCACTTCTCCTCTGTGCCTCCTTCAATACTAGGCCTATTGACTCCTTGTTAAAGTGAGGGATTGATCGGCCGGAGTCCTTGTTCTGCTCATTCCTTACCTCCTGCGCTATGAATCTGATTAGTCTCCTGCGATTCCTCTCAGTGTCCCTCATGTCAGAGTTGACATATACTTCGTAGCCATACCCCCTGATGCGACTCCTTAGGGCGGGATGCATCTGCTGAATACTGTCTAGGTTTCCAGCCGCGACAAGAATGAAATTTGTTGGGACTGGTTCAGATTTTGTGAGTGCTCCAGAGGACCTCTCTGAGCGGCCGCTGATTGAGAGTTCTCCTTCCTGCATTGCAACTAGCAAGGCCTGCTGCTCCTCCATCCTAAGCATCCTGATCTCGTCAATGTAGAGTACTCCCTTGTTCGCCCTGTG
>CAYFGD010000077.1:0-5992 GCA_964342715.1 uncultured Candidatus Poseidoniales archaeon | reverse complement strand
TGTAAAGAAGGGGCATATCGGGGAGAAGGCAGTCAGCAAGTCCCTCACCATCCTATGGAGAGTCCATTCGGCGGATTTGTCTCCATCATATAGCCTAGATTTGGACATTTCCAACCAATGCCCTGGGAAAACTCCAGTCCAGAATCCTTTGATCGTCTGAGCTGCGTTATAGATATCCAACTCAGACCAAGCATTCGAAACTCGACTCATTACCTGATTGAATTCAGATAAAATCCACAAATCCTCTGTAATCAAACCGTTTGGTGCTGTCTCTAGATCATCAGGAACTCTGAATTGACTGGCGAACCTAGCTACATTGAACATCTTTGTAAGAACTCCGTAGTACTTAGACTCAATTTCTTCGGGATTAATGTGGAAATCATCGCCAACCTGTGCATCACATGCCTTCCATAAACGAAAACATTCGCTACCAATCTTATTGGCCTTCAGACTAACCTGCTTGCCCTCAGGACCTCTTATTTTCCATGATCCAGTTCTCCCACCAGCACCACATTCCAATACTGAATCTGCATCAATGCCATTTCCAAGCGACTTAGACATCTTCCTGCCCCATGGATCCATGCCGAGGCCATCTACCCAGATATTCTCGAAACCCGGCTTATCGAGGAGAAGGGCACTCTTGAGCAAGGTATAGTAAAGCCATGTCCTTACGATTTCCTTGCCCTGAGGCCTAATTGAGGTGGGGAATGCTCTCTCGAACATTTCAGGATCACTGATGTATCCTGAAACATAGAGGTTGGAGTTAGATGAGTCCATCCAAGTATCGAAGACCTTCTCCTCCCCATGGATGGCTCCAAGCGTATCAGCTAGGTCATCATAACTGCCTATTAGCTCCCTAGTAGTTCTATCTAGAACCTCGGAGCCAGTGGGTGGAGAGTCTCTCCACGGTTGTACGTACGTCCCATGCGGCGGGACAACAACCTTGGTACCGTCATCTGAATACCACACGGGGACCTCAGTATGGTACCATCTCCTCCTACTTATTGGCCAATCGATCGAGATTCCATCCATCCAGTCGTGTAGGAACTGCCGGTTTCTTTCGGGAATGAATATGGATTTGTCTGACAACTCCCTCAATCTCTTCAGGATGTGCGTCTGCCTGACATACCATTCCTTCAGAAGGATTATTTCTACAGGATTACCACCCCTCTCGCTTACAGGGACCTCCTGCATTCTCTTGTTTGCAGACACTAGCCGGCCTGACTCGGAGAGAATTTGTATTGCCGCATTTCTTGCATCTTCGGCCTTCATACCATGAAGGGGTCCTGAAATATCGGTGAGTTTTCCACCTAGGTCGATTGCTACAAACGGTTTTAACCCAAGTTCCCTGAAAACAGAAACGTCATTTTGATCGCCGAATGAGCATACCATTAGAACCCCACTGCCGAAATCTGATTTAACAGATGGATGGGTCGTTATCTCAACATTGCTTTCTCGACCATTCACGGGAAGGGGCAATGTGATCTTCTTCCCTACAAGGTGCGTATACCTCTCATCATCAGGATGCACAACGACGACACCGCAGGCGCAAATTAGCTCGGGCCTAGTGGTTGAGATTATCACGTCTTCTCCATCTTCTGTGGTCCATCTTACATCACACAGGAGAGTCTCCCTGGAAACTCTCTGAACCTCGGCATCTGCGATGGTTGTGCCCTCGACCGGATCGTAGATATTGGGTCTGAGATCCTCAACAATATCTCCTCTTCTGAATAGATCAACGAAGATAGACTGGGTTACTGCTCGATAGTCTGGGGCATCAGTAAGGTACTCGTTTGCGTAGTCACACGAAAGACCCACTCTCTTCGCGGTCCTCCTCATTGCTTGAGTGTACTCCTCAATTGTTTCGGAGCATAGCTCTAGGAATTCCCCTCTCTCATATGTCCTCATCTTCCTGCCCGTTTTTTTCTCGACTGTGAATTCAATATTGATACCGTTCCTATCGACGCCCCATGGAAAGTACACCTCTTTACCCATGAGCCTCTGGCTCCGAGCTATCACGTCAATCATGCTATACTGAGCGACTGCACCTATGTGCCATGTCCCACTTGGGTAAGGAGGCGGGGTGTCGATGACAAAAAGCTCCCTTTCACTCTTAGGGTCGAAGGAGTACCTGTCATCGAAAGAGGGTCCAAAATGCTCCTCTTGGATCCTCTTCTCGAGGTCGATTGTCCACCTCTTGTCACGTATAGTTGGGTCCCCCACTAAATCTCCTCGCAAACAATCCTGAGTACTCCCGTTCTTGACTGTTCCCGCCTACGGCGGGCATGTTCTAACCGCAATTAATGGGATAACTAGGGCGAGGGGTTGAAGTCCCCTCGTCTATCAGCGAGTTCCGAATAAGATGGACGAAGGAACCGAAGGAGGTGGATTCAGCGCCTCTGGAATGGCAGAAGGAGTCTCGAAAAGGGTCAGAGAAAGGACCGATGCCTTGCGGGCATCGGTTTCAGATATTGACTCCGAGACAGTATCTAAGGCCATAAAGAGGGCTCCTATTGCAATAAAACGGAATCTGCTAGATTCCACAATTACCGACATCATAACCAAGGTTCCGGCGGTCACTGTAGTTTTGTGCCTGGCCGTAACTGGTTTCTTCTCCATACATTCGGGAATCAATGATTGCAGGGATGGGTATAACCCGGACTGGTGTAGTGATGAGGGTGCACTCAATGTGAACGGGGACATGGCGATATACCTGCCACAGGGTTCAGAGGTACAAGCACAGATAGAGGATGTAGAAGAGGATTGGACGACTAATGTTATGGTCGTATACGTGGAGTCCAATACCACGGGCGTGGACAAGCTCCCAATTCTAACTCAGTTGGACCTAGTTGAGAACACACTTAACACCCACAGGAATGATGATGGGGGAGAGGACTTCGTAATCTACGTACTTTCAGTTTCTACGGTGGTAAAGGAGGTAAATTCCAGTGGCGGTAGGGTGATCAAGGCGTTCTTCTCCGGCATTGCTGAAGCCACAGGTAATAGCGACGTTTCTCAGTTTGTCAACGAAACGGTTGACGAGCAGTCGAACTTGATAGGTGACTACTCTATCCCCGACGAGCAAGAAAGGGTCGATCAAATACTCGATGAGATGCCTCAGAACGCTCTAGACAAACTTGTCAGAGACGTGGGCAAAAATCAGAATGAAACGGCTGGGTATTGGAATAGGGCTGTGATAATCATCGGGATTACTAGTCTTGTAGATATGGATGGTGATGGCGAGGACGACACTAGCGATTACATCGAGTTTGTTTCGAATGAAATTAACAGAATATCGATTGAGAACAATTGGGTTTGCAGGGACGAGGATGGGAGGGAGCTTAATCCGGAGAAGCAAGAAAATGAAGAGTTTTGTGACGAGCAGGACTACCTGGACCTCCGAATGACGCTGACTGGTCCGGTTCCACTTACCAACGCAATAACTGAGGAGTCATTCAAACTATTCTGGGGCGTTTTCCCAGTCGGAGTGATTCTAGTGGCATTCGGCCTATTCATATTCCATTGCGATCTTCTTCAGACTGGTAGAATCCGTCTAGTTCAGGGCATCAAGGTAGTGATTATCTCCGGCTTACCGACATTATGCTCGGTTTGGATTACTCTGGGCATGATCGGATTAACTGACTACGAAGTCACAATGACGGTGATAATTGTTGGGCCAATTGTCCTAGCCCTCGGAGTCTCATATGGACTGCACATTACAAACAGATACGCTGAGTCCAAAGGTTCCCCTAGGGAAAAGATGGCAGAGGCTCTTAGCTCAACAGGGCGGGCCGTATTGCTCTCAGCACTTACGACTATCATAGGATTCATATCGCTGACACTGGTTCCAATGAAACCCATTCAGACAATTGGATGGGCATTATCCGGTGGGATCGTAGTTGTCTATCTGATGACCATGTTGATGGTACCAAATCTGACAATGATGTTGGATTTGAAGAAGCCTTCTCATCCACCGCCAAAGATTTTCCAGGTCGCAGTTGAGACGCCGATTAAATGGACGAGGGTGACTCTAGCTATCTTCACTATAGCGATGCTAGTCTCTGCAGGAATAAACAGACCCAACGTTGAAGAGAACATTGACCTCTTGGAAATGGCCCCTGGCGGTGTAGATGCTGTGGACAAGATGGAAGTTTACTCGGACGAGTTCAATGCTGGCCAGCCCGGTTTCCTATTGATCACGGGCGATATCTCGGCAGATCCTAATCCCCTGCCTAACGCAGAGGCTGAGCAGAGTGACCCGTATGCAAATCTTGAGGGGATATCACAACTAGAAACTAAATGCAACTCAGTCGAAAATACGACTGCTGTGTCCATTGTTTTCCTGATGAAGGCGATAGGGGTAGGAGTGAATGTTACCGGGACTCCAATTTATGAACTGGTCAACAATACCGTAGGTGACTTGCTTCCAGAACCAATGAGGGACGTGGCCCAGCTAATATTTGACAACGAGCAATCAGGAAACGTCTCATTTTGGAGTGCTATGAACTATCTCGACCTGCAGGACACCGGCGGGATCCAGGCACAGAATTTCTTGATCTATGTGTTCTACAATAGCATGACTGATGAAATGAGGGGGCTTTTCATGTCTCCAGACTTCAAGAGGAGTCTGATTTACATCGACATGCCATTCATGGATGTCAAGGCGACATCAGAGGCCGTTGACTTGGTTGACGAGTATGCCGCGCAGGAAACTGATGGAGCGATAGATTCGACTCCACTCATAGGTGTTGCTTCAATAACTATTGAAGTCAACAACCTCATAGTAGGGTCTCAGTGGTCATCCCTAGGGTTCGCACTCTTATTCACGGTTCTGACCCTAGCTCTGGTTTTTAGAGACGTACGATATGCGATGCTCACGACTATGCCAGTAGGATTTACAGTGATGATGCAATGGCTGGCCATGGATGGATTGGACGTTCCACTATCCCTAGTTACTGTTATGATCGGTTCTATTCTAGTCGGCGTGGGAGTAGACTTCTCCATCCACATTGCGAATAGAATAAAAGAGCAAGGAGGGACTATAGATGCAATTCAAACCGCCTGCGCGAGTACGGGAATGAGTCTGTTTGAAGCGGTTACAGTAACCGCTTTTGGAATGACTTGTGCATACTTGATACCCATTGCTGCAATAAAGCCATTTGTAACTACGATAATCATACTTCTTCTTGTGGCAGCCATATCTGCCTTGATCTTGCTCCCTGCAATTTTTACTGCTATGATCAAGGCAAACATTGGTCTAACTGGTGGTGTAAATACGATGGTCAAAACCGCTGGTCTTCGCCGGGCGATAGCCCGCGACGAGGCCGATGTTATCGATGCTGCAATGGTCTTCGGCTCTTCTGATGACGCGTGGTAATACGACACGTTGATTCACCTAACTAATAGTCGCGAAGCATGACTGGGCTATGGCTGATGAAGAGCGAACCCCATGTTTATCCATGGGAACAGCTAGTAGAAGACAAGATGACACATTGGGACGGAGTGAGAAATTACCAAGCTCGCAATACCATGAGAGACCTGATGAAGATAGGCGACATGGTGCTATTCTACCACTCTAATTGCAAACCGCCACACGTTGCTGGTGTGGCAAGAGTTTGCAGAGAGGGGTATCCTGACTTCACCGCGCAAGATCCTGGATCCAAATATTTCGATCCCAAGGCAACCCCGGACAACCCCCGGTGGATGATGGTCGACATAGAGGCAGTAGTACCTATGGGGCAAATCGTCACACTTCCCGAAATGAGGGTGAATCCCGCTTTGGAGGGCATGCCTCTGCTGATGAAGGGGCAAAGGCTTTCAGTTCAGCCAGTACCAAAGGATTGCTTCGAAGTTGTCTGCAGAATGGGTGGATTAGAAGGAATCCCATGGTAGTGGGCGTGTCCTCGGTGGACGTTCGTCACTGCTGGCGATAATTCGCCGATCTCCTCAGCCCCGTTACCCCAAGGCATCCAGCATCCCCGGTCGGGCTGCT
>CAYFGD010000076.1:0-6263 GCA_964342715.1 uncultured Candidatus Poseidoniales archaeon | reverse complement strand
GAGAATGATGGGGATGGGGATAGAAGCCCACCTTTTGACCACGCAATACAGGATGCATCCAGCTATCTCAGAGTTTCCAAACGGGGCCTTCTACGATGGCCTCCTAGTGGATGGGGTCGATAGTGACCAACGACCAACGCCAGCAGGCGTCCTATGGCCTGATTGGGATGCCCCGATTGCATTCATTCCGGTTGATGGGGGTGAGGTTGTGGCTCCTGACGGGGAGTCGAAGGAAAATGCCGTCGAAGCTTCTTGGGTTTCGAAAATAGTCGAGGGTTTGTTGGACACGGGGGATGTCGGGATGGAGGACATCGGAGTAATCACCCCTTATGCGGCACAGGTGAGGGCTATCAGGGACGTTCTTCCTGAGTCGATTCAGGACGTGGAGGTGAAGACCGTGGACGGCTACCAGGGCAGGGAGAAGGAGGTGATTGTGTTCTCGTGTGTAAGATCCAACAGTGATGGCGAGGTTGGATTCCTCTCCGACCCTAGGAGGCTGAATGTGGCCCTTACTCGCGCGAGGAGGGGTTTGATAGTGATTGGTGACCCCGCGACATTAAGATTCGATGAGAACTGGGAAGGGTGGCTAAGACATGCCAGGGAACGTAACTTTGAGGCTTGGCACATCCTCGGAATGTCCTGAGGTGCATCATGATGGACCACGACTCCCCGATCTCGCTCACCCCAGTGAGTGGAGGCACGCTGGCAAAGGCAATAGTTTCCGAGAAGGCAAACGAGCACTGGAATCTACCAGAGGGCACTATTCTGGCTTCCGGAGTCAGAAGGGGAACTTCACTAATAATTGATATCGTAATAGTGACTACCCTACTCATGCTGGCAACGAGGTGGGAACTATTGCACGTTTGGATACTTGAGACTTGGAAGAACAGTCCCCAGTATTCCATAGCGTACAGCTTTGTTCTTCTCGCATCTCATTGGTTGTACTGGAGGGTAACTGGACTGTGGTACTCTAGATCCCTAGGTCAGAAAATGATGGGGCTTGCTGTTGTCTGTTCTGACGGAAGCGAAGTAACTAGCCAAATGTGGGACAGTCGAGCCATGAGGAAATTGGTTTACCTAATTCCGATGGTGAATATTGCAGTTGCCGTCTACGAGGTAGCGAGGATTTTCCAACGGCACACTCATCAAACCAATCTAGATCTGAAAATCGGAACGATTGTGGCTCATGCCAACTCCTTGCCCCCAGCAAGTAGGAAGCACATCAGGTAGGTTCGAAATGGAAAGAGCAGTGAAGGCGGCTTTGGGAGGTAGGTGCATTGTCTATCCTACCTCGACCCAGCCGGCCTTGGGATGCATACCTAATTCGGATTCCCTAGACTTGCTTTTTTCTCTCAAAAAGAGGGGTGCTGATCAGCCTGTGAGTTTGGGGGTAGCCAATATAGAGCAGGCGAGAGATTTGGTTGACGTCCCGGAAGTCGCTACGGAAATCCTAGGAAGCTTCCCCGCGGGTTCTCTGACCCTTCTACTAGAGGCCAAAGAAACAATGGATGACAGACTAGGAGGAAATATGGTGGCAGTTAGGGTGATGTCTCATCCCTCTGCAGTCGCCTTGCTGGAGAAGACCGGGGCTCTGACCGCCACCAGTGCTAATGTCAGCGGAGAGCATCCAGTGGATGACTGTAGGAAGGCGGCGGAGCTTCTTTCCTCCGTCGGTAATGAGATTGAGTTCGTTTCTGGTGTGTGTGGGGGCGGTTTGCCCAGTACCTTGATATCGTGGGATTACTCCTATGGTCCATCCGACATGACTGAGATTGAGGTCCTAAGAGAGGGGATAGTTAGCAAGGAGGAGGTACTGGGATGGTCGAAGAGTCGGACTTGAAGCAGTGGAAGGACGCCGGTCACGTGGCTAGAAGGACCCTTGAGGGAATCGAGGGTGAGATAGTTGCTGGTAAGACCTGGAGCGAGGTTATTGACTCAGCTGAGAGGTTCATTCGTAGGCATGGAGGTCAGGCGGCCTTTCCTGTGACAATTTCAGTTAACGATTTCGCTGCACATTACACGACCAACACTCAGCAGGTTCCTCCCGAGGGGTGGGAAGGGGAGATGGTATTCCAGAAGGGGGATCTTGTGAAGCTGGATGTGGGGGTACACATCAAAGGGGCACTGGGCGACAATGCTATGACAATCGAAGTCGGAAATGGGGGCGAGCACACTGAACAAATCAAGGCCTCTAGAGAGGCGAGGGACGCTGCTATTGAGCTGATGCATCCGGATACCCCCTGGCATAAAATCGGGGCAGCGTCTGAGCAGGTAGCGAAGGACGCTGGATTTGTTCCGATTTCCAATCTCTGCGGACACCAGATGGAGAGGTGGAGTCTCCACAATGGGGTTTCGATACCGATGTATGCTTGTGGCCCCAATAATCCGGGGTTCAAGGGAGTGGTCGAAAAGGGGGGCGTCTATGCGGTTGAGCCTTTCAATACGACTGGTCGGAGCGGCATGGTTGACAATGTCAATCCCGCGGACTCCTCGAATATACTAAGGGTAACCGGGGACGTTCGCATACGGAAGGCGCTTGACAAGGGAAAACTGAAGCCATTGGGTGCTACCATGGCTCGCTATATCGAAGAGCGTTACAACACCCTCCCCTTCGCCGAAAGGTGGGCGTTCCCTCTGCTTGAGAAGCCATTCCCAGAGGAGGACGAGGAGTCTCTTCGTAGGAAGTGGAATGCCCTCGTGAAGAAATTGACTTCTATCAGATTCCTCGAGGTTTACTCGGCTCTAAAGGACCGAGATGGTGGGAACGTAGGACAGTTCGAACATTCGGTATACGTCACTGAAGGTGGGCCCGAGGTGCTAACTGTAGCATAAATCAGTAAAAAAGCTAGTAAAATGGACAAAAATAGGCATTATTCCAACAACGATTATCTATCTCCGGTCTCCACATCGGCCTGTACAGGGTCGTTAGGTTCTCGCTAAGTGCATCCCATCCCTTCGCAACTATCTCTCGCCCTGTACACCTACTTCGGGGTCAGGGGTAGCCTTTGCGTCTCCAAAAACAGTGACTGCTATCACGGATACGAGTATCAAAGCCATTCCTGCGGATTGCTGCAGCGAGGGTTCCTCGCCCAGTATTAACGTCCCCCAAATTATCGTAAGAACTGGTTGGGTAAGAACTGCGAATGATGTATGAGCGGCGGGCAGTCTTGGAAGAGCATATGTTATGGCTATCCAGCCAATTACTTGGCATGATACAGCCAATAACACCAACCAACCATGATTTGGCCAACTGATTGTATGATCAATTGCTTCTATTCCGATTGGTCTTAGAGGGATTGTTCCTAGGATGAGGATTCCCAGAGTTGCTCCAGCGGTGGCATCAAATTGCGCATTAACCGCGGGTCCACCAATTCTATTCGATTGACGATAAGCAATCAGGAATGAGGAATAAAATATCGCTGCAACCACTCCTCCTATTACTCCCTTAACTGGATCTTCACCGTATGGGGCATCGTCCCAGACTCCAGAAATCAAAACCAAACCAAACATAACCATTGGAAGGGAGAGTAAGATGAATCGGTTTGGACGCTCGCCAAATAGCCACCAAGTTACCAATGTGACGATAATGACTTGAGAATTGCCGATCATCGTTGCAATACCGCTACCGATGTAGTCTATCGCGCTATGATATCCCGCGAAATCAATGGCAAGAAGGATGCCTGCTCCGAATGCGAGCCATCGAGAGTTTTGGTCTCGTGGGTCTCTCTTTTTTGAAATTAAAACCAAAAGTCCCAACAAAGGTAAGGCGTAGAACATTCGGTAGAATGCCCCTGTTAAGGGGGTGGTATCAGATTGAATGTACAGAAGGGGGGCGAAGGAAATTATTGTTGCACCAAGGAGGGCTATTGCCATCACTCGGCGCCTTTCAGAAACGTCCTCACTCAAGCCATTCCAGATTCGAACATCTCCTTGAGGCTCCCATCCTGGTACATCTCGAGTACGATGTCACTTCCACCAATGAGTTCCCCGTGGACGAATACCTGGGGGATTGTGGGAAATTCGGACCAATCCTTCAGAGCTGTCCTCGCCCTTGGATCCGAAAGGACGTTCACACAGGCGAATTGTTCCAAGCCTACTTCTTTGGCGAAAGAGCTGACAATCTGGGCCCCCCTGTTGGAGAATCCGCACTGTGGTTGTGAAGGGGTCCCTTTCATGAAGATAACAAGCGGATTGCTATCGACTACTTCTTGTAATTCTTCGGGGGTCCAATTGAATTCGCTCATGTACTCACGTCCTATCCTCTCGCCTAACGTGCACTCCAAAGAACTCTTGCTTTCCCGAATGGGGGTCGAAGGTGGTGCTTCCAGCGTTCTTAGCCTGCTCCGGAGTCATGCATTTTAGGTCCAACGCGTGAACCAGGTTGCTCTCTAGGTATTGTTTGAAATGCCTCAAAATAGGCATCTGCCTCTGCAAGGGCCTTAGCCCCTCGTAAGTCGGAGAAATAATCCTAACATGGAAATGATCTCCTGTTCCATGAAGATCGGTGGCCTCCACTATAGCATCGGGAACTATCTTTGAAACCTCGCCAACCACCCAACTCTCTGTGACCATGAATGCGAAAGCGGGGAGAGGGATTTGAATGCTATTGTTGGCTACTTTGCTAAGGCCGAATGTATTGATTCAAGATTCTCTAAGATTGTTCCATTGTCGTTGATTAGTCCACTGCCAACTACTGCTATGTCAATTCCCCATTCCGATACGGTTGCAGCGTTGTGATCCTTTATTCCGCCGTCAATCATGAGGATTGGGGACTTCCCGCCAGCTTCCTCTTGAGAGTCTATAGCGGAACGGAAGGCTCGGACCTTTCCTTCGACTTCTGGCATGAACGACTGCCCGCCCTTGCCAGGGACCACGGACATTACTAGGACAAGGTCGAGGTCGGGAAGAAGTGGCATGACCGCTTCGACTGGAGTATCTGGATTGAGGACGCAACCGGCCTGGACGCCTGCGGAATGAAGGTTCTCAATTAGGAGGGGGAAATCCTGCACAGCCTCGATGTGGGCAATTATCATGTCAGCACCTGCATCGACGTATTGGTCCCATGATTCTTCGGCGTTGTTTATCATTAGATGGCAATCTATGAATGCCTCTGGACCTAGCCTCTCCCTAGCGGAGCGGATTAACGCCGGGCCGAATGTAATCGTCTTGTTGACAACCCAGTTGCCATCCATGACGTCCATATGAAACCAATTTATTCCTGCGGCAGCGGCTTCGTCTAGCGTTCTACCTAGTTCGCAGAAGTCGACAGTGAGGATGCTGGGCGTAACTTCCAATTAGCTCCCCGGTTGCTCGGTAGAGGCTTCGGTTCTCATACCTATTGTTGTGATAGTAACAGCCGCATGTTGATAGGATGCCTCCGCTCACGTCACTTTGGTGCGCATATGGGAAAGGTAGTCGACACAAGTGATGCAGATTTTGACGTTGTAACGAGAAGTGACGAATGGGTCCTAGTGGATTTCTGGGCACCATGGTGCGGCCCTTGCAAGATGATTGGGCCTGTGCTGAAGCAGATAGCCGAAGAAAGGGAGATTACGATTGCAAAGGTGAACACGGACGTTAATCCTCTGAGCGCAGGTAGATTTGGGGTCAGGGGAATACCGGCTCTGCTACTTTTCAGGAATGGGGAATTGGTGGATAGGGAGACGGGAGCTAGGCCTAAGCCCATGATGGATTCTTGGTTAGATAGGCACATGGCCTCTTAGAGCAGTGCGTCTTTCAGCTTCCTTAGGCGATCATCATGAGGCTCCCCTACATCTCTCAGAAGTCTTGCTCTGAGAGCCTCATGAAGCCACATTCCATCTGATAGCTCTAGCATAAGGCCCCTCTCGATCAGATCGTTCGGAGGGAGGCCGTCGTATCCTGCGGCATTGGCCAGTGTCTCCCATGGTATTGGCCTCTCAGCTACTGCTAGCAGGGCAAGCATCTCCCTTCTATCACTAGGAAGTACATCTAGGATTTCTTCGTCCAGGAACCTCAGCCAATCCTCATGCAATGTCTGGCCATAGAGCTCCAGGAGTTCGACAGCCAAGGGGTGGCCTCCGGTGGCCTTGTAAATTTCATCAATGGGTGCGGTACTTGGAAGTTCAAGAGATGAAATCCAATCTCTGACCTCGTCGATAGTTAGTCCTGTAAGAGAAAGCTCGCGAACCTTGCCTCTGGTATGCACATCCCTCCTATCATAGAATGCGAGATTGGTTCTAGAAATCATCAGTAGTCTGAGATTTGTCGCTTCCGCAATCTGA
>CAYFGD010000075.1:0-6395 GCA_964342715.1 uncultured Candidatus Poseidoniales archaeon | reverse complement strand
ATGGGCTGGGACGAGGAGTGTGACTTCGGGGACTGGATCAGGCGTTCTCGATACGAGGATTGAACATAGAAAATCGATTCCGAGATGCATGCTCGCTATCGAGGCGGTCTCGTTGGACTCTCCCGTGGAGTGGGGATTACCACCTTCCAAGAGTCATCTAATCAGGTGGCTCGCAATTATCTCACAGAGCGGACAGGAGGCGCTTCTTTCATTCAGGGGAGAGGCGGGCGGAGATGCGTCTTCAATGTCCAGGTGTATAGAGGCCATGGGGTCAAAGGTAAGTTTTCACAAAGAAGGTTGGACCGTCCAAGGTGCGTCTGAGCTCAGCAAGGGGCCGGTTTCTTTGGAATGTGGCAATTCGGGGACATCTGCAAACTTTCTGACTGCTATCTCCGCTTTCAGAGACGGGACAACGACCTTGGATGGAGATTCTTCTCTGAGATCTAGGCATTCTTCTGAACTCTGCTCCACACTGAAGCAAATGGGTTGCAACATAGATTCGGAAAGGCTGCCCAGAAATGTGACGGGAGGGGTTTTTGGTTACGATGTCGAGCATGACTGGAGCAGGACCAGCCAGGGACTGAGTGCATTGATGGTTGCATCTCCCAACTTCGTCGAGGAGTTACGAGTAACCCTCCTGGGGGAATCTGTAAGCAGTGGATATTGGATGCTCACTAGGGAAATTTGTGTTTCATGCGGTTCAAGGATGGTCATTGAGGATGGGAATGCAATCATCCCCCCTTGGGAAGTGAAGATTCCCCACAGGGTAGAGATTCCAGTTGAGGAGAGCCTGCAGCCAGTGGCCATGCTCTTGTCACGACTGCACGGAGTAATTTTCAAGACTGGATACAAGGATTCTGGGATTGGCATTAATGACACCATCAGGGCAATAGAATCCGGTGATAATGACATCCACCTAGGTCGGGCTAGCGACATTATTTCCCCCGTAGCAGCAATGATGGCTATCGGTAGCGGAGGGCGCATCAGAGGGGCTTCTCACGCAAGGGGGAAAGAATCTGATAGGATCTCGAAGACTGTCGAGGTCCTGAGTTCCTTCGGACTGGTTATGCAAGAAGTGGAAGACGGATTGAATATTCCCGGGGGGCAGACGCCTCGCAAACCGACGGAGCCAATAGAAACCCACTCCGATCACAGACTGGCGATGACGGCAATAGCATTGGCGAGCAGGTACGGGGGGACTGTTTGCGAGCCGGAGATATGCTCAGTTAGTGACCCCGGTTTCGTTTCTAGGATACTAGGGCTGGGTGATTAGGTGTCATACAGGGAAAACCTCAGCACCCATCTGCTACTTCTACTGGTTGCCGCAGTATGGGGGTCAACCTGGGCCATAGGCAGATTTCTGAGTTACGGACTTGATGAGGCAAATAGGGCCAGTATGGGCCCTGCGACCTCTGCATGGCTGAGGTATGTGTTCGCTGTTCTCGCGTTTGCAGCATGGTGCTGGATATACAGAAGAAGAGGGGGTCCCCGCATATTGCCGCAAGGCAGGAAAGCCTGGAGGTACACATTCTGGATGGCCATTCTGGGAACTATGGGGTACCAACTACTATTCATGAACGGCATGAAGTGGACTGCAGCAGGGGATGCGTCCCTCATAATCCCAGTAAACCCCGTTTTCACCGTTCTACTCGCCGTACCTATGCTCGGACAGAGGCTTAGCTCGAGAATGGCTCTAGGACTGGTAGTGGGGCTTGCTGGAGTCGTCACTGTCGTGGGATGGAGCCCCAACACGGACATCCCTTTCGAACATCGATTGATAGGAGACGTGATGATTGGTCTGGCCGCGCTTACTTGGGCTGCTACCAGTAACCTGACCAAGATGGCCCTATCAGAAGGAACTTTGGGGACTTCGTTGGAAATCGTGGTTTGGTATTCAATCGTCGGTTGGGTTCTTCTGACCCCTTGGATGCTGATTGAAGTCTGGAGCTCAGGAGTTCCGGAACCAAGTGCGTCCGAATGGGCATCAGTAGCATACCTAGGACTGTTTTCAACGGTCCTGACTTATGCTTGGTTCGCGAGAGGAATCGATAAGATTGGTGCAACTGCCGCGGCTTCTTACGTTTTCTTAGTCCCTGTTTTTGGAGTCCTAAGTGGATGGCTTATGCTTGGAGAGAGTGTCGGAGTCTCCATGCTTGTGGGATTCTGCCTGATTGTCATCGGGGTACGTGAGGTTCAGAGGGAAAGTGAGAGGCTGAGCAGCTGAGGAATTATTTGACCGTACTCACGATTAAATAGAGGGGGTCGGTCGCCCGCGAGAGAGGCAGAGAAAGATGGCACGCAAGCCCGCAAAGATGTACCGTCAAGTGAAGGGGCAGTCTTTCACCAGAAGGGAGTACTCGGGAGGAGTACCCAACAACAGGATTCTGAGGTACTTCATGGGCAACAGGAAAGTTGCTGAAGCTGGAGATTTCCCGGTTGTCCTAGAGCTTACTTCGGATAACGCCTGCCAGATCAGGGACACTGCTCTTGAGTCTGCTAGGCAGGTTTCTAATGCGACCATTAGGGAGTCGGCGGGAGTTGACGGGTATGCCCTAAGAATCCATGTATATCCTCATCAGATCCTAAGGGAGAACAAGCAAGCCACTGGTGCGGGAGCTGATCGTGTTTCTCAAGGAATGAGGCAGGCCTATGGAAAGAACGTGGGCACAGCCGCCAGAGTCCTACGTGGACAAAGAGTGATTTCCATACACACGAACCCAGAACACTACGATGCTGCTCGAGAATCGCTTAGAAAGGCTAGTTGCAAGTTCCCGACTCCTTGCTCCGTGAAGGTAGTCAAGGGAGCCGAGCAATTGAAGGGCAAAGTCTGAGGTTGAGGGGCATGGAGCCCGGCGACCCACTATCGATACTGCAGGATTCCCTCAGGGGTGCACCAATAATCTGGAAGGGGGAGTATCCCTACTTCATCCACCCCATTTCAGACGGAATCCCCCGTATGGAGGCACGGGTTCTCAGGGCCACACGAGATCTGATTGTGTCCATGGTTGACTGGTCGAAGATCGATCTGGTAGTCAGTGTGGAGGCGATGGGGCTGCCCCTTCTGGCAGCCGTTGGAGAGGCATCGGGAAAGCCGACCGTGGTCATCAGAAAGAGGTCCTATGGGATGGAAGGAGAGGTTCGTGTCGATGTTTCAACTGGTTACTCCGAGTCAACCACTTACATCAACGACATAAAGGCTGGAGAGAGAATCCTAATTGTGGATGACGTCATCTCCACTGGCGGTACACTGGAGCCTATTCTGGAAGCAATCGAAAACATGGGCGCAGTACTGCAAGATATCATCATAGCCATCGAGAAGGGGGACGGTCGAGAGCGGCTTGCCGTGGAGAGGCCTAATTGGCCGATAAGGACGCTGGCCAGGATTGACATCATTGATGGAAAGGTAGAGATTGTCGAGTGATTCCATGGACCTTGATAGGCACGACTTTCAGTTGGATGATCTGGTTAGCAGGATCCGATCAAATGATCACAGGCTAGTAGCACTACAGGTTCCCGAGGGACTGAAAATGCAGGCCCTAGAGATGATGGACAAAATAGAGGACGACTCTGGGGCGAAAGTGGTTCTTGCAGCCGATCCATGCTATGGGGCTTGTGACTTAGTCCATGACAAAATGATGGCCATGGGTGTGGAATTAGTCGCCCATATGGGGCACAGTCAGATGAATATAGACTCCGGAATGCCGACTCAGTTCATCCCAGTGACTTACGAGGGCGAGCCCGAAATTGAACCTGTACTGGGGATTCTTGGAGAGCACAGGGAGCTTTCCATGAGTAAATTGAATTCCCCTTCTGAATCCCAATTTACGGAAGAGGAGGCGCAAGAGAGGTTCCTCGACGCAGTAGGGAGGATTTCTCCCCTGACTGACAACAAATTGGGACTTGTGGGGTCGATACAGCACCTTCACCTACTTCCAAAATACAAAGAAATGTTGCAAAATGCAGGATTCGACGTAACTATCCCAACAGGAGGGGATCGTTTGACCTTCCCGGGACAAGTGCTAGGGTGCAACTATTCGGGTGACGACTCGACCATAGGTCACTACCTGTTCCTTGGTTCCGGCGATTTCCACCCAATAGGGATGGTCCTTCACACCGGTAAGCCACTGGCCCTTCTTGATCCCTATACAGGAGAGGCGAGCGAGATGTCATTCTCGAGGATTGAGAGAATTCTTCGCCAGAGGTTCGGACTGATAATGGAGATTGGCAAAGCCACCACATTCGGCATACTGATCGGAGAGAAGCCCGGTCAAATGAGAAGGAACCTAGCGATAAGGATGAAGAGAATACTGGAGAAGCATGGAAAAAAGGGGTACCTTCTGGCACTAGACCACGTTAGCCCCGATTTGATTGATTTCTATCCTGTTGACGCCTTTGTTAACACGGCATGCCCACGTATTGCAATAGATGATTCTGTGAGATACGAAAAGCCACTTGTGACCCCATATGAGTTAGAGGTGGCTCTTGGCGAGAAAGATTGGGAGTCCGGCTATCAATTCGACGAAATTCCTTGATGGTCCGGTTCTTTACCTCTAACAACTACTGTAATCCACGCCATTGTTCAGAATATGTCTAAGAGCGACGTTAGTACGACTAGTTTGATGGCGGACTATCTAGACAACATCGGCGCGGGCAAGGTCTTGCTGGACCGGACGCCCCTGTCATTCGACTGGACCCCTCCGACGCTGGTCGGGAGGGACGCTGAATTGTCCGAGCTCGCCTCGATGTTCCTTGGAATAGGGAACGAGGGAGTTAGTGGGCGTGCGGTTATTATGGGTCACGTCGGAAGCGGTAAAACGGTTCTAACGAAGAGGTTCGGGGACGATCTATCAAGGGCCATGGATGGCAAAAGAAAAATCGTTTTATCGCATGTTAATTGCAGGAACCACCCTTCGACATCTCAAGTTCTTCAGCAGATTGCCGTTTCTCTGGACTCTAGGCACCCGGAGCGGGGATTCAGTTCAGGAGAGATTATCCAATCTGTCAGGAGGAACATTAGGACGAGGGGGGTCCATCTACTCCTTGTGCTTGACGAGGTCGACGTACTGATCAGGAGGGACAGTCACGACTTGATATACAAGCTCCTAAGGATAGACGAGGGGCAAGATGGTCAGGGATCACTGTCACTAGTCCTGGTGAGCCAGGATAGCCACCTACTTGGGCAACTGGAGCCGGCAATAATTTCCAGATTGGGCGAGAGCAACGTACTCCTCCTCGAACCGTACACCGAAAGTTCACTCGTAGGAATAGCAAGGCAGAGGTACGAGGCTTCTTGCAGAACTGGCTCTGTGAGTGATGATACTCTGGAGAAAATTGGGAGGTTCTCCTCAGAGACGGGGGACGCAAGGCTGGCCATAGAGCTCTTGGAAGCCGCGATCAGAAGGGCGGAGAAAGACGGTAGGGGCGAGGTCCTCCCGGACGACGTTCTGCCAAGCACGGTCCGGGTTGCGTCCGTTGAACCGAGCCAGGTCGATCAGCTCAGCGACCATCAGAAGCTGGTACTACTGGGAATCTGCAGGAGGCTCCGGAAGGAGGAGGAAATATCCAGCGGAGATGCTAGGAAACTGTATGAAATAATATGCGAGGAGTTCGAAGTTAAGGCTAGGAGTTATACTACATTCTGGAAGCATCTGAAGGCACTGGAAAAGGAAGGTTTGGTAGAGACAAGGTCATCTAACTCAGCAGTAGGCAGGGGCAGGACTCAGTACATCACCATGACAAACATGGCACCAGCTGCAATAGGCGGTCGTATCGAGAAGGAGTTCTCTGGGCGGTAGAGAGGCGTCCGGACCTATGCCGAACCGCTCTTATAGGGGCCTCATGTCGGGATGCCGTCCGAGGCGTAACTATGGCGGGTGAGCAGTCCTTCAAGGCAGTCGTTAATGACACTGATCCGAAGGCAGGGGGGCGTGCATTCTCAGTTGACGTCACTGGATCTAACTACAACCACTTCCTTGGTAAAAAGATAGGGGACGGCGTCGATGGCATGTTCGTTGGAGAGGGCGATCAGGCCCTGACAGGGTACAAACTAGAAATTACTGGAGGGTCCGATCTTACGGGCAGGCCAATGCGTCCAGATCTCGACGGAGGGGGCGTGAAATCAGTACTGATCACTGCCGGAGTTGGCTACAAGGGCAAGAAATACGTGAACAAGAAGGGGAAGACCTACCGGTACAAGTACGATGGGCTTAGGAGGAGGAGGAACCTTCGTGGAAATGTCATAAGCCAAGATACAAGGCAAATTAACCTGAAGATTGTAGAGGCTGGAAAAAGGCCTCTTGGCGTTATCTTCGGCCTCGAGGAAGAGGCCGCAACTGTCGAGCAGTCCTCTGGTGAAGAGGAGTGACCGATAGGAGATGATTCAGCTGACAGGAGAC
>CAYFGD010000074.1:0-6609 GCA_964342715.1 uncultured Candidatus Poseidoniales archaeon | reverse complement strand
GGCGGACCTTGAAGGATTCTACTGCCTAGTCGCCTCTTGACGAAATGACCTGGTCAATCCTGAGCATGCTCATGGCTGTCTCGGTCGCGGATTCGAGTCCGTCCTGTATGACTGCGCGGGGATGCCATGCGCCCTCGACGCTGCCCACGCTCCCATCGGCCGATATGCCGACTAGATCGTGTCCGTTCCTTGCCGCTGCCCTCAGTTCAAGGACGTTGTCAAGGGGGTCGCCCCCTGCGTTTTCGACGAGAGTGGCGGGGACCACCTCCATGGCGCGCGCGAACGCCTCCATGGCCAAGCGGGATCTGCCTGGCTCCTCCTCTGCTGCCCTGCGAACTGCGTCGGCGATCCTCGAGTGAGAGCACCCTCCCCCAGGTAGGACCTGATTTTCTTCCAGTGCCAGCGATGTCGCCCTCAGTGAGTCGTGGATCCCCCTGATAACCTCCTCGGTGGCTTCCTTTCCGTCCCCTCCGACCTCAATGGTGACCACCCCCGGACTAGGACATTCGTCGATTCTGATTATGTCCTCGACCATATCAGTGGCCTCGTTCCTCTCCCACACAAGAGAGCCGCAAACCCCTAGGTCCTCCGGCGAGATATCCAGCACCGAGTCGACCACACTGGAGCCCGTCGCCTCCGACGCGTTGCGAATCTCGGATTCATCCAGCTCCGCTATGGTCAGGATGCCCTCATCGGCAAGCCTATGGAGGACTTCCTTGTCGACTTCCCCCCCACATAGGACCACTCTCGCCCCGGTTGCGATAATTGAATCTGAAATGGCGTCCTTCCTCGATTTCTCGGCATTGATGAATTGGTCGAGTTGTTCCGCGCTGGATACCTGTATCTGTGCGTCCCTGGTCATCGATCTGATCTTTAGCTCGCCGCCGATTACGGCGACCGGGGCGTTCTCGAGGTTGTTTGGGAGGTTTTCCATCGGCACCCTCCTCCTAATCGCCACGCCCTTGATCAGCCTAGAGGCCCTCAGGCTACCCTTGCCCGACTTGAACATTGAGACCTTGTCCGCACGCGGGTCCCCCCCACTCGACGATATGTTGGACAACGCCTCCACAGTCAATGATGAGAATAGCTCCAATGCGGCTTCAGCGCCCTTGCCTCTGAGAGCCGTCTCAGCGACTGCTAGGACCCTGCCTTCTGAGGCTTCTTGGGAATCGATTTCCATCTGGTCGATTGCGGTGGAAAGGGAGGCCCTGTAGCCGTCGACTAGTGTAAGGGGATGCAGTCCCTTCCTCAGAAGCGTGCTTGCCTCCTGTAGCAGCGACCCACACAGTAGCATGGCCGTGGTAACTCCGTCCCCGCAGGCCTCCTCCTGGGACTCGCACATTGATACCAGCATCTTGGCGGCGGGGTGCTTGACGAGAAGCTCTGAGACTATCTTGGCTCCGTCATTAGTAATCGCGGTGTTTCCGTCGGTCTTGTAGAGCATCTTGTCTAGGCCCCTAGGACCGTATGTAGGCTTCAGCAGGTTCGAGAAAACCTGAGACGCGCTGATGAGTTTCTCCTGGACGTCGGTCCCACTGGTAACGCTCGTTTGTTCGGGGACGATGGTCACGGGTGGCTTGCCGGCGCCGTCGCTCATGGTCTCGGGCGACCCTAGGGGTCGCCATGAATGCTTTGAGTGGAATATCAATGATAAAATGATGATTTGAAGACAAGGTCTATCCGTTTGTTGCTGGGGCTTGCAGGCGTGGGAAGAGTCTCTATCGTGGTGGTTCTGATTGTCTTGGTCGGCCCCTTCGGCGCGTTCGCCCCTAGCACCTCGGCTCAGACCAATCTTTTTCCAGATGTGAATATATCATGCGACGACCCTGCTGAGGACATGGAGGTTTATCCGGGGGCGACAAGGACCGTGATCGTTAACTGCGTCCTCGAGAATCCGACTGTTCATCAGGAGAAGGTGGATGTTACAATCCAAAGTGGAGATTTCTCTGCTGCCGGGCCCGCATCGGTCACCATAGGGTCAGGTTCAGAGGTCGATATACAGGTTGTTTTCAGAGGCGACGAGGGTCATGCCCCTGGTCCCTACCTAGCCAACATCTCTGCTCAGGTGGTGGAGGCGAATGGGGTTCAGGTTGGCTTCATCACTTCCCCGGAGTATGCGGAAGTGACGATTGTTGTTGCTGAGTATTCCGGATGTACGCACAGCATTGGTCAGGGAGGGGGGTCGTTCGAAGCGGGCGAAATTGTTTCTTTCTCGGCCTCTATTTCCTGTCAAGGAAACACAGACGTGGATGTCTCTTATCGACCGGTGCTGATTGAGGGTGGCTCCGGATCCGGATCTTGGCCGTCAGGCTTCGATGACCAGAGCCCCAGTTGCGATGTTAGCACTGATGGAGGCAGTGCAACCAAGAGCTGTTCATTCCAAATCCTAACCCCCTCTAACCTAGACAGCGTTTGGAAGGGATGTGTCTTCGTTATCGAGTCGGCTTCGGCTAACCCTTCTGCATGCCCGGACTCCGGGTCCCTCCAGATTGAAGTCGAGCCGAAGGGGCTTGGTCTAGAGTCGTTTGGCCTGAGCGGCAATGAGTCCGTCTCCGATATTCTGCAGGAGAACAAAGAGGTTGTTGCAGGCGGGGCCGGGGCCTTGCTGGCTGTATTCGTCGCCTTGGCTCTCGTGAGGAGATTACGCAGAGACCGCTATGAGGATTAGTCTCATTCCAGAACTAGGACCATCCACCTGAGGGAGAGGGCGCCGATTATCCCAAGCACGAAAGAGGTGCTGGAGGGGAAGTCCATGGAGTCAGTGTAGATTACGTATTGAACCGCCACAAGAGCTAGCACGACCACGGCATCTGCCATATGCGACTTTCCAAATCCCGACTCGGACATTATGTGGTCCCTGTTCCTGATCATCATAACGAGCAGTACTGCGATTGAGAGGACTATGGCGTGCCCAGCGACCCAGCCCCAGTTAGGTCCGAAGGCGGCCTCGAGAGTGTCCTGGAAACCTCCTAGAAGCGGTGAGGCGAGGTCGACCATGCATCTTGGAAGGGCGGTTTGTTCTTGAATACAGTCCACGACATGGCCGCTTACCTAATTACGCGGCGCCCTATCGAGGCTTCGTGCCGATTGGCGTTGATGTCGTGATTCCCACGTTCAAAAGGCCGGAGGCCTTGTCCCGTTGCCTGGAGGCCTTGGATAGGCAGACCGTTGCACCTACATCCATTGAGGTGGTAGATGACTCCGCTGATGACAGAGGGCCGGCTTACTCCAGGAACATTGGCTGGAGGAGGGGGTCGGCGCCAGTAGTGGCGTTCACTGACGACGACTGCGTTCCCTCGGAAGACTGGGTTGCTTCTATCCAGAGGCATTTTGAGGATGCTGCGGTGCATGGGATGGAGGGGAGCGTGACAACCGTCGATTCGCGTGGCAACTTGAGTGACATGGACCCCAATCCAAGGGATCGATGGAATCGCTTCAAGACCGCTAACATGGCTTACAGGCGTGATGTCCTTGAGGAGGTTGGTGGCTTTGACGAGAGGTACTACATCCACAGAGAGGACACGGACCTGGCATGGAGGGTACTCAACAGAGGGTACACGATCAGCTGGTCCTCAGAATGCGTCGTCCACCACCCGGACAGGGGGGGCGTTCCGCGTGTCGCCTTCGATAGCGAGCAGCTTCTTTACAGGTGCGACCCGTCGAAGTACCTTGAGGTCGCCGCCGCGTCCATATCCTTCTCTAGCATCAGGGATGGGAGCTTGGGGAGGGCACGTCGCGGTATGCGCTCCGAACAGAAAAACGGGGTTCCCCCCCTGTCAAGGTCGGAGTCGCTCTCACTGTGGTCCCGTGCCCTTGCCAAAGCCGCGATTAGGAAGATTTCTGGCGGTTAGACTCGATCGACTCGACCCAGTGACTGGTATCGAAGCCTGTCAGGGACTCGAAGTCCTTGAGGTCCGAGCAAAGTGAGTCGGCGCAAATGGAGTAGTGCTCGGGACCAGCCGCGGCCTTCTCTGCCCTTCTGCTGATCACCGGGGCGGCGTAGATGTTTATATCACGGGCCTGGAGCGTGGAGACGATTGGTTTCTTGATGGAAGACGGTATCAAGGAGAACAGGAATCTGACTGCCCTGCCTACGTTGGTAATCGGCCTTCGGTCCGTTGCGCTGTTCGCGTGTCTTGATGGGTCGAAGTCGTATTCGAAATCGGGCAGTCCTAGGAATCCACCTACTTCCCCAAGCACTCCTCCGGGGTCGTTCCTCATCCTCTGGCTGTCTATTATGAGGAACTGGTCCAGCGGGAAGTGTTCTAGCCACCTCTTCATGGATATGGCATAGTGGGAGTCCCCACTGAGCCTGTCGTCCCCCCATGCGACGTAGAAGTCCGACCAATCGGCCCCATTCCTAGCGTCCTCCTCTGTATCAATAATCATCCTCCAGTGACTGAATGCCCTGGACACGGGCTCCCTGAGGCACAAAATCATTGGAGCATTAGGGACCCTAGATGAAAGTCTGGATGGGGCCAGGGGACAGGCGAAGGTGTGTATAGACGCGTCGACCCTCAAGCCGTCGCCGGAGAAGCATTCCTCGTACCTAGACCAGTCTGGGTCCGTTGGGTCCCTGCCAAATGTCCCTTGGCGGGTGGCGACGATGTTGGGCTCCTTGGGCTCTGAGAGGGTCACTCCTGGGTTCTGCGACATGACATTGGCGAGCCACGTAGTGCCGGCTTTCGGTACCCCGATAATGAAGGCATCCACTTCTCCCACTCGACTTTCCCCCTGACAAAACTGGCCGCTCAGCGACATTGCGGCGTCGACCGCCTGTATGAAAAGTACGGCCGTTGGTGAAATCACATGGAAGGTGGTTCTGACGGGTATCGCCTGGTATGGTTCCACCACTTGCACAAGTCCGCAGGGACACTTATTGTCAACATGGCTATCGGGAACGGAGAGGTGCCATATCCCTCTCATGGAAACGGGAACCCTAAGAGCGAGATCGGTGAACTCCTGCCCCTCTGGGAGTATGACGAGGCGGATCTACGTAGCTTCATTGACGAGTGCGAGGGAAGGGGGGTGACATTCGTGGCCACAGAACACGGGGCCCCCGATTTCACATTGCTGGCAGACGACCCCCGTGTTGTGCTAATTACCTGCCTCAGAGATCCGATGAAGAGGTGCGCTTCCAACTTCAACTACGCTTACTACTCTGGATACACCGATGCTTCCTCGATGAGTGAGTTCGCGAGTGAGCCTAACATCCACATGTCGGACAACTACTACACCCGGATGTTCTCCAGAAAGGAGCAACTGCCTCTGGCCGATATTGGGGAGGAAGATTTGTCCTCTGCACTTGCGGCCATTTCGAGGTTCGATTTGGTGCTTAGCACAGATCCGTCGCACATGGATCTGGGGGCCATGATGGAGGAGGCGCTTGGCTGGACCGGGATTGATAGTGTTGACAGGCACTCCACCTTCGGGGATGGGTGGAGGATGCTTAACATGCTGAAGAGGGGTCAGTTAAGGAGGCTGGTGAGGTATGTGGCGAAGAGGGACATGTCGCATGGCGTGGACTCGTTGAGGCAGGGCTACGACCTGGACTACAGGATGGTCTCTGAGCTATTCTGATCCCTCGAGGATCTCGTCCAGTGCATCGAACAGGTAGGCAATCTGCTCTAGAGAATTATCGATGTGAGGAGACACCCTGATCATGCCGGACCGGTTAGTGACCAGTATTCCATATTCATCTTGGAGTCTACTGACTATCTCGGAGCAGTCCTCGTCGGACGGCGGGAAGATGCTCACAATAGCACTCCTCTCTTCTTCGTTGGTGGGGGAAGCGACCCTCAAGCCCCTGGAGGAGGCTCCCTCAATAATGGCATCAGCCAGCCCGAGGTCGTGCTCCCAAACCTTCTGGGCCCCGATGGAGACTAGCTCGTCGATAGAGGCCGCTAGGCCGTGGGAGACTCCGAAGTGAAGGGTCGTGAACTCGAAACGGCTGGCGTCTTCAGGCAGCGTTAGTCTGTCTGACTTCATATCCCAAATGTCCTTGTGACTCCTGAACCCGATTAATCCGGGGTTGAGGTCCCCCCTCACCCTTGGGGAGATGAATGCCACGGCCGTTCCGTAGGAGCCCCGCAGCCACTTGTAGCCGGATGCGACTATGACGTCCGCACCGCACGCATAAGCGTCGATTGGTACCATCCCCATCGACTGGGTGGCGTCTACGACTAGCATAGCCCCCACCGAGTGGGCGGCTTCGGCCATTTCGTTCAGATCATACCTTTGGCCGTTAGCGTATTCAACATGTGACACCGTTACCACGGCCGTGTCTTCGTCGATAAGCGAAATTATCGCCTCTGGGTCAGTGTAGTAGTTGTCGTCGTGCGGAGCGAGCCTGATCTCGGCTCCCGTGCTCTGAGAAACCCTGCTCCAGGGATACACAGTGGATGGGAACGAGGCACGAGTAGATACCACGTTCTGGCCTTCCTGTGGCATGACGGCCCATGCGACAGAGCTGAGAATCCCAGTCGCACTGGAGCCGCAACAGATGTCCTCGGTATCGCAGGAGAGCAAGGAAGCCGCAGCGGCCCTCAGTGGCATCATCCCGTTCTTCTCAGCCTCGGCGTCGAACTCGGCCGCGCCTCCCCGGGCCAG
>CAYFGD010000073.1:0-6841 GCA_964342715.1 uncultured Candidatus Poseidoniales archaeon | reverse complement strand
TCCGTCCGCGCTGCTCTCTCTACTCATAGTATCGGGCCGCGCGACCGGCCAGCCCTTCATAACCGTTGATGCTGCCACCTACGGTGAATTATCAGTCAAGTTCTCTTACTTCTGCCTCTGAGGCTCTGCTGGCAACCTTGCTGATGATCTCGTTCTTCATCCCTCCCGGGACCTCAATCACGCACGCCCAAGTGCCATCAGAAAGCCATTCCTCTCTCATTACGGAATCCCGAAGCATCTGGTTCACTGATCCATACGAGCTCCCAGGTATCTTGAATGCGAGCCTGACTGTGATGAATTGGAGAGGAATCAGAGGTTTCAGGACTTTTATTGCGTCGCTTACTTGGCTTTCTACAGATTTGAACGGATCTACGGAAAATCTGGCCTCGTCGAGAGCGTTTTCAATCCTGGTACGGGGATGGGGCATCTTTGTCTTCGGATCGGTAGCAGTGCTAGCAATTTCACTAATTATCTGCAGTCTCTTTTCCTCGACCATCTTCTTGCGTTGAGCTGTTGTCAGCTGTATGCTTCCGTCCCTCAATATCCTAGACACACATACCTCGAGATCACTTGACCCGAATACATTCTCCAATGCATCCGAGGTTGGCCTTTCGCCGTTCTTGGAATCGGTCCATACCTCGCCTATTGCAAGAAGGTCGTCCATTTCGACTGAAGAGGGGTCATTTTTCCATTCATCGACCAAATCAGGATCAACCAGTATCTCGTACCTACTGCCCCCTTTCTCGATACGAGCAATGACAGCATCGTCCAGACTGACCAATGGACTCCCTCAAGGGGCCGAGTGTGAATGGGGGGATAGTGCTTGCCACTGTACCTAAAACTTGGCGAGATGCTTCTCAGTGTCTTCCGATGATAGTTCCCTGTAACCATTTCCATCAATGACGCAAATCTCCACAGAGTCTTCCGAAAGACCGTCTTCAAGGGTTTCAGCTAATGCCTCAAGGCCGATTTTAATGGCGGCATTCTCGGTCATTCCAGGTTTCCACTTGTCCTCGAAGTAAGCGATCACCTCACTGCGACCACTTCCAATGGCTCCTGCCTGATACGACCCATATGCACCGGACGGGTCAGTCTCGAAGAGGTGAGCCCCCTCGGAGTCAACACCTGCGATGAGCAATGCGGTTCCGAACGGCCTGGCTCCTCCATATTGGGTGAATGACTGCTTGTAGTCGCACATCTTCTTAACAAGAGAAGTCACATCGACCTGCGCGCCGTATGTCATTCTGTTGATCTGGCATTGGACTCTGGCCCTATCTACTAGTTGCCTAGCATCAGCCACCAATCCTGATGTTGTAATTCCGATGTGGTCGTCAATCTGGTACATTTTCTCTATTGAGTCAGGAATTACCAACCTGCTCGGTATCCTCTTCGCGACTATCAGTATTACACCATCGCGGAATTTCAGGCCTACTGTTGTTGATCCCCTTTTTACCGACTCTCTGGCATACTCCACCTGATGAAGACGTCCGTCTGGTGAGAAAGTTCCTACTGATGAGTCGTATCCACGTCCGCTTGGCTGCATCGCTATCGGGTCCCATGCCTCACTGGCCTCTTATCAAGGTTGGTTGTTAACAGGCTCGTCAATCGAGGCATTCAAGCGCTTCATCCCATAGGGAGGTACATGAGAGTGGTGATATTGGGTTCTGGAGGGAAGGATTCTGCATATTCCACCTGGTGGGCACTAATGAGGGGATGGGACGTAAGGGCCATAGTTACTATGTGCATTACCGGAGAAGACTCAATGATGTTCCAAACTCAAGGAGTCGCTATAGCGGGAATGCAAGCGGCATCAGCGGGAATTCCATGGCTACCAATACTGACCTCGGGTGACATAAAGCAAGAAATGGATGACTTGGAAGGAGGATTAAGGGGCATTTCCAAGCCCAGGCTTGCTATGGAAAAGACGTGGCCTAGAGGTTGGGACTCTTCTGAAATTGAGATTCATGAAGGTTTGTTGGAATTTGATGCGATCGTCTCTGGCGCACTCAGATCCGATTTCCAGAAAACTAGGATAGAGATGATGTGCGAGAAAATGGGGGTTCATTCTTTCTGCCCGCTATGGCACAACTCTCCCGACAGGCACATGGAGTCTCTCTACCAACACGGTTTTGATGTTCGAATTGCCTCTGTCTCCTCCGAGGGTCTTGGTGCTGAGTGGCTATGCGTCTCCATGGGGAGTGATGAAGTGGGAAGGCTGCGAGATCTCTCTGGAAGATATAGGTTCAACGTCGATGGAGAAGGGGGCGAGTACGAGACCGTGGTCCTTGGAGCCCCTCATATGCGACGGGATATACTGGCAGACGGCGGAGTTGTATGGGAGGGCTCCAGAGGGACTTGGAATATCGATTTTGCAAGGTTAGCACCCTTGCGCTAGACTCAAACAGGAGACTGGGGTCGGAAAGGCACGGGGAAGCATGTCAGTATCACCTCTGGACTACCGATATGGACGAGATGAGGCAAAGGCCATATGGTCTCGAGAGGGGAGACATTCCAGGCAATTAGAGGTCGAAAGGGCATTGGTTTGGGCCCATAGCAAGATGGGTAGAGTTAGTCCAGAGCACTATGACATTATTGCTGATATTTCGGACCCTGGGATTGTCACGGCCGATAGGGTCGATGAGATAGAGGCAGAAACCAAGCACGACATTATGGCACTAACAAAGGCAATGGCAGAAGTAGCGGGTGAGGCCGGTTGGTGCATACACCTTGGAGCCACGAGTAATGACATCGTGGATTCCGCTGTCGCACTTCAAATCAAGGATAGCATAGAGTTGCAGAGGGAGATGATCGGAAGGCTGATCTCGACTATGTGCGACTTGGCAGAGAGGGAAAGGGACACAATAATGCTGGGTAGAACGCACGGGCAGGCCGCAGTTCCCATAACATTCGGATTGAAGGTCGCTGTTTGGGTCGATGAGTTCCGTAGGCACATGGACAGGCTTGACGAACTGTCTCACAGGGCCACCACGGGCAAGTTCCTGGGAGCAGTAGGGACTGGCGCCGCACAAGGAGAGCGTGCTATCGAGCTACAGAGTCTAATCCTTACAGAACTGGGTCTCGGAATACCTGTCGCGACGACCCAAGTTGTTGGCAGGGACAGATACATTGAGTGGGTAGGATGGATGTCCAATGTAGCAACCAGTGTTGAGAAAATACTGCAGGAAGTCAGAAACCTACAAAGAAGCGAGATCGGCGAGGTTGCGGAGTCATTCGATGTGAAGAAGCAAGTAGGGTCATCGACTATGGCTCACAAGAAGAACCCAATCACGGCGGAAAATGCCTGTGGGCTTGCTAGGATAGTGAGGTCGATGATTATTCCATCGTATGAAAATGCACTTCTTTGGCATGAAAGGGACCTTGCCAACTCATCTTCGGAAAGATTCACTCTTTCGCACTCAATGATACTTCTGGACGATATACTAGACAAATGTGACGGGGTTCTCTCCAGACTGATAGTCAATAGGGAAAGAATGCTGGAGAATATCGAAAATCAGAATGGTTTGGTTATGGCAGAGAGGCTGATGCTTGCACTCGTTGATTCGGGCATGCCGAGAGACGAGGCGCATGAGGAGCTCAGGGCCGCTTCAATGAAGGCCGTGGAGAACAGCTTACACCTCAGGGATGTGTGTTTATCTTCCGATTCCATTTCGTCAATATTTGATAGTGAACAACTGGATGATTTGTTCGATCCAAGGGGGCACCTTGGTGTTTCTGGTGAAATAGTGGATAATGCCGTGTCAATTGCCAGGGAAATGATGGGCTAGGTCAGAAACATTGCGACCATTAACACTGCTGCCGTCGCAGCAGCCACAATTCCTAGTAGTACGATCATTGCATGTGGGCCATATTGATTTACGTCGTCAAGGGCAACTTTGAGGAAGCCAGATTCTGATATTCCTTCTACAATACCTGACTCGGTTTCCTCGAAGGTAGGCAGGGGCCTTCTGGGTATCCTCTCCCTACCCCGTGAGGTGCCGCTCATGGTACTGACTGTGAGTGCATGTACAATATTGTTTTCAGAGAAAAAATACTATCCCCCTCAGTAATACTCATTCGCAAAGTTACGGTGCAATGCATATGATAGATTTGGGCCGGGGAGATGTACATCTATCATCTGAGCCGGGAGCGGGGAGAACAACACTCTGTCTGAATATTGCGAGAAGGGCCTTGGAAAGCGGTAACTCTGTGATTTGGGCATGCATGAATACGCCTGATAGTGAAAGATTCTCGGATATTATGGATGGTTTAGAAGACAGCCAATTGGTGAGAATGAGAATTATTGAATTTGGCGGCGATTTGCCCTTAATTGAGGATATTGTCCTCAATAACCTAGGACAACTAGGTGATGGTGGGCTTTTGATAATTGATGACTGGTGCGAGCCGATTGGAAGAACTAAGAAAGCTGTTATAGGGTCTTTGACCAATATTGCCGGAAAGGCGTCTTGTGCAGTGATTGCTACTTCTTCGGCCGTAGGAAACGCATCGGGCTCTGGGCCACAGTTGATGGCCAGGGGAGAGGGTGCGCTTGCAGGAAAGTTGCGAACAGTGATGCTTCTTAGACATCCCCGTAGGGAGGCATACAGAATTCTAGTCGACGGAGGGGAAGAGTCGCTTCTGAAGATGGGTGAATCCGGACTATCGGTTGTCTGATCTATTATCGATCAGCCTATCAAGCTCGGAAAGAGCCTCAGGGGTTGGTTCAGAAAGTGACTCTGGGTCTCTGGCTAGTCCTGAGTATTCTTCTTCATCATCGGTATGGCCGAGGTAGTTCCTCTTGAAAATGAGCCACAATAGGGCTAATGCGGTTAGGGAAAGTATGGCCTGTAGTAGAGTCTCTGTGGGAATGGCCATTTTGGTTACTCCGAATGCTACGTGGGAACTCCTTGACTTAGTGGCTTTGCGAGGTGCCTTCTCTGAGAAGGAGAGGGTTCAAACCAACCGGAAACAGATGAGACGCCGGAGGGAGACCATGGTTTTGAAAGCCATATTTTATCGCTAGTGTTTCCACAATTGAGGCATCTTAGGGATTGATTTTTTCCGGCACTTCTCATTGTCTTCCCGCAACATGACGGACGTGACGAAATCCTTGGAACGGCGGAAAGCAGGGAGACTCTCTCAAGGTGTATTGATCCATCGGGGGATTCCAGGCCCATCCAATTAATCCGATCCCCTGGAATTAGCTGCCTCACTAGTCTGTTGACTTCACCTCCCTCCTTGAAAACCACCAAGCTGGAAGCCCTACCATTGGATAGAACGCTGATACTTGCATGGGCCCCCCTCCCCTCCTCCGGTAGCGAGAGTACTGTTCCTTTGTTGACTCCTATCAAATGATCATCAGACATCTGGTTAGTCCTGTGTGGAGCCCAAGAGTGACTGGTCTCGACGTCGTCTCTTTCTTGCATCCACATGTGAGCTGCGGTAACTGATTTGCATGTCTCGCCCCTAATGCCGTACAAGACTGGGCATGGTGTCCTAGGGGCTATCAATCCCTTATCCTTGGTGGGATCCCTGTTCAAAAACGTCTTTGGGTGACTTTGTGTCATCTCAGTGACGGCTTCGTGACTTACAATTCTCTCTGAACCAACCTTTTCATCGTCCCTCCAAGCTATTAGTTCCCATGATGAGTGGGCTTCAGGGGCCCACGAAATGGCCGCGGAAGCTCCGATAATGCCCCATCCTTCTCCCAACTCCAATACCTTGACACCAGAGGAACGTATCTCGTCTCTCCTGTTTTCAATATCTACCTCCCCTCTGACTGATTCCCAGTACCATGACTCGGGAGTTTTGGTGTATGAAATCAATAAGCAGGGGGATGCTTGGATTCCATTTTTTGGATAGTCGGAAATGGCTTCTGATAAATCGTCAAACCAACCTGTACAGATTTTCTCCAAATCAGGTATTGATCCGGATTCTACTGAGACAATTACGGAAAGAGCTCCGTTCCCTCTGGTCCTCCTTGATGCGAAGGGCCATAGCCTTACAAGTCTCCTCTCCAAAATTTCGGACCACGGCTCGTCGGAGATTCTAGAAACGAGTGAGTCCAATGCATGGGTAGTGCATCCCACATCAGGATGATCTGTGTCATCAAGTCCGATCATTACAGTGGTGCGTAGAAAATTAGTCATCGGTATCGCCCCATGATAGATTCGATGATCCCACCGATTCCCTCATCGGGATCGCACCTATGCCCAATTACTCCGAATTCAGCGGATGCCTTCATGTCGACTCCTCTATCCCCGACCATAAATGAGCCCTCCTCTGATGGCCTATCCTTCCAATCTGGACCGAAGAATATAGTAAGGCCTGATAAGGACGGGTCTAAATGGGCGTGATCCATTATTTGCCTAGATGCCTCCAACATACCCGGATTCGGTTTTCTTGCCCATGAGTTCTCCCATGGGGCATATGGGCTATGTAGAATCAAATCCAGATGAGCGTGTGGGTCCTCGAGAAGGAGGAGGCGCCTTATCTCAGAATGGATGGAAGCAAGATTGTCCCTGTCCCAAAGTCCGCGGCCCACCGGTGACTGGTTAGTGACAACACAGACCCTGAAGCCTGACCTTCTTAGATCACCAATAGAAGAGGCTGCCATTGGGAGTAGCTGAACTTCATCGACTGAATTGACGTAATCCTCGAAACCCCTGTTGATGACGCCGTCCCTGTCTAGGTATGCGATCCTTCCATCCCATGTTTTCCCACCTGGTAGAGGTTTCAAATCCAGAGGTTGCTCGAGTTTTCCAGAGTCCCTTTGGGGCGGGAGCATTGTATCACAACCCATTGTTCGATTTGACGGCTTCCTTGATGATGTGATTAATCACTA
>CAYFGD010000072.1:0-6849 GCA_964342715.1 uncultured Candidatus Poseidoniales archaeon | reverse complement strand
AGCAGGCGTACAAGTACCCAAGCGGACTATCCGGTGGGCAGCAGCAGAGGGTCGCGATAGCACGTGCACTAGCAATGGACCCGAAGATAATGCTATTCGACGAGCCAACATCAGCTCTCGACCCCGAGATGATCAAGGAGGTTCTGGACGTCATGGTCGACTTGGCAAAGAGGGACATCACCATGATCGTGGTAACTCACGAGATGGGCTTCGCCAAGGAAGTAGCAGACAGAGTCATCCTCTTCGACGAGGGTCACCTGATCGAGGAGAATACGCCAGACGAGTTCTTCGACAATCCGCAGCATGAAAGGACCAAGCTTTTCCTCGAGCAGATTCTCTAGTCGAAAATAGCACTACTGCCCTATCCAATGGGCGACCCTGTCATGGATGGTACTACGGAAGGTAAGTAGTTGCAAAGTTGGCCCATTCAGGTCCACAGTTACGGTAGCACCCCTGGTGAAGTGGAACTCGTCCCAACCATCAGCCACCACATAGCCTCGATGCATGTCACTTGTCATCAGAGTTGGCTCACTAGTCCAGGCCCAGTATGAGCCATCCTCTGAGCGATCCCCTCTTGGTAGGTCTCTGGCCACGAATAGGTACTTTTCGTCAATCTCATCGATAGGAAATGTCGTACCCTCAATGTTGGCAACATGCCTGAACCAGGCGCCCTGCCCTAGGAATGTTGAGAACAGACATCCGGAAGAGTGCTGCATGACGTCAATTCCCTCGGCCGCCCTATGGAGCCTATACTTCGAGGGCTGGTACTGATGAGTGTTGGCCACCAGTAGGTCATTCAGAGCTGGATCAGTCACTATCTTGTTTCCACTGGTAGTTACGATCTCTGCTTGTAGACGGGGCAGAGTGTTGACAATCGCTTCACCATTTATTGCGACCCTCACGTCTTCTGCAAAACTATCCGGATCACTTCCCATGTAGAATCCATATGATCCATCATCGTCATCGGCTCTTGGATGGCTATTTACTCCCATTACAGGGGTCTTGTCATCCACAGAGTGGGCAATGGAAGTCAGGGTTCCATCGCCCCCTAGGACAACTACCAGGTCAGGGTCGTCGAAATCTCCTCTACGAACTGTCTCTCTAGCCGTGTAATCTACCCTCACTGAACCTTGCCTCTCCAGCTCATCCATTGTCTTCCTGACGGTTTCCAGCGCCTTGTCGTGAACCTCCTCGAAGTTCTTCTTGTAGACGACAAGCACATCGGTCACGCCTTCACCCTCGCCCCGTCCTCTAAGCCGTCCCATATAGGAGACTCGCCTCCCCATTTTCCATTTTATCGTGACCTCTGTTGCATGCCTTCATCAGCACCGAGCCCCCGCGAGATGTTGTGAGGGTACTGCTGGCAGTGATTTTACTGGCCATCTTCACCCCTCTTTCAGGGTGCTTGGAAGTCGAGGAAGATCCCTGTCCAGATTCGAATTGTTTCCCCCTTACATCTGATGCTCTGAATGACATACTTTCGGATAGCAACTCATTCAATGTCATCGCCTATTCCCAAATGTTTGACAGACTCAGGGTAGAAACAACTGCATCATCCACGGTCCAGGGTCAATTTGGAGAAGTGTACTGGAGTGTGGCTAAGGACGACTCTAAGCAACTCAGATCCGTCTCTACCAGGGTCACCCTAGGTACATATTCGATGAACAACGAGGTCATAGAAGGAGGCGAAATCACCAACATCAGAGTTGGAAATGTTTGGTTTGAGGGCAGGGATGAGGCACCAAATTACTCAGACCCTTTCGAGGAATTCGCACAGTTGTCAACCATGGACCCCGGGGGGGATTGGCCTCCCTTCGGGTTCGACACTACGCAGATCTCAGGACTGGACTGGAGAATCACAGGAGATGAGCCATCGCTTCAGCAAGTCGCTTCTGCAACTAACTCCTCTCACACAATAGTCCTCGAGTTGAAAGGGAGTCCACCAATCATAACCTCCATAGAGACATATGCAGGAGACGAGGACCAATTTGTACTCACTGTTTCCACTGGCGAGGATGTCGTATTGGAACTGATGGAGGATATCGAAAGAGCCCCTCTGGGATTTAGCCCGGATAATGCATTCTTAGTCGAGGGAGAAATTACCCAGTGGGCCGGCTCAGTTCAGAGCGGCTTTGCTACAGAAGCGAATCCGTCCGAACTGGTCATTCACGGAATTATTGGTTCTGACGATAATTACTCCTCCGTTTCCTCTATGAATTTGGATTTCGGCACCTACAACGAAACCCTAGGTGACGGGACCTGGTGGGATTTCATCTGGTCCGACCAAGACTCCGACGGACTCGTCTCTAGTGGCGACATTTATGCAGTCAGGACTAATGCTACAGGAGAACTAAGCATTGCAGTGTATGATCTATGGGCAGGTGCATGGACCGGGGGCCCTCTCGCGGCACAGGAATGAATAACAGGCATATTCAAACGACTCATGGCCAAGGGCCCAACATGTCGGGAGACAGGCATCCACTTGCCCGTCTTCTATCCCATCTCGGAGAGCACAGGTCAACTGTAATTCTCGCTTCCATATGCTCCATCTTGAACAAAATTTGGGATCTTGCTCCACCAGTACTAATTGGGATGGCAATAGATGTTGTCTCCGCTAGAGAGGACTCTTTCCTGGCGGGAATGGGTTATCCGGACGTGTATGAACAGTTGTATATTCTCACAGGACTCACGGTTCTGATCTGGGTCCTCGAGTCATTATTCCAGTATTTCTACGCAGTTCTCTGGAGGAATCTCGCTCAGACTGCACAGCACGAGCTAAGGATGTCTGCATACTCACACATCCAAGATTTGGAGATGCAGTGGTTCTCGGAACAGTCCACAGGCGGCCTGATGTCCATAATGAATGACGACGTCAATCAGCTAGAGAGATTCCTAGATCAAGGTGCTACCGATCTCCTTCACGTCGCTACCACAATCATCGTCGTAGGTGGCATAATGTTCACAGTCGCTCCGGAAGTGGCTCTTTTAGCAATAATCCCAGTCCCCGTGATTGTCACAGGATCATTCATGTATCAGCGTAGGATTGGTGCTCGATACTCATTAGTTAGAAACAAAGTCGCAGAGCTAAACTCCCTCTTGAACAATAACCTTCAGGGGATTACAACCATCAAGTCATTCACAGCAGAGAAGAGGGAGGCAAACCGAGTCGAGGCTGCTTCTACCTCATACAGAGATGCAAATCGTGAGGCAATCAGACTTTCTGCGTCTTTCGTACCCATAATCAGGATGGCCATATTGTTCGCCTTCACAGCAAACATGCTAGTCGGAGGTTGGTTCGCACTAGAGGGAAAAATCGGCCTAGGGGCATACTCAGTGATAGTTTTCATCACCCAGAGGCTTCTCTGGCCCCTAACCAGACTTGGGGAAACGTTTGACCTGTACCAGCGAGCCATGGCATCTACCACGAGGGTCCTTGACCTGCTAGATACGGAAGTGGGAATCGTGGAGGGGGAGACTGCCATTGACAATGTCAGCGGAGAGATTTCCTTCAGTGACGTAACCTTCTCCTATCCGGGAAGGGAGACTGTCCTAGAGGGAGTCAACCTGACGGTCCCTTCAGGCAAGACAGTGGGCTTGGTTGGCTCGACTGGCTCAGGAAAGACAACCATGGTCAGGCTTCTTCTCAGATTCCACGACCCAGAACAAGGCGCTGTTTCATTGGATGGCCATGATGTCAGGGATCTCACTCTAGACTCCCTCAGGGGCTCAATATCACTAGTCAGTCAGAACACTACATTATTTCCCGGTACCGTAATGGACAATGTGAGGTATGGCAACCCATCAGCCAGTGAGGACGAAGTTTACGAGGCTGCTAGGGTAGCAGAGGCGGCATCCTTCATTGAAAATCTCCCCGAGGGTTGGGACACTGACATAGGTGAGGGGGGGCACAAACTTTCGGGTGGTCAGAGGCAACGGATAGCAATAGCCAGAGCTGTACTAAAAGACGCCCAAGTATTGGTCTTTGACGAGGCCACCAGCAATGTAGACAACGAAACAGAGGCAGCTCTGAAGAGGTCCATAGGTTTGATTTCCAGAGATAGGACCACACTGATCATCGCACACAGGCTATCAACAGTAAGGAATGCTGACATGATCGCAGTTCTGGGCGATGGCAGGATTGCAGAAACAGGAACACACGAGTCCCTTCTTGAGTCGGGAGGACTGTATTCTAGACTCTGGGCGGTTCAGACAGGCGAACCCGGAGAACACTTGGGGTGAAGAATTGGCAGATGACGAATTCCCTCCGACATTCCCCGGACTGGCAAAGATGATCGGCATATCCCCGGAATCGATTGGAGGGGGGGAATGCACGGTTAGCACGGTCGTCCAGAATGAGCATCTAAACGCAGGTGGAGTGGCTCACGGCGGGCTCCATGCAACAATGCTAGACACTGCACTAGGTGGGGCCCTAGTGTCGGCCCTTTCCAAAGAAGAGTGGTGTGCAACAGCGGAGATTGATGTATCTTACATCCGGCCAGCAATAGAGGGCGACACACTCGAGGCGTCTGGAAGGGTAGTAAAGAGGGGGAAGAACCTAGCTCACATGGAAGGTGAAATTATCGATCATAATGGAAGGTTGATAGCCACTGCAAAGGGGACATGGGCAATCTGGATCCCCAGTGGCCCGGGTAGGCCCGGAAACAGGCGATGACGGGAACACCTTGATGAGGAGCCACCTCCTCCTGTGCACTATGGCACGCGTAGACTCGATGCTATGGTTCATGCTGGGCTTCGCCCAATTGATACTGGGCCGCGACATTGGTGGCGGCGACCCAACACTGGAACTTCTGGGCATTATCTTGCAGGGAACTGGAGGCAGCTCGGTAATTCTTGGAATATACTTCCTCATGTTCCTAGCCAGGCATGAGAAAGAGTTCGCAGACGGGTACTCGAAGATGGAGAAGACCGCCTTCCTGAGGGACGCAGAAGGAAGGATAATCGACCTAGAGGACACCACACCGAGAGTCATTAAGGCAGTTTGGTATGTTGTCCCAGTCGGTCTGACTCTGATAGGCGCCTTGGCTTGGCTGACTGGATGAAAAGATGGCATTAGATGACATGATTGACCGGATGATAGAGAATCCGGCCTATGACCAGATGGGCGGATACCAGTTGTTTCTGAGACGTTTCGCTATCCCAGTAGTCCTAATTCTGATCGCCCTCTTCATTTACACTGCTCTGGATGGATACCTTAGCAGCAGTTGGAATCTAATTGTGACTTCTGCACTCACGGGCCTTTGTTTGGGCCCGATCCTCACATTGGAGAGATACACTGCAATGAGAAAGCAGAACAAGTAATATAACGCAGACAGAATTAGCCGAATGGGTCAAATGCGGAATCCTCCCGCAGGAGTCCAATGGCTGACATTGACGACTTCAATCTTTTCGACTTGGTCGGGTTAGGGGATGCGACTGGACTGGAGTTCATTTTTGCAGCATCCGCACTGCTCGGCGGAATTCTCTTCCTTCTATGGTTCATACTAATGTCAGTGGGTGGCGTAGCCGAGGGAGTCTTCGAAGGACTATTCGGTATGGAGATTGATGTCCTAAGCTCGGATGCCTCGTTCAAGGCTCTGACATTCCAGGGGGTCATGGCATTCATGATGTTCTTCGGACTGGCCGGATTATTCGTTCTGAAGTCAGATGGTTCAGATCCTGTGGCAGTTGCTGTCGGGGGAATCGCAGGAACTGCTTCGATGTATGGGACGGCCAAATTGTTTGAGCTTTTCCTGGCAATGCAATCCACCGGGAATGTGGAGATTGAGGACGCGGTTGGGTGCAAGGGGACTGTATACCTCGTGATACCTCACGAGGGCGTCGGACAGGTACAGATAGAGACTGGAGGCTCACTTTCTACCTACAACGCAAGATCAGCCGACCAGCAGGAGATAGGCACTGGAAGAATGATCGAAGTGGTGGGAACCATGGGAGAGGTCCTACTGGTGAAGAGGATTTGAAATTCCCTGAAGTATTTGCTCCACCAATGCAATCTTTCGCCTTCGCCGGGAAAGACTTCATGACTGTGAACTCCCTCTTGGGTTCAGGAGTGACTACGAATGGCAACGGCAGGAGCAATTGGAACGATTGGAATTTTTGCGATAATACTGGTACTAGTGGCAGTGGTGATATTTTTCTCACAGAGGTACAAGAGATGCCCACCCGATCAAGTAATGGTGATTTACGGGCGGACGGCAAAGCAGGCAGATGGTAAGGCGAAGCCTTCCAAGGTAGTGCACGGAGGGGCTGCCTTGGTATGGCCCCTGATTCAGGACTATGCATACATCTCCTTGAAGCCAATGCCGATAAATATCGACCTGAAGGGCGCCCTTTCACTCCAGAACATTAGGATCAACGTCCCTAGCACATTCACTGTTGGTGTTAGCAAGGAGCCATCCATAATGGCCAATGCCGCAGAGAGACTTCTGGGATTCAAGATTCCCGAAATTGAGAAGCTCGCCGAGGAAATCATCCTTGGTCAACTACGTCTCACAGTTGCGTCTCTAACAATTGAGCAGATTAACCAAGACAGGGACGCCTTCCTCTCTCTGATAACTCAGAACGTTGATCAGGAGCTAAGGAAGTTCGGACTAACCCAGTTGAACGTTAACATCGTCGACATCACTGACGAGTCAGACTATATCGAGAGTATCGGTAAGAAGGCGGCTGCAACTGCTGTCGAGAATGCACGTGTTGACGTTGCAAACGCCGAGAGAGATGGTGCGATAGGGGCAGCCGAGGCAAACAAGGAGAGGGAGATCCAGGTCGCCAATGCAAACGCAGATGCTGAGATGGGCCGAAAGGAGGCAGAGCAGAGGGAGAGGGTTTTCG
>CAYFGD010000071.1:0-6850 GCA_964342715.1 uncultured Candidatus Poseidoniales archaeon | reverse complement strand
TTGCGAATAATGTGCGAGTGCATCACAGCCGACGGCGACTGTCCACAGGCGGGCTTCAGCTTACCAGGCGTGAGAATAGTGGAGATCCTAGAGGAATGGCAGACCGACTATCTGACCCACCACTTGATATCTTTGGAATTCTCAAGGGATTTCATTGGAAGGTTCTTCGAGAATGGGGACCTTACAATCTTAGCGGGAACAAATCTGACTGGAAACGGACTGGTGGTTCAAGTAGCGGGGAGGCAGTCATCAATGGTATCTTTCTTGAGGTCAATCAGGGAAGCCATACCTATTGAGAGGGTAACCAAGGCCAAGAATTCCGAGGGAATAGCACAGAACGGTCCTACCCTACAGCAGTACAGGATACTGAAGCTAGCATACAAGAGCGGCTGGTATGAAGTTCCCAAGAAGGTGTCGATAAGGGGGCTTGCAAGCAAGCTTGGACTTTCAAAATCCACAGTCGCAGAGCAACTAATCAAGGCGGAGAGCGAGATAGTTGGAGACTTCCTAGGCAAGTCTAACTGAATGCGTCCAACCTCATCTGAACGCTTCTGTTGACAAACCAAGACGTCCTAAGATCATTCGGCAAAGAAACCCTGTTGGCCACAAATCCAATAGCGCCTTCAAGCGAATCGAACTTCCTAACATCCCCCTTCAGAGCCTCCCTAACTGTCTCACGAATTAGCCAAACTCCAACAGGTGCCCAGTAACCAGGACCGATGTCTCTCCAGATGAGACAGGCACCCGATCTTCCAATAGAATCTAGGTATTCCAGCACACCGAGCCTCGCAGAGTAATATGCCCCAGTAACCCTGCTAGCATATTTCGTTCTGGGCCTTCCTTCTTCCCAGTCTCCAAGAACCGAGCCGTTCTCTGACCACAGTGAACCGCCTCCCCAAGCCTCCATCATCTGGAAGGCCCAGTCTCCCGGGGAGAGGATAATGTGGAATCTATTGTCCAGATATTCGGCTTCGAAGACCAACACCTTATCCAAAGAGGGAAGCAACCTTACTTTGTCCCAAATTCTCTTTCCTAGGATGTCGTCTGTTGCAGTTATCCCCCATCTTGTGGGAACAAGCTTCCTGCCTTCCTTTCTCCCCAGTAGGCCCGAGGACAGCATTCTGGAAATCTGGGCCTCCCCAGTACCAGAATCTACGAGCTCACCCATGGCATCCGAAGCTAGGACATCCATCTCTTCAGTAATCGAGTCTATCTTCCTCGAAACCTTCGCATTTCCGATAACTTCCGCCCTAACGACTTCCCCTGCAGGCCCCATAGGGGTGCTCATACTGTCGAATGTAGGATTTCCCCCGACAGCAACAGGCCTGGCGAAGTCGAGCTCAATATCCACGCTAGAAGAAGACATGGCGACAAGCTGAGTGGCTTCCAAAACCAAATCTGGAGAAACTGCACTTGAAACATCCATTCTCCTCCCCCCAGTGATAAGACTGGCATGTCTTGCAGCCACCTCTTCTAACGGCCTTCCGAACAACTCGGCTGGATCCCCAATCGTTTCAGATTCGCCATCATCCGGCCTCAATGAAGCAGTAAGTCCGGCCCTGACATCCGGATATCCATATCTCCCAATAAACATCGAGGGAGGACTCGGTCCTGACATCTCAAGAACTCTCGAGGTCTCCCAGGCAGGGAGCCTCCTGCTTACTTCGGATAGGAGGGGGCAAGGATCTACTCCGCACATTCCCTTGGTCCCTCTGCACTCTATGCACTCGGGGAACATCAACGGGCAATCAAATCGGACGCTCTTAGGGATAGTGTATGATGAACGGGGGTGGGACGAGATTGAAAGGGGACTCTTTTGTCGCAGGACCATGGCGAAGATACCGGCAGTAATCCTGCAGCAGTTCGTCGGTATGGGGGACTATGAGAGAACCCTCGCCATAGATAGGGCATCCAGGGAGCTCAACATGCCAGTATCTGACATCCTGTCCGAGTTAGAAGAGTTTCAGAAGGGACCATCGAAGCCCCCACAATCCCCAAATTTACCAGCCCCCATTCCCGAGAGGAAGTCCAAGTTCAAGGCATCAGGGAGCGAAGGAGAGGGCTCGCCTAACTTCCTCAATGACACCCATAAATACAGATTTACCTATGACCCAAGCCAAGCCGGAAAAAGGAGACAAGAAGGTGTCGAGCAGGCCATACTTTGCCCACACTGCAATGCTGCTCTAGGGATACCATCTACACGGCCCATCAGAGTTACTTGCCCATCTTGCATGATGGACTCAACATTCGAAAGCTAGACTCCATAGAATTGGTTTTCCATCGATCCCTCATCATCTTCAGTCAAGGACTCAACCATGACGCTTAGCAAATATCTACCAAGGATGGCCAATACTGGAATCGACCAAGTATCCGATACCGATTTGACACTCAAATTAAGGTCTTGGCCCCCCAGCATTCCCAGCGCAACTTCATTGATCGCCGAAATCACGAAGTAAGCCACTGCCCCGGTAGCCAGAAGCATGATGCTCTGCCCTGTGAAAGAACCCTCTTTCCACCTAAGCACCCCCAGAGAAAGGAATAGGGAGAAGAAAGCTACCAGGAACCAAGAAAGGGAATTGTCGATAGCAATGACCCAAACTGCGATGTCATTGTTCACTGCCCCAACATCGAATCCCGTGGAATCGGGAAGAATTGCCGCGGCCCATTCTTGAATTTCCGCTGACGTGCCGTAGAATACCTGAATTACAGTGACTGCCCCAATCATCAGCGATACCAATGCCAAGGCCCAAAGGAGCGAGGTAAGCAGGCTTCCACTGGCAGCTGAACGCATGTCTCCAAGCAATCTTTCCAATTGCTGTTCCCAACCCAGACCTTTGGCTAGAACCCATATTCCAAAAATCAGGGGCATCGCCCCAATCAGAGTTGTCCCATTAGGAAGTATCAGCCCAAGCCCTAGGATTATCATCACCGCAGCAATTGGGACGAGCAACCGAGCCCTCCAACGAGGGTCCTCGATAGCCTTTACAACGTAGTAGTATGTACTCTCAATCCCTTTCGATTGCCTTACAATGATCTTCTCGACGTGGTCGACCCTGACTCTTGATGTTATAATGGGAAGGGCCACCTCGTCGTCCGCTCCATCTGTGACCAGAATCGCTCTGTCGGGCTGGAACTCTTGGATTACCTCGTCCAATTGCACAGCAATTGCCCTGTCGCTCCTCGCCCCCACTCTGACATCGCCCGTCAGAAGGGCGATCTGAACCTCGTCGTCTCCTACAGTCTCCTCATTGAGCTTGTCGTGACGATGTAGCGCCCCCAGTATTGCATTTGTATCAGACTCTTCCGGATCAGCCAGTCCGAGCCTGAGGGCCGCTGCGAGAGTGGCCTTCCTGCCAATCACGGGCCCCCTGATGCCGGCCTTGACACCGAGGTCGTTGTCTCTGTCGACAGTTAGAACGAGTGTTCGGACCATCTGACCTCTCCCCCTCACTATTCGATAGTATCAACGCCGCTATGAAGAATTGCCTGAAACGCGCTCCTTAGTCTCCGATTCCCGCCCCGACCCCACATCAGTGGGAGTCTGGAACCTACGACGTTGCTTGGCCCTCAGATATTTCAGCGGGTGAGTCATCCACTCCTGATCACACAGACTATCGTCTCCTAAGTTAACAGGGCATCTGGCCGAGGTTTTCAGTGACGCACAGCCATGTGGTGTGTACTCCCTTTCGTAAACATGGGCCACTTGGTAGGAAGTCGTCTCCGCGTTGTAGTCGGGTGCACCAGAGAAAAAGGCGCAAGTTTGCTCTTGAGAATGCCCGAGAGACCTCGAGAAGGACGCTAAGAAAACCCTCCCGACATGATTCACGTTAATTCCCTGATTCAATTCGGACACTGCGGACTCAAAGCATGGTGGCCAGTCTTCCCTGACCGCCGCAGACATAGGCATCTCCGCACTCACCCTCTCGGATAGGAGACCGATGATTCTCTCGACGGGCTCAGAGAAAAGAGCCGCGAACTCATCGTCCATTCTCTCCATCCTCTCCCTACAGGACCTATCTAGATACTCTCTTACACGCTCCTTAAGTAACCTCGAAGTTCTTTGTCTGCTATCTTCTCCTGCAGAAGGGTTCATACATACCCAACCCTCGCTCAGAGGGCGATTAGCCAACCTCCAGTAGTTACCGGAAATTCGGGGGCACAGCTCTATGAAGTCAGCCATTGGAACCCAATAAACAACCTCTCTGGACCCTCCAGATTGTTCCTCCCTCAGTCCGGAAATATAGGATGTAGCTATTGTGTTGAAACTCCTTGTATCCATACCAAACAGTTGGTCGGCCCTGCTCGCCTCGCCTTCTATCCATCGAGCTAGCAATCGTTCATCGAAGGAAGCACAGACCACAAGCATTGCATGTAGGAATGAAAGGGACTCAGTCATCCTACCCAAGTCGGTAGAAAGATCAACAACAGTGGCAGCATCCACCCCGTCTCTGTGCATCACAGACTCAAGGAGACGCAATCGCCCCCTATTCCTGACATCCTCCAACCATGGAGCCTCAATTAGATCCTCCACGGAAATGCCATTCTCAGTTAGCACTGTTCTCAAGTGATCTCTTCCCTGGGGAAGCATGGGATACCTCGAGAGTAGGCCCAAATCCTCTATCTCCGGGGGGTTAAGCGGCATCGGCACAGTTCTCAGTGGGCAAAGAGGGTTCTTCAACACTCACCGAGTCCTTCCACTGGAGAGAACATGAAGGAGAGGCCCACTGACTTGACTCCGGTCAACAACAGATTAGTCCCCATGCAAGACGAAATACGATCTCATTTCGGTTGGAACCTGGAGAAAGATGAGGATAGTGCCAATGACCTACTGGCCACAGTAGAATCTACAGACATTGAATCATGGTCTAGGTTTCAGAGAGCCTCTACGGTCGCTGGAATACTACGCAGGGTCGTTCTACGCGAGCAAGAAATCGCAATACTGGGTGCTGCCATCGAGGTCGATGAGCTGCTTCCCATTCTCGACGAGCCCACTCTTCTGGTAGCTGCCGATGGGGCCACAGGAGTCTTTTCCCTACTTCCAGAAACAACTTCCGAGAGGGCATGGTCTAGATTGGCGTTCCTTGTCAGTGATGCTGATGGGGGCGAGGGTACTATTGCTGCAGTGAAGAGAGGAATTCCTGTATTCTTACACGCCCACGGAGACAATCAAGAAGATTGGAGAAAACTATTGGAAATAGCCGCCTCATCCCCCACACCGCCACCCTTGGTCCTCACTCACCAGACACCCAATAATATCGAGGGAATGCACAATCCCGGAGGCTTCACCGACGGAGATAGAGCTGCCTGCATCACCAGGTCCTTGGGAGTCCCCGTTGAGAGGATTAGAATGCTCGGCACTAGGACGGATGTCGTTGGAAGATGGTCCGGCGATACTGACCCACAACAAAAAATTGTGAAACTCGGATGGATGGAGAGGGTACTCAGAAACCTGGAAATCGATTTCTAATCAGATGAAGTCCTCCAGGGTCATCACAGTAACTGAGTCGTTGCTGAATAAGGAATCGACACTTTCGGACATCCACCCTACCCTCTGCTTCGTGTAGTCGTCCACACCGTAACTCTCCATTACCTCCTTGGTCACCTTGATGTATTTCCTGACGGCACCCTCGGAAACCGTCAGAACCACATTTCCTTTGCAGGAAGACTCACCATTATCGGAGCCTGAGAAACCAACTGATCCGGCTACCCTCTGAACACACTTTCCAGCCAACGGCATTCTCCTGTAAGAGTGACCACATTTCACGCAGCGGACCTTCTGCCTAGTGAAAGCCATAAGGTTGCCGCGCATATCAGGCAAGAAATGGGACTCGATTACCTGTGAAGCAACTCTCCTGACGCTAACTGACCTCAGACGGCTCCCCAGAGCAAGCTGCTCAGTCATCTTGTCATTCATCGTTTCCAGTGTCTTGTAAGCTGAGTTCACGGGCCCAGCATCAAGCTCCCCAGAGTCATGCGTCCAACCATACCCGCGGATGTCCCCTATGCTACCAAGCCTATTGCTAACCAGATCCACTAGTGAAGAAGCCTCATTGGGATGAGGCCGAGAAAGAGTCGCCTCATAGAAAGCCCTTGAATAGCCCCACGAGCAATCGACATTGAGGGCCTCCTTGTCAATCTCCTTGGGATTCAATCTAGTTGTCAGGACCAGAGGCGCATCCATCCTGCCACCCCTCCCAGCCGGAAGTATCTCCTTGGAGAAATTCAGCAACCCGTCTAGAAGCAGCATTATGCTGTCCTCATCCCCGTCGCAGTTTCTTCTCTTGGCAGCGTGAAAGAGGGGGTGGGCATATCCTGCAGAGGAAGAAGTCCAACCGACTATCCTACAAAGAACACCCCCAGACGTGTGAGGTGCGAGACCTATGGCCAGTTGACCTACCAAGTCGGCTTCAGTGGACGCGTTATAGAAAGGCTCCATTCCGTAGAACCTAACTAGCAGGTCATCCACGAAATTGCATGTCGACAGAAGATGATCTATTGATCTGGTAGAAGGGACGAAGTCCTGAGGCAGCAACTCTAGTATTTGGTCATCGGAAGAAACAGGCTCCCCGTACATGTCGTGGGTATAACCAAGTTCTGAGAGAACCTTCCACGGGGTTCCAATCTCACTCGGTTTGAAGTGAGTAACTGGAACATCGCTCATGTCGTACCTCGCTGTCCCATCACGGAAGACCGACACACCATGCTTCGCCCTGAGCAGACCCTTCTCCAAAGGCTCGGGAGTCTGTCCTACCGAGATAAGCCCCTTCACAGCCTTCACCTTCCCAGGAAGCCTATCCATCCCCAAGGCCCTTCTCTTCACTTCTAGGATTGACGAGAGAGGAACGTTCGT
>CAYFGD010000070.1:0-6854 GCA_964342715.1 uncultured Candidatus Poseidoniales archaeon | reverse complement strand
GCATCATCAAGAATAGACATGATTTCCTTGTTGGTGAGATCATCCATAGTCACGACGTCGGACATCTTTCTCCACTCGACCCGGCAGTGACTCGGTCATATGTGTTGTCATCGGCGATTATTGCAAACTGACATGATACCGTCGGCTTGATGTGGGGTGCGCCACCCCCGGTATTGATGATAATCAGCCGGACACCGCTCCGCGTGTCGTTCTGCGGAGGCGGAACAGACCTAGACTGGTTCTCAAACCTGGAGGGATCAGGTGGGATGGTGACCTCGGTGGCATTGGATAGGCACATCCATGTTACCGTGAACCGAAGATTCGACGAATTGGTCAGAGTTTCATACTCAAAGATGGAGATTGTGGAGGACTTTGAGGATTTAGAGCACGAACTCGTCAGAGAGGCAATGAGGATGACTGGAGTGACCGCTGGAGTGGAAATCACGACAATAGCCGATATCCCCTCTAGAGGAACTGGCCTCGGCTCTTCTTCCTCCGTCACCGTCGGACTACTGAATGCACTACACGCGTACGCGGGACACGACCCATCTCCAAGGCAACTTGCGGAGGAGGCCTGTGAAATCGAGATAGGCATACTAGGCCAACCAATAGGAAGGCAGGATCAGTATGCCGCATCATTCGGAGGAATAAACAGCATTTCTTTCGGGAGAGGAATCACCGAGGTAATGCCTTTGGATGTCTCCCTAGAGACGAAAAACAGGATTTCTGAGGAGTTCACATTGGTTTTCACGGGGATCACGAGGAGTGCAAGCGAGGTACTTAGCGAAGATCCGGAAAGTGACGAAGACAAACTATCCAGGCTCCGGGAGATAAGGTCGCATGCCGATACAGCAAGAGGCATGCTCGAGTCTGGAGACCTATCTGGACTGGGGGCCCTTCTGAAAGTCACATGGGAGATGAAGAGGGGTATTTCCTCTGGTGTAACTGTCGATGAGATAGATGAGATATACGACCAGATAATGGACACAGGGGCTACCGGCGCCAAACTCCTGGGGGCGGGAGGCGGGGGATTCTTCCTTGTTCACGGAAATTCGCAAACAAGTAAGGAACTAGCCCAACTGGGGCTGGTGACCATCCCTCTCGGTATTGATGAGCAAGGTTCGACCATAGTACACAGGGGTTAGAGGGATGGGATCCAAAACCAAAGCATTTGCATTGGTATCTATGATGCTAATTTCCACCATCACCTCAATAGCTTCAGCAAACGATGACCCAGTCCCACTTAACGACCCCTTTTCCGAACTTGACTCAGACATCTCAGACCTCCTTTCTGATTGGCAGATACCAGGGGCGCAAGTCGCAGTCATGTACAATGGCTCCCTGGTTTTCAACAAGGGATACGGAATCTCCTCCAATGGTACCGATGAGAGTGGCAATCACTGGTCCTCGCAAGTCACGGCGGACTCTAAGTTCAGGATAGCCAGCCTATCCAAGGCCATTACCGCAGCAGGAATCTTAACTCTCGTTCAGAATGGTACAATCTCTCTGGATGACAGAATGGTAGACCTAGTGCCACACCTCCTGCCCTCGGAATTTGAGGGTTGTGACTACCCAAGCCACTCGACATCGTATTCGATAAACGACATTACGGTATCCATGCTACTGAACCACAGAGCTGGGTTTGACAGGGACGGAAGCCCGAATTCCGATCCCACTTACTGGCATTGGAACTCATGGGTCGGATCTTGGCAGAATGACGACTGCATAGATAAGCAGTCTCTAATCGAAGACTATGACAACGGCAACCTAGCGCCCATTAGCATGGAAAGAATACTGTCTGAGTGGCTTCGGAGGCCACTGGACTTTGATCCCGGGTCAAGGTACGTTTACTCGAATATCGGCTATCAGATCCTTGGTCAGATTATTGAGGCCGAGACAGGGATGAGCTACGAGGAATACATCATCGAAAACGTCCTGACTCCCATGGGAATAGAAAGCATGTCAATCGGGATGACCATACCAGATCAGAGGGCAGATGGGGAGGTCTCTTACTTCGATGACTACACCAGTTGGTGCCACTTTCCAGATGGACAGGACAACGACGGTGACCCAATATTTCCATTCTCCCCCGGTCCCGATTGTGGTGCCTTCGTGATAGAGGAGAAGGATGGAGGGGGTGGCTGGATCGCTACCGCCTCGGACTACGCTAAGTTCATTTCACATATCGATGGAACCATAGAAAACGAGGTCTTCGAGAGTCCCTTCGAGTTCTTCACCGAGAATTCGTACGATTCCTATCAGCCATGGTATGGGAGCGGGGTTTACGTTCTCAGTGAGGACCAACAGATTTGGCAGCACTGGGGATCCTTCTCGGGGTCTTCTACTAACTTCAGAAGAGAAGTGACGGACTCCGGAGAATCTGTTGTCTTTGTAATGTTCACAAATACACGTCCGGATGGTAATTGGAAGAATGTCAGAGAGAGTGTGATATCGGATGCAATGATGGCTGTAGATTATTCCAACGCAATCCCCCTAGAGCAGGACGAATCACAACCACTACCCTCCCAAGATAGTGACATAGAAGGCTCCTCGTACCTCTCAATCACTGGAGAAATAGGCATGGAATCCCAATTCAATGCAACATGGTCCGCTAGTATTACTATCCGTGAAGAATATGGTACTGACCTTCTGCCCAACCAATCCATTGGCCTGAGAAATCAGATTGACCTCCATCTCGGAAACTCCGATGGGACACTCGACTCCGCAGAGATTTCCGCATTCTCCTCACTAGTGGTTTCCGCTAGGTCATGGATCAACTCCGAGGCCGGCGGCTGCTGCTCCTTTGATAACGAACCCATGCAATCAGAGGGAACTTTGGTATCAGTAACCCCTCCTCGGACCGGTTCGGTCGACATCGAAAACGGAACTTGGGGGTGGAACGAATCAGCATCACTAGTGGCCCAGTCCGACTCAAGGTCCACTAGGCTCATCGATTTACCAAGATCAGGATCGGTCATCGAGGAAGTCCCACTTACAATTTCGCTCCCCCATCCCTGGGAGTTTAGGTACAGTGCTATGCAAGAAATAATCGAGGGTACACCCAGCGAGTTCACCGTAAACAGGGGTGAATCCCCAGTTTACTCTGACATCAGGATCTCCATCGATGAGAACCAGCCCCCCTACATAACCGCAGAGAGAGTTGGCGCCGAAGGGTCTTGGTCGATGCCTCTGGACTACCCGACAACATACTCGGCCTCATGTACTGACAGCGCTTTGGAGACCCCATCAGTAATCTGGGAATTCGGCAACAATGGGACCTTCGTATACGAGACTAGGGAAACTGAGTACACGATCACCCCTTCTGAACTAGGATACTCTGCGGGAGATGTTGTTTCTGCTACAGTGACATGCTCAGACAGCTTCTCGTCCACCGTATTCTGGTATGAGAATAACATCGTTGATGGTTCTCCTCCAGTCTGGTATGCCCACTTCACAGAGGTCCAATCAGACGGTTCCGAGGTTATTCATGACGAAACACAGAGCTACATCCGCGTTAGGTCAGACAGCCAATTGACGATGAATATAACATCCAATGATGACTTCGGGCAACCGGTGCTTATCGAAGTAACATCCAACAAGTCACAGGGATGGAGGCATTTCTCCAACGACGAGCTAGGCTTCACAGACAGATTCTCCCAAGGCAGTCAAATCAATGGAATGCACCTCAATGTTAGTGAGCGACATGAATCCAAAGAAAGAAGCATATGGGATCTTTCCATGAAAGTGACAGATGAAGCAGGAAACAACCAATCAATGACTTGGAACATCTTAGTTTTGGATGGTTCACCTCCCACGATTATACCCGAGATAATCGCACAGTCCATTCCCATCTCACCTGACAACCCGGCAAGACAGGGCGACGACGTCATACTCTCTCTAACAGAGTCATTCGATGACATAGACTCGATACATGATCTAGTCTGGGCTGTGTCATTAGATAGTGAGAAACTCGTTGACAACGGCTCTTGGGAAGATGCTGAGAAGGTGCAACTCCCCCCTATGGAAACCGGAAACCACCTATTCGAGATTGAGGCCCGGGACTCGTCCGGAAACACGGGCTCAATATCCTTCTATCTGTCCGTGGCCCCTGCCTTTGGTATCGATATCGAGGTTCTACAACAGAATGTAATCGGCGACCAGACAGAGGGCCAAACAGTAGTATTCATCGTCACCATGCAGAATTTAGGGGCTACAACCGCGTCTGGAAGGCTCTGCAACTCAGCCAACTGCACCGACTACGTGATGATCCCAGGGGCAACCGCGACATCCACTGGAGTTTTCAGCGCCGAACTCAACGTGCATTTGGAGGAAGTCGGTGATTACGATCCCTACTTTGAATGGGTGAGCTCCATGGACGATGATGCAGGGTTATTGGAGTTCGAGGACGCCATAATTGCAAAGTCGAAGGTAGCCTCTCCCATCAGTAAATCTACACAGGCATTCCTTGGAGTACTAGTTGCACTAACTATCGGAATCTGGGGTGCAAACCGCCTCTGGGGACGAGACTCAATTGGGCCATAAACCGATCAACCGTCCGTGAACCTCTTGAGAGGATGGCACCGCTCAACTGTCATGGTGCTGCTCCCGGACTACCCCCAGAGGGTGATCAATGAGCACAAGCTAAGGGTGGAGAAGATCGCTCTTTTCGGTCTGCTAATATTGGTCTTCGGTGGAGGTTGGTGGCTGTGGCCAGCAGTACAAGGAGAGGCGGAACTGATTACCAGATCAGGCCCAGTCGCGGCTCTCTTCATATCGGCCATCCTACTTTCTGATCTGATAGACTATGGCCCAGTGGAGCGAACAAGGGTGGGCATAGTATCCAATATAGCATGGCCCGGGATAGTGGCAATGGCGATGGTGACATCCCAACGTGAGACAGTCACCCAAGACTCACTGATAGCTTCTGCAATATTGCTTGCAGTGTCTTTCGCACTTTGGAACTCCTCCTATACGACGTTCGACCATTCGATATCCGCTCGCAGGCTAAGGGGGCTCACCAGCTCAGTCGGATTGGCCATCGCGATAGCAGTATTGGCTAATTCGGAGGCTGAAATTATTGCATGGGCCGTTACCATCGGAATCCCTCTCGCATACCTTCTCCCTGACCTCCTGGCCAAGGACGAGGATCATGAAGAGAGGAGGCAATTCTCCCAGGCCATAGAGGAGGCCGAAAATAGAATGATGAAACTGAGAACCGAGAACTCAGGCCTTGAGCAGGCTGCCTCACTGATCAAGAGCGCAAGAGATGTTGGATGGCAGGATCCTGAAAAGGGATTCCTACTCATAGAGGAGGCAATGAGGGAGTCTGAGAGGATTATCGCAATGTCAGTAGATCTGGGTGACATCAGGAAGGACTCTCTATCCTCTGTGACTAGTGCAGAATGTGTTACCATCTCTGCCAAGGGGCCACGAAGAGCCTTCGAGCAGGGTGAGAGGGAGGCGGAACTAGGATCCCTCAGAGAGGCCGAGACACTCTACAGAATTGCAAAGACGAAGGCTCAGGTGGTTATCGACCACTGGGAGAAGGCAATGAACTCAATCAGGGAAGGCGAGGAGGCAATATCCAATCATACTGGCCAGGCTGCTGACTCGGTCAAGGGACTTCTTGTGGCAGCGAGGGAGGCTATGGAGTTAGAGGAGCCTCTGGAAGCAATACAGATCGCCTCAACAATTCCGGGACACTTGGAAAGCCTTGGCTCAATGGAGAAGGAGGCTGCTAAGGCGCTCAAGGAGGCAGAGCAAGTCTTGTCCGCTGTCAGTGATGACATCAGCCACGACTCAAGAGAGCGACTCAAGGAGTCAATAGATGCTTTCAATTCTGGAGACTTCTCCCTGTCAAAGGGAATCTCAGAGAGCATCTCCAGGGACATAAGGGGAGCGTCGGACTCAATGAAGGAGGTCCAGAGGGCCCTCAGGCAGAGGAAGCAACTGAAGTCCAGATTCCCTGCCGGAGGGGACTGGGAATCGAGACTCAAATCGGTTTCTGGGATGGCTGACTCCGGTGACTGGGAGGGCGCGTTCGAGAGCCTGGAATCACTAACCAATGACCTCAGGGACTTCGAGTCAGAGAGGGACGACGCGCAAGAGCTACTCGACTTCCTTAACAAGGAGTGGAAATCTATGAGGCCAAGACTGAACTCAGCAGGGATAGCCGCTACTGACGAGGGCAGAACGAAATCCGAGAGACTGCTCGCTCAAGCCGATGCCCATCTCTCAGAAGGTGACATTCAGTCCTGCCTTTCCTCTCTCGGTGAAGCCGACTTGGAAATAGAGGCCCTGAGAATGAGGACTTAGGACGCTAAATATCTGAGTAGTATTCCTGGGCGGCTTCCTCAAGGTCCAAGGATGCAGCTGTTTCGTCAACCGTCAGGGTGACGCCATCTCTACGAATCCCAAATCCGTCTACGAAGACATCGAGGCACCCAGTGCCAGAGTAGATCAGGTTCGACAGAATCCTCCTGCTGCCCCTCCCACGAGGCCTCATCCGGATATTGTTAAGATCCCAAGTTACCCAATCCACCGATCCTTTCGTTGCCAGTTGCCACGTCTCTATCGGGTCCAATATGGTAGCTTCCCAATGGTCGTGCCTCTGAACTAGGCTGGCCGCCTTGGCCTCCGCACGCATGTCGAGCCCATTGTTGCTAGCCGCACCATCTGTACCGAGGCGAACATCAACTCCCGACTCTATCATCGCGGGATATGACATAGTGCCGCCACACGCAAGCTTCTGGTTGGAAACCGGGCAGTGTACTGCATGCGCACCGTGCCCGGCCAGTATTCTCATTTCCTTCTTTGTGACCCATCCGCAATGTGCGCAGACGGTCCCCTCGGTG
>CAYFGD010000069.1:0-6990 GCA_964342715.1 uncultured Candidatus Poseidoniales archaeon | reverse complement strand
AGCATTTGACCCTGGTTCGAATCCAGGCGGGCCCACCACTATTCAATAGTCGAAATCGCTTCTATATCAAAAATTGAAACCGCGACTCCGAGGGCATCTTTCTTGCTAAACCACCTGGCTTCTTCAATCTCGTCGTCTTTCGGAACTATCTCGCTATCTTCGAATTCCCCCTTGCACCTGTAGGTGAAAGAAACCCAGTTTATCCCATCCTCATTGAAAATCTCTTCTCTGATTATAGCGCCGTCATCCTCACCAAATGCCTCGCCATTCTCCCCCTTCGGATCATCAATCAAAATCTCTATTCCCAGCTCTTCCATGGCTTCCCGAACAGCGGCCTCACGAGGATGCTCACCATAGTCAACAAATCCTCCCGGAAGGGTCCAATATCCTTTGAAGAATCCACGAGAAACCTTGGCCATCAGGACTTGACTCTTGGAATTGACGATCATTACCTTCGAGACTACCCTATGCATACTCCTGTACACACACTCGCGAGCCAAGGGGTCCACACAACCATCTGAAATTAGAGCATCTTTCCAAGTCCATTTTTCAGGCCATTCAATTCTGGGAAGAGCGTAGACGACATCGAGTATTTCCTCTCCAAATTTGACGCGATTGACTCTTCGCTCATCCCATTCTATCCCCATTGAACGAACTTCTTCTTCGGTCGGCAATCTTAGAATGACATCACCAACTCTTCCCATCACTGCTTTGTGAGGACCAACTCCATCCAAGTCAACGAGCAGAACTTTCCCATCATGCTCAAGGTAGAGCGAGCGTTCCATATTTCACCCCATCAACCCAAAAGTTCGCTAACTGCACTCCTCTCTTCTAGAAGTGCTGCGATATTTTCGTCAATTTTTGATTGTGCAAATGCATCTACAGGAAGATCTTCCACCACAATCACGTCTCCATTTTCGCATCGACATGGAAAACTGAAAACGAGACCCTCTGGGACCCCATACCAACCTTCCGAAGGGAGGGCCATTGATACTATACGTCCATTCGAACCTTGCCACCAGTCGCGCATGTGGTCAATTGCAGCCGAGGCTGCCGAAGCAGCCGAGGACGCACCCCTTGCTACGATAACGGCCTTTCCTCGTGTTGCTACAGTTTCTAGGAAGGCCCCTTGTAGCCATTCTTCGTCGAATATTTCTGTCGCCATTTCGCCATCGATAGTAGCGAAACGCGGGTCTGGATACATTGTGTTTGAGTGGTTTCCCCAGATGAAAACATCATTTATGCTAGAGGCGGGCACCCCTGCTCGCTCAGCCATCTGCCCGACCGCTCGATTTTGGTCGAGGCGAGTCATAGCGGAAAATTGCCGGGAGGGGATTCCTGGCGCGTTAGCACAGGCGATTAGCGCATTCGTATTGCAAGGATTGCCAACTGTAATGACTTTCACATCCGATGATGCTACCTCGTTAATCGCCTCTCCCTGGCCAACGAAAATTGGACCATTTGCAGCCACTAGATCAGACCTATCCATGTCCTTCGATCGTGGCCGTGAGCCAACCAGAAAAATCGCGTCTGCCTCATTGAACGCAATATTGGGATCATCCGTACCAACGATCCCATGCAATAGGGGGAATGCAGAATCCCTCAATTCCATAATTACCCCGTCCAAACGTTGCATGCCCGGCGGTATCTCCAGTAGCTGAAGAGAGACCGGCTGATTCGCCCCGAAACAGTCACCACTCGCGATTCGCCATAGCAGTGCATATCCAATGTTTCCAGCTGCGCCAGTAACAGCAACACGAATTGGCTTTTTCATTCCATTTCCCTCAATGTCCGTGACATCAATTCCCCCATTTACTCTTCCCATATGTAGCCCTCAATCTCCGGCAATAGGATGGGAACTTAGCACTTTGCGATTATTCGCCTCTCTGAGAATCATATTTCCCGCTAATCTTTCTCTGAAACCTCCTCGCCGACGGCTTCAATAAGCGTCTTCTTCTCGAATCGCATATGATTGGGCCTACGGCCCAACAGGAGTGATAGTAATGCGCTTGGGAGTAGTGAAGGAACCAGAAGGAGAAAATAGAGTTTCGATAGTTCCGAACTCCGTTACGAAGCTAACAAAGCTCGGTTTCGAGGTACAGGTTGAGTCCGGATCAGGAAACCGGGCTAACCACTCAGATGAAGAGTACGAATCAAAGGGTGCAGTGATAGTTTCTCGTGAATCTGCAATGTCTTCAGACATAGTGATATCAATCAGGATGCCCGAGACTTCCTCTATGGGGGAGGGCAACATTCTGGTATGTGTCGCTGACCCGTTCAGAAATCCCGACAGAGTCCGTGAGGCAATGAATGCTGGAATCACACTGATGAGTATGGATATGATTCCAAGGAGGCTTTCAAGGGCCCAATCAATGGATGTCAACTCCAGTCAAGATAACCTCGCCGGATACAAGGCAGTTCTTCTGGGGGCTGCACATGTCCCGAAGGGGATACCGATGATGACAACAAGCGCTGGAACAGTCAAGCCAGCGAAGTTTGTGATAATGGGGAGCGGTGTCGCCGGGCTACAGGCAATAGCAACCGCAAAGCGTTTGGGCGCAGTGGTTTATGCTTCCGACGTCAGGAAGTCTGCTGCCGAGCAGATTGAGTCAGTTGGCGGTAGATTCATCGAAGTGGAGGGAATGGATGACTTTGAGGACGAGTCTGGCTACGCAAAGCCGCTTACCCCTGAGTTTATTCAGAAGGTTAACGATACGGTATGCGAGGTCGCAAGTGACGCTGATGTCATAGTAACCACAGCCCGTATTTTCGGTCGTCCGGCCCCTATAACCGTACCATCCACAGCAGTTGACTCGTTCAAACAGGGCTCTGTAATAATTGACATGAACGCCGATGTCGGCGGTAATTGCGAACTCACAGTTCCAGGAGAGATCACGAGGGAGCATGGGGTCACAATAGTCGGAATTGAAAATCTAGCTGGAACAATTCCTTCGACCGCCAGCATGCTATTCTCTAACAATTTGACAAACTTCGTCGGCAGTTTGGTCAAGGACGGCAAGTTGGAGTTGGACATGGAGGATGACATCTTAGTAGGTGCCTCGGAAGGATCTGACTTCCATATTCCAGGGATGGGTGGCGTTCTGATTTGCTCCGATGGAGAGGTTCACCCTAAGCAGTCTAGGTTGGCGGAGGTGGTAGGATGAGCCTTACTCTCGGAGCATTGGTGGGCAGCATCACAGTTTTTGTGTTAGCTATTTTCCTTGGATTCGAGCTAATCAGCAAGGTCCCACCCACCCTGCACACTCCTCTGATGTCTGGGGCCAATGCCATTTCTGGAATTACCATAGTAGGCGCCTTGATTTTGTCAAACTCCTCGTTCAATGGTGCAAACACTGACGTTGCAGCCTTGTTGGCCTTCGTTGCTCTTGTCATGGCCACAATCAACGTGGTTGGTGGCTTCATGGTCACGAATAAGATGCTAGGAATGATAGCTGGAAGGCGTAGGAAGGGTGGTGAATAGAATGGTCGAGCCAGTAATTTGGGATATCGGCTATCTGCTATCAGCATCATTGTTCATTATAGGGATAAAGAGACTATCAAGTCCTAGGACTGCGCCTGAGGGGAACAGCCTCGGTGCAATGGGCATGCTATTGGCGGTCTTGGTCACATTGGCAAAGCTCCAGACAGAGGGAGTAATAGGTTGGGAGTTGATTGTTGGAGGACTGATCATTGGATCAGTAATTGGCTACTTCATGGCAACCAGAGTAGAGATGACAGGAATGCCTGAACTGGTTGCACTCTTCAATGGATTCGGTGGCGGTGCTTCAGCATTAGTCGGACTTTCCGAGGCTATGAAGAGAATCCAAGAAGCGGACATTCCGGATCCCGGCGTCGAGCTCTATGCGATCTGGATCGCTATCGGGTTGTCCGGGATCGTAGGCTGGATTACTCTGACGGGAAGTCTGGTGGCCATGTACAAGCTCAAGGGAGGATTCACAGTCCCATTTTCTGGCAAGTGGATAAGATTCCCTACTTGGGGGCCGCCGTGGCTTAATTCCGTCAAGGCCCTTCTACTGGCCGCATCATTCGCGCTGATATGGATGACAATCCAAGAGCCTTCTGATCAATCATGGATTTACGCATTGGCGTTGACATCAGGACTTCTTGGGATATTGTTTGTTATGCCAATTGGAGGTGCAGATATGCCTGTAGTAGTCAGCCTCTTGAATTCACTATCCGGAATCGCTGCAGCGTTTACCGGTTTCGTGATTGGTAACAACGTACTAATCATCGCCGGTTCCATGGTAGGTGCTGCTGGACTGATACTTACATTCATCATGTGCAAGGCAATGAATAGGGAGCTATTCGATGTACTCTTCAAAGCCTTCGGAGGCTCAGGGGAGAAGGATCAACTGACCAGGACCAAGGTCGGTAGCGACCCCGAGGAGGTTGCGATGGTTCTTGACGGCGCTCAGAGAGTTATCGTGGTGCCTGGCTATGGCATGGCTGTGAGCCAGAGTCAGCATGCAGTAAAGGAATTTGCAGATCTTATGGAGTCGGAAGGGTGCGAGGTTCTGTATGCGATTCACCCCGTGGCTGGCAGGATGCCTGGGCACATGAACGTCCTTCTCGCGGAGGCAAATGTGCCTTATGAGAAACTGATAGAGATGGACGACATCAATTCGGAGTTTCCGGATTGCGATGTAGCATTGGTAATCGGCGCAAATGACACTACTAATCCAGCTGCTAGGACTGGCGAAGGCCCATTAGCAGGAATGCCAATACTTGATGTCGACAAGGCGAACGTTGTTGTCATCATTAAGAGGAGCCTTTCCGTGGGATATGCAGGTGTCGATAATGATCTGTTCTATATGGATAAGACGATGATGCTATTCGGTGATGGTAAGAAAATGATGAATGACCTCAATTCTTCAATCAAGGACCTATAATGTGAGATGAACATCATGAACCCAAGCAACGGTTATGAGTCTCTCACCGCCGAACACAGTTTGAAAGATGCAATGAACTCCCCAATCAAAAGACTAGTCGCGGTTAGCGTCGTAGTTGCACTATTGGCAGTCCCCGCGATGGGGATGAGCGCCGGTCCCAGTTACGAGAACGGAGATGGCGATCCAACTGTCAAGTACGGATGTTCGTGCCACAACAATGGGGCTACATCAGCCAGAGCAGTAGTGATGGTCACAGGTGTCCCAGTAATGTACGAGGCTAATCAATCCTACGAACTCACCATTACTGTAGCGGACGCACTAACCCTTTCTGGGGGTGATGGCAATGAAAAGGCAGGATTTTTGATGACTTCCGATTCCATCGGGGTTTTCAGTTGGGAGGAAGATCAGGATATCAGACAAGCCGATGGCGCCCCAGACGACATTTCTCACTCAGACCCAGACTCGGATGGTATCTGGAATGTCGTCTGGACAGCTCCATCTGATGACGTGGGGCCTGTATATTTCTGGTTAGCCGGAAACTCTGTTGATGGGGCAGGAGTACCAGATGAGTCAGACTACTGGAACATCCTATCTTTCTCAATAAATCCCCCTGGAACTTTACCATCCGGTGAATCAGGCGCCACCCTTGATACTAGGACAATATCAGTAGGAGACTATGACACGTTATTCGTCATAGAAGAGTCCGATGCCCAGAGGGAAGCAGAAAGGCAAGAGGCACTATCTCACGCCGTTTTCTCACAGGGTAACTTATTCTTCTGGACGAGCCTTGTAGCCCTAATTTTCGGGGCCCTTCTCCAACGAGAGATATTGGAAAGAAGATATGACGATGGACCCGAGTTCCTGGCTATGGAGCTGGCGTATCCGCAGGCGATCCGGAGATCGCTACTCAGCATCGCTTCCTTCATCGTTGCTGTCAGATGGACTGCATCAGACTCCGCGATATACTTCCCACCACAGGCCGTCGTCAAAGAAGGAACTAATGTCACCGACCTGACTGGTTTCTTGATAGGTTGCGCTTTCTTCACAAGCGCGATGTTTGCCTATGGAGTATATAGGACAATACTGGCAGCAAGAGCCGAACAATCAGTTAAGGATCGCTTGTGACATGTCCGAATATCCCCTACTCAGTTCCGAAGGCAACACATACTCCCATCTCTCAGAGCTTCACTCCGTTTTCAGGAGGACCTCATTGATCCTAATTATCTCAGCCACACTGTGGTCTTCAGTGTCTTCTTCAATGATCAACGCGTGGATTTCTTCACTATCCATTGCATACCCAGAGTATGGTATGGCTATCTACTCACCAATGGGGTGGATAGAGGTGAGATGGACTTTGATACTGCTACTATCTTCACTTTCAGTACTCCCCTTTTTTTCGTTCTTTATGTACAGATTCGTCAGTCCCGGGCTTTACAGAGATGAGAAGAAGTGGTTTACAGTTGTATTAACCTGCTTCTCTATTATTGCGCCTCTGGCCACAGTGGCCATTTGGACATGGGGCGCCTCAGCACTCTTCTCCCTTTCTGAATCCCTAGGTACAATAGAGGGGGTCGAGCACAGGTATGACGTTACTCAAATAATCTCACTATCCATAGGAATAACATGGATCGTTTTGATATGTTCAATCACGTCAATTTCTCTCTCAATGTCAAGATTGCTCCTCGGCTCGGAGGGAGATGGTACTAGATTTAGAATCAGGCTCCTCCTCATTTCCACAGGTATCCTCGTACTGACTCTTCCCGTGTTGTATGACGGTCTTAGGCTGACTATATCCATTGTTGCAATCCTTTTTGCGGACATGTCTTCCAAGATCGTGCCTGTTCGTCGTTCAATGACGCCTGAGTAACATCCATCAATCTACTCAATTCTACATTTACTTGAAAGCCATCCACGATACCGGAAAGTCGTGAACTCGGCAAGATATGCGACTGCATTGGTCCTGCTTCTCCTAGCAGCGCTGGTCAATCTAAACCCGGATATCGTAGATCCGTCCACTGACTCCCGAATAGATGTCAATGTCGAAGAGTCCAGACTTGTTGGCTTGCAAGAGGCCGAAGAA